>NZ_JASPJA010000005.1:0-219848 GCF_030232125.1 Corynebacterium sp. MSK071 | reverse complement strand
AATCCTCGGCGGCGCAACCCCACGTGAAATACTTAACGAACTATTCAAGCGTGGCGCATCCACCGCTTGATTCCGCCCACCAGACTTGGACATGCGAGCGCCAAACTTCGGGCCGGAGCCGGAGGTGGACATGTTGTACATAATGCGGCCGGTGGAATACAGGCCAGCGTTGAGCGAGGAAATCGCAGCGGTGATAACGACAAGCTGGAAAATCGGAGCCGCCGCGCCAACGCCCAGGGACTCAAAGAAGGTCACGAACGGCGAAACATCTGCGACATAGTTAGTGTATGGCAACACCAAGGTCAGCAATAGCACGGAGCCGAAGTAGAAAATCAAGATGCGGAGCAGCACATTGTTGACTGCGCGCGGGATATGCTTTTCTACATTTTTAGTCTCACCGGAGGTGGTTCCAACAAGCTCGATGCCGGCGTAGGCAAAGACGACACCTTGGACAACGATGACGGCAGGCATGAGGCCATTGGGCAGCCAGCCACCGTTATCAGAAAAGAGGCTAAAGCCGGTGGGATCGCCGCTCGGGTGGCCAAGAATAAGGACACCGATGGCCACCAACATGAAGATGATCAACGCGACAATTTTGATGAGGGAGAACCAGTACTCCAGCTCGCCGAAGATCTTCACCGAGAGCATGTTGAATACAAGGATGCCGCAGATAACAACGAGGGCCAGTGCCCACTGCGGAACGGCGTCGAGCCACGACGTGTACTGGCTAAACCACTTGATGTAGATAGCTACGGCTGTGCCGTCCGCCACCAAGGTCATCGCCCAGTTTCCCCAGTACAACCAGCCTGTGACAAAAGCGGTCTTCTCACCGTAGAACTCACGGGCATAGGAGACGAAGGAACCGGAGCTGGGGCGATAGACAATGAGCTCGCCAAGAGAACGCAGGATGATATAGCCAAAGAAGCCACAAATAAGGTACAGCACCGCTAGGAACGGTCCGGCGTCTTGCAAGCGGCTACCGGTACCCAAAAGAAGACCGGTACCAATGGCAGAACCGATGGCGATCATCTGGAGCTGGCGATTGCCCATCCCCTTTTGCAGGCCGTGGTCTTCCGAAGCGTAGACCGCCTTCTCGTGCTCGTGCGGCCCCGCTGTGGGCGGCGGCGAATTTACTGTCATGGGAGAGATCGTCCTTTCATTGACATGAATGCGTCTGTTAGGTCACATTCTCTGCAAGGATAGTACCGCACCACATTGTAACCCACGTCACCGGCACCCCCATTGTGTTCAACAATGCAGTTGGGGGGTTGGGAATAGGGGCTAATCCCCTACCCCCACATCTAGGCATAAAAGAACCGCATGGCCTACGGCCATGCGGTATTCCGAGGGAAAACTAGTTAGCGCAGTGGAGTCTGCGCCCAGGTACGGGCAGCGGCGGCCCGTTCACGTACCTTTTCCCGTTGCTCAGCCACCCGAGCGCCGGCCGTGCCACCCTTGGTGTCACGAGAGGCAACTGCTCCATCGATGGTGAGCACTTCACGGACGCTTGGTTTTAGCCGCTTGTCGACGCCCGCTAGGTCCTCGTCGCTGAGGTCGATTAGGTCCACCCCACGTTCCTCAGCAATCCGTACGCAGGCGCCGGAGGCTTCGTGCGCTTCACGGAAAGGAACACCTTGGCGGACCATCCATTCAGCCAAATCGGTAGCCAGCGTAAACCCGCGCGGAGCCAACTCGCGCATGCGGTCCTCATGAAACGTCAGCGTCGATACAAGACCGGTCATCGCCGGCAGCAGCAGGTTAAGCTGTGTCACCGAGTCAACGATTGGCTCCTTGTCTTCCTGCAGGTCACGATTATAGGCCAGCGGCTGAGCCTTCAGCGTGGACAAAAGCCCAGTGAGATTGCCAATAAGGCGGCCAGTCTTGCCGCGGGTAAGTTCCGGCACGTCCGGATTCTTCTTCTGCGGCATGATGGACGAACCCGTCGACCAAGCATCATCAAGCGTGACATAGCCGTATTCCGGTGTGCACCAATAGATGATTTCTTCCGAGAGGCGGGACATATCCACCGCGATCTGCGCCAAAACGAAGGCAGTCTCGGATGCGAAGTCACGAGCCGCAGTGCCGTCCAAGGAGTTTTCAGCAGCGGAGTCGAACCCTAGCTCTTCTGCAATCGACTCTGGGTCGAGCTGCAAAGATGAACCAGCAAGCGCGCCAGAGCCATAGGGAGACACGGCTAGGCGCTTGTCCAAATCCTGCAGGCGCTCGATATCGCGCAGAAGCGGCTGCGCATGGCCCAAAAGTTCGTATGCTAGCAGAATTGGTTGCGCGGCTTGCGAGTGAGTCTTGCCCGGCATGATGGCATCGGGATGGGATGCGGCTTGATCGGCCAAGGCATCCACCAAGTCGCTCACCTGGGCGGCGGTATCACGAATGGCATCGCGTACCCACATGCGAAACAGCGTCGCTACCTGGTCATTACGCGAGCGGCCAGCACGCAGGCGACCGCCTACTTCCGGCCCGACAATCTCAATGAGCCCGCGTTCCATCGCACCGTGGACGTCCTCATCTGTCGGCGCCGGGCGGAATTCGCCAGAATCCACCTTCTCCCCTAGCTCGGTGAGACCGGCGAGCATGGTGTCCAGGTCGGCGTCGGATAGCAAGCCTGCCTTGTGCAGCACTTTGGCATGCGCCTTGGAGGCTAATACGTCATAAGGCGCGAGGACCCAGTCAAAGTGGGTGGATACAGAGAGGGCAAACATTGCCTCGGAGGGTCCGCCGGAAAAGCGGCCGCCCCACAGGGCACCTTCATTAGTCTTATGTGATTCCATATGCTTCTACTTCTGGGCGCTGGTCGGGAAACCGCCATCGCGGTCGCGCTGATTGGAAATCTGGGTAGACAGGCCGTGCAGCTGAACAAAGCCCTTTGCGGCGGTTTGGTCGAAGGAATCGCCGGTGTCATAGGTGGCAAGATCAAAGGAATACAGCGACTGGCCAGAGCGGCGCCCGGTCACCGTGGCGGTGCCGGCGTGCATGCTTAGGCGAATATCGCCGGTGACGTTTTCCTGAGATTCCGCAATGAAAGCGTCCAGGGAACGCTTCAGCGGCGAATGCCAGAGGCCGTCGTAGACCTCCTCGGACCAACGAGCATCGGTGAGGCGCTTGTAGCGAGCCAACTCGCGCTCCACAGTGACATCCTCTAGCGCTTCGTGCGCTTGGATAAGGACCATTGCACCCGGAGCTTCGTAGACCTCACGGGACTTAATGCCCACCAAACGGTCCTCGACCATATCTAGGCGACCAATACCCTGTGCACCTGCGCGGCGGTTGACCTCTTCAATGATCTGCAGCGGGGACATCTTTTGGCCATCTACCGCCACGGGGATGCCCTTTTCAAAGGAGAGGATAATTTCATCCGGGGCATTGCCCAGACCCGGGTCCTCGGTGTAGGCGTATAGGTCCTTTGTCGGTGGATTCCACAGATCCTCTAGGAATCCAGTTTCGACGGCGCGGCCCCACAGATTCTGGTCGATAGAAAATGGCGAGGAGGCGGACTGCTCAATTGGCAGGTTGATCTCCTCCGCAAAGGCGATGGCCTTATCGCGGGTCCACGCATAATCACGTGCAGGAGCGATAATTTCGAGAGAAGGATCCTGGGCACGGAAAGAAACCTCAAAGCGTACCTGGTCATTGCCCTTGCCGGTGCAGCCGTGGGAGACGTGGGTGCCGCCAAATTCCTGGGCAGCCTTAACAAGGTGCTTGGTAATGAGCGGACGGGAAATGGCCGATACCAGCGGGTATTGCTTCATATACATGCCGTTTGCCTGAATGGTGGGAACGCAGTACTCCTCTGCGAACTCATCCTTGGCATCGATAACGATGGACTCTACGGCACCGCAGTCAAGTGCACGCTGGCGCACCGATTCCATATCCTCGCCACCTTGACCCAAGTCCAGGGAAACGGCAACAACATCGCCGCCGGTCATTTTTGCCAGATACGGAATAGCAACAGAAGTATCAAGGCCACCGGAGTAGGCCAAGACTACGCGTGCGGACATGGTAAATCTCCTCGATCTATTGGAAACAATTCATTTAAGTACATAATATACGACGGTGGTAAGAATTTCCACTCCCACCGTCTAAAGATTCCGCGTGGTAAGCGTCACGGCCAAATCTGCGCCTGTGACACCCTCGCGCGCCAAGACGAAAATGGTGTCATCACCGGCGATACAACCAATGACATCGTGCAGCCCTACCCTGTCAATAAAACTAGCCAGGTACTGGGCCGCGCCCGCTGGCGTGCGCAGCATCGCAATATTGCCGGAAGAATCATGGGATACCACCAATTCATCGAGCATGCGTCGCAGCTTTTCGCGGGGCCCTCCCACCTGATCTTCAAATTGCTCCAGCTCACCGCCGACCATGTAATAGGAACGGCCGCCATCACGCTTTACCTTCTTCGCTCCCAACTCATCCAAGTCACGGGACAAAGTGGCCTGCGTGATGTCAATGCCGTCTGCGAGAAGCAGCTCGGATAGCTGCACCTGGCTGGTGACGCGATTGCGGTCCAAAATCTCTAGAATCTTGGCCTGCCGAGCATTGCGGGTGGTCGGGGTGTTCATTACTTAGTTGATCTCCTTATTTACTTCGAGCAACCAGACGAGAAGCGCCTTCTGCGCATGCAGGCGATTTTCCGCTTCATCGAAGACTCGCGACTGCGGACCATCGATCACCTCAGTCGTGACCTCGTTTCCACGGTACGCCGGCAAACAATGTAAGAATATTGCATCCTTATGTGCTTTGCTCATTATGGTCGAGTCAACCTGATAAGGCAGGAACGGCGTGTGCCTATCACGACCATCATTTTCCTGTCCCATAGAAACCCAGGTATCCGTAATCACGACGTCTGCGCCTTCTACTTCATTGACATCATCAGTAATGGTGATATTGCCCCGCTGACGCGCGCGGTCAATGAATTCCTGGCGAGGCTGAAATCCCTCTGGCGCAATGATGGAGACGTCCATACCGGCCGTGGCAAAACCGATCATGTACGAGTTGGCCATATTATTATCGCCATCGCCTAGGTAGACGGCCTTTTTACCCGGCAGATCACCTAGATTCTCGCGACAGGTCAGCAAATCAGCCAGGATCTGGCAGGGATGTAGGTCATCAGAAAGCGCATTAATCAAAGGTACGGTAGCAGTCTCTGCCATCTGGAGCAGATTGTCGTGCTCAAACGTACGCCACACAATGGCCTCCACGTACCTTGAAAGCACCGCCGCCGTATCTTGAAAAGATTCCCCCTTGCCCATCTGGGTTGTAGAAGTGTCGACGGTAATACCCCTGCCGCCCATATTCGCTACCGCGGTTTCAAAGGAAAAGCGGGTGCGCGTAGACGTTTTATCAAAGAGAACCGCCACGGTCTTGGGGCCTTCTAAGGGGCGCTCTGCAAAGGGCTCCTTCTTTAGCTTTTCAGCTAAATCTAAAACCGTCGCTTGTTCTTGTGGGCTGAGATCATCGTCAGCTAGGAAGTGCCGCAAGCTCATGCCAGTTCCTCCAATATGGTTCCGAGAGTTGATAGTGCTGTGTCGAGTTCATGCTGGGAAATGACCAAAGGTGGGGTTAGTCGAAGAACATTCTCGTTGGGAGCGTTGAGAATAAGCCCGTGTGCGAGCCCGTCCCGCACGGCCTGCTTAGCCACCGGTGTGCTTAATACAAGGCCCAGCATAAGACCTCGGCCGCGCACACGATCTACAATTGAAAATTTTTCACATTTCTGCCGCACATAGTCCCCCTTGCGGGTCACCTCTGCGAGCAATTCCGCATCTACGGTGTCAAGAACTACGTTTGCCGCAGCGCACGCCACGGGGTTCCCGCCAAAGGTGGTGCCATGAGAGCCGGGCCCAAAAAGACCCTTGGCACGCCCTCGGGTAATCGTTGCGCCGATGGGTAGTCCGGCACCTAAGCCCTTCGCCATAGTGATAACGTCCGGTTGAATTCCTTCTACCTCGTGGGCAAAGAACGTCCCGGTACGGCCTACGCCTGTTTGTACCTCGTCAACGATTAATAGGACTCCGTATTCATCGCACAGCTCGCTGACCTCTTTCATGAACCCCGCAGGGGCCGGAATGACGCCAGTTTCTCCCTGAATAGGTTCCAGGATTATGGCCGCAGTGTCCTGGGGATCTTGTTCCACCAGCTGACGCAGATACTCCACATCCCCGAACGGATAGAACTCCACTCCTCCCGGCAACGGGCGGAAAGAGCGCTGTTTATCGGGCTGACCGGTCAAGGCCAGTGCCCCCATGGTTCGTCCATGAAAGCCGTGCTCGGCAGCGAGGATTCGCCGGCGCCCGGTCAGGCGAGCAAGCTTAAATGCAGCCTCATTGGCTTCGGCGCCAGAGTTACAGAAGAACACTCGGGCGCTATCGTCTCCCACCCGCTCAATCAGCTTCGCTCCCGCATCCAGCACTGGCTGAGTGGCGAAGAGGTTCGAGGTATGCGCCAAAGTGCGCGCCTGGTGGGATACCGCCTGTGCTACGTGCTCATTGCCGTATCCCAAGGAATTAACCGCAATGCCTGCTAGTAGATCAATATAGGACTTACCGTGCTCATCGTTAAGCGTCGCCCCTTGGCCGGAGACGAGACCTATGGACGGTGTGCCATAGGTATCAACGACCGTCTCCGACCACCGCTGTGTCAAGCTCTGTGGCTTGTTCATGCTGCATCATCCTTCCTGAAGATGGTCCCTTCGGGGTAGTCGTGTTGCTTATAATCATCTGGCAGCACCATGGTTCCGACTCCACCCGGGGTTAAAAGCTCTAGCAGCACCGAGTGGCCAATCCGGCCGTCGATAACGTGCGCGGCCGATACCCCGCCTTCTACTGCCTTGAGGCAAGATTCCATCTTGGGAATCATGCCAGAGTCCAGTCGGGGAAGAAGCCTGGAAAGTTGACCACGTTCGATCTTGGACACGAGGGATTCGCGGTTTGGCCAGTCAGTGTATAGGCCTTCCACATTGGTGAGAATGACCAAACGCTCTGCCCCGATTGCGCTAGCCAAAGCCCCAGCCGCGCTATCGGCATTGATGTTATAAATTGCGCCGTCCTCTCCCGGTGCGATGGTCGAGACCACTGGGATGCGCCCAGCGTCGATAATGTCCATCACGGCCGTGGGATTGACCTCTACGATGTCTCCGACCATCCCAATATCGGTAGGTTTTCCATCGACTTCCACCAACCTTTTGGTGGCCCGAAATAGTCCCGCGTCTTCGCCAGAGGTCCCCACCGCATATGGGCCGTGCGAATTGATGAGGTTGACTAATCCGCGACCTACCTGCCCAAAAAGCACCATGCGAACTACTTCCACGATCTCCGGAGAGGTCACGCGAAAGCCGCCTCGAAACTCCCCTTCTATACCAAGCTTGTGGAGCATGGAGTTGATCTGTGGCCCACCACCATGCACCACCACCGGCTTAACGCCCACGGTGCGCAAAAAGACCATGTCCGCAGCAAAGGCAGCTTTAAGTTCTTCGTCCACCATGGCATTGCCGCCGTATTTCACCACTACGATGGTGTCCCGATAATGTTGGAGCCACGGGAGGGCATCCGCTAGGACGGTGGCGCGCTCTTGATCACTAAGCCCACTAAACATTTTCATCTCCTCCCTAGGAGCTATACGCCGAATTGATTTCCACGTAGGCGTGAGAGAGATCCGTGGTCCGCACGAACGCAGACCCAGTACCTCCCGTTCCAAGGTCCACGTAGACATCGATATCAGTCCCGCTAAGGTCCACCTCGCGCGCGCCGGGTACACCCGTCGAGGCACGACACACCGGCTGGCCATTGAAATAGACCGAGATATTTTCCGGGTCCATTTCTGCATCTGCCATCCCCACCGCCGCAAGGACGCGCCCCCAGTTCGGATCAGAGCCGAACATGGCGCACTTGAACAGGTTGTCGCGGCCCAAGGTGCGCGCGGCGTTGAGGGCCTGATAGTCGGTGGCAGTGCCTTCCACAGTGATCTTGACGCGCTTGGTTACACCTTCTGCATCTGCTTGCAATTGCTCCGCAATGTCTGAGCAAACCGCCAGCACCGCCGTTTCAAATTCTTCTTGGCTGGGCGAAACACCCGAGGCCCCAGAGGCCATGAGGATCACCGTGTCATTAGTAGAAGTTGATCCATCCACGTCGAGGGTGTTGAAGGTCTGCGACACGGCCTTGTCCAGGGCACTCTGGAGGGCAGCGGCGCTTGCGGCGGCGTCGGTAGTAAGGCACACCAACATCGTCGCCAGCGAGGGGGCCATCATGCCCACCCCCTTGCCCATGGCCCCAACGGACCAGCCGGCCCCAACATAGGCGGCTTCCTTAGTTACGGTATCGGTGGTCAAAATAGCCTCGGCCGCTGCGTGAGCATGGTCCGCGCTGCCGCCTAGGGCCTTCGCCACAGCGCCTGCACCAGCCAACGCTTTTTCCATAGGCAAAGGCTCGCCTATAAGCCCGGTCGAACAGGCGGCAATATTTCCTTCTGGAAGGGACAAGGAGTGGGCAACCTCGGCTACCAGCGCGGAGGCATCCGCATCGCCCCGCGGGCCATTGCACGCATTGGCGTTTCCAGAGTTAAAGACAATAGCGGCAAGCTGGCCATCGGCCACCGCCTTGCGGGAGAGTTTCACCGGCGAGGCCACAACACGATTACGGGTAAATACCGCCGCCGCATCAAAGCGTGGTCCATTATTGACAACTAATGCCATATCGGGTTTGCCTGAGGGTTTAATCCCCGCTGTGGTAGCGCCGGCGCTAAAGCCGGCCGGGCCAGTAATTCCTGCTGCATTCATAATTTTCTCCTAGTTTTTATGGGGCCACGGCCGCTTGCGGCAAGCCCAAAGTTTCATCCCAGCCGAGTATTAGGTTCATACATTGCACGGCGGCGCCGGCTGTTCCTTTGCACAGGTTGTCCAGTGCTGCGGTAACCACGAGGCGTCGGGCGCGTTCATCCACATGGGCTTGGAGGTGAACCATATTGGTACCTACAACGTTTTGGGTCTCGGGCTGCTGACCGGCGGGAAGCACGTGACAGAAGGGCTCTTGGGCATAAAACTCACCGAATGCAGTCTCTACTTCCCGCTTGCCGACGCCCTCTTTCATCCCCGCCGTTATGGTCGCCAAGATGCCTCGGGTTAAGGGAGCTAGAACCGGAGTGAAGCTGACGTCAAGCTTTTCCTGCGCAAACGGCTGCAGATTTTGCACGATTTCCGGGGTATGTCGGTGCGTGCCGCCGGGCTTATATGCCTTCAGGTTTCCCATAGTTTCCGCGCCGAGTTGCGCCACGGAGGCCTTCTTCCCGGCTCCGGAAACACCGGTAATAGCAATCACCGAGAGGCTCGGCTCAACGAGTTCGTGGGCAACTGTCGGCAAACCTGCGAGGGTTACCGCCGTGGGAAAACACCCCGGCACAGCTACCCGGTTGGCATCGCGCAGCACTTCCCTATTGCCTGGAATCTCGGGGATTCCATAAGGCCAATGCCCGGCGTACTCTCCGCCATAAAAGGCGTCCCAGTCCTTCTTATTGCGAAGGCGAAAATCGGCCGCACAATCGATCACTGTGGTCTGCGGCCCCACGTGCTGAGCAATCGCCGCAGAATGACCGTGTGGAAGGCCCAAAAATACAATGTCGTGCCCGCGAAGATTTTCAGCGGTCGTGCCCACAATGGCACGGTCTGCCAGCTGCGGGAGGTGCGGCATAAGCTCAGCGACCTTCTTCCCTGCGGTGGAATAGGCAGTTAGCGCCCCAATGCGTAGTTCGCCGCCAAGATACGCCGGGTGCGACAGCAGCAGGCGAAGGATTTCGCTTCCCGCGTACCCGGTCGCACCTGCTATTGCTACTGAAATCGTCATAGAAGGGACTATAGCAATAAATACACCCAACCGTATGTTATTCAGTCAGATTGTCCGATTCCGCAGGTAAATGAACGTCGAGTAATGAAAATAATGTATGAAAAAGGGGGAAGTGAGTTAAATCTCACCGCCCCCTGAGCAGGGTTTAACTACGCGCGCATTTCTGCGCCCAGGCGCTGCTTAGCCAATTCCGCCGCCGCCATGCGGTGCTCGTTGACTTCGTCATCCGTCAACGTGCGGTCCGCGGCGCGGAATAGAAGCTGGAAGGCCAAGGACTTCTTGCCATCTCCTAGCTGCTCACCACGGAAAATATCGAAGAGTTCGACGGACTCGATGAGCTCTCCTGCTCCCTCTTCCACGATGGCGCGCACACGCTCGGCGGGTACGTCTTCATCCACTACCAAGGCAATGTCTTGGTGCAATGCGGGGAACGAGGACAACACCGGTGCGGGGAACTTTTCTTCCAACGGCATGGCGCTAATGTCCAGCTCCATAGCGCACGTGCGCGCAGGTAGGTTCAGGGCCTCCAAGACCTGCGGGTGCAGCTCACCAGCATGGCCCAGTACTACGTCGGTGCCAGCCACCTTCACGGCTGCACAGCGGCCAGGATGCCACGGCAGAACCTGTGCTGCCTCCAGCTCAATATTCACACCAGCGGCGCGGGCGACCTGACGGGCGGATTCGATAGCATCGGCGTAGCTATATGCACGGCCCTCGCCCCACGGTCCTTCATGCTCAATATTGCCCGTAGCCACCGTAGCAACGTGAAGCGGCTGCTCAGGCAGGGTATCAAGGAGCTGAGAAACCACCTCTGCAGAAGGTCGCTGTTCTACGGAAGGCATAGGGGATGCCGCAGCGCGCTTGAACGCCACCTGCTGCAGCCCATACAGGGCGAGATCGCTGCGGCCACGAGCCACATTGCGGGCGATGGCCTCCAACATGTTCGGCAACAGCGTCGTAGACAAGATGGCCTTATCCGCCTCAAGCGGATTTTGCACTTCTACGGTGCGGCGGCGAGCATCATCCTTGTCGAGGCCCCACACATCAAACGTATTATTAGCCACGAACGGTGCAGGCAATACCTCGGCATAGCCGGCATAGGCAAGACCATGTCCGATAGCCCGACGACGCTTCTGCGCCGGGGTTAGCCCGCGGCCGCCGGCCGGGGTAGGCAGCACGGCAGGAATATCCTCCAAGCCCTCAAGGCGCAGAATCTCCTCGACGAGGTCAACATCCATTGCAATATCGGTGCGCCAGGTTGCTGGTGTTACCTGCAGTTGCTCACCTTCATCCCCGACGGTGCAGCCGACTTCTTCAAGACGGGAAATAACGGTCTCACGGGAGTAGTCAACGCCGGCATATTCACTGGCTTTTGCGGTGCGCAGAGCAATGGGCTCGCGCTTGGCGACGTCCCCGATAAGCGTACGACCCTTTTCAATGGTGCCGCCTGCTAGCTGCTGGAGCAGCGCACATGCGGTGTCTAGGGCGACCTCTACGATCGCCGGATCTACGCCGCGCTCAAACCGGCGAGAGGATTCGGAAGACAACTTATGGCGGCGAGAGGTACGCGCGACGGTAATCGGATCCCAAATAGCAGATTCGAAGACAACGTCTGTGGTCTCCGCCGAGATTTCAGAGGTAGTCCCGCCCATCACGCCGGCCAAGGACTGGATGCCATTGTCATCACAGATGACCACGTCTTCTGCAGAAAGTTCTCGCTTTACATGATCCAGAGTCTCAAACTTCTCCCCCTCCGCTGCGTTACGGACAACGAGGTTCCCCTGAATCACGTTGGCGTCAAAGGCATGCATTGGTGCGCCCAAAAGCAACATCACATAATTAGTAATGTCCGTAGGCAGATTCACGCTGCGTTGGCCGCAGAGCATTAGCTCGCGTTCCAGCCAAAACGGGGTGCGTGCCTGCGGGTCAATGCCGCTGACCTTGCGGAGGCCAAAGCGCTGTGCCTTGGTTTCGGGGGCCACAGTGACGTCGATAAGCGAGCCCTGCGCCTCCGGCACAGCGGAGGTATCTATGCCAGCCGCGGAAGGATCCTGGGCAATATCGGCAAACTCCAGATCAAAAGCGGAGGCAATCTCGCGGCTCAAACCGCGTGCGGAAAGTGCATAACCACGATCTGGGGTGATGTTTACGTCAAAGTCGGTATCGTGCAAGCCGATAATCGAGCGCGCATCCTCGCCCACTTTATCGGCGACTTCATCGCCTAAGACGATGATGCCGTTGGCTTGCGCGCCCAAGCCGAGTTCAGCGCCGGAACACATCATGCCGTTTGAAATGTGATCGTAGGTCTCGCGTGCCGCGATCTTGAAGCCACCAGGAAGCTCCGAGCCGGGAAGCGCAACGACAACATAGTCATTCAGGCGAAAATTGCGAGCGCCACAAATGATGCCTTGCAGTTCGCCTGTGCCATTAGCCTGGCCTACATTCACCTGGCAGTAGCGAATGGGCTTTTTAAACTGAGTGAGCTCTTCAATCTCTACGACCTGGCCAATAACCAGCTGCCCCGTGCTCTCTGGAACAGCGGCGTATCCCTCGGTCTCAAAACCTACGCGCACGAATCCAGAATCCATATCGGCAGCGGAAACGCTCCAACCGGGGTTCTTAGCACCGAGGATGCGGGTAACCCAGTCTTGGGAAATAAGCATTAGTGTGTCTATCCTTTCTGGGTTTAGGCCTGTACGCCGAACGGTAGAGTAAAGCGAACATCGCCTTCGACCATATCGCGCATATCGGTCAATCCATTGCGGAACTGCAGTGTGCGTTCAAGGCCCATGCCAAAGGCAAAGCCCGTGTATTCCTCTGGATCTACGCCTACGGCGCGAAGAACATTGGGGTTGACCATGCCGCAGCCGCCCCACTCGATCCAGCCAGCGCCGCCCTTTTTATTGGGGAACCACACATCGACCTCGGCCGAGGGCTCAGTAAATGGGAAGTAGTTCACGCGCATACGCGTAGTAGTTTCCGGCCCAAAGAGTACTTTGGCCAAGTGCTCTAGTGTGCCGCGCAGGTGAGCCATGGTCAGGCCTTTATCAACGGCCAATCCTTCTACCTGGTGGAAAACCGGGGTATGGGTGGCATCCAGCTCATCTGTGCGGAATACGCGCCCCGGGCAGGCAATATAAAGCGGCACGTCGCGCTCCAACATGGTGCGCACCTGTACCGGGGAGGTATGGGTACGCAGCACCTGCCTAGAACCCTCGCCCGAGACGTGGAACGTATCCTGCAAGGTACGTGCTGGGTGGTCCGGCTTGAAGTTCAGAGCATCGAAGTTAAAGTACTCTGCCTCGATTTCTGGGCCGTCCGCAATTTCCCATCCCATGCCGACGAAAATATCAGCGATGCGCTCAGACAACGCGGTAATCGGGTGAAGGGCACCGGTCTGGGTGCGGGTGGTAGGAATCGTGACATCTACGGTCTCGGCTCGCAACTGCTCCTCGCGAGCTTGCTGTTCCAAGACATCCTTAACCTGAGCAAAGCGCTTTTCCATCTTGCCGCGGGCCATGTTGACGGCCTTGCCGGCGCTTTTGCGCTGGTCCTTGGGCAGCTGCCCCAGCGATTGGCGAGCCTGCGGAATATAGCCGCCGTCTCCTAGGTGTTCACGGCGGGCAGCAGCCAACTCATCAAGTGTTTCGGCTGCGTCGAAGGCTGCGATAGCCTTATCGGCCGCGGCCCCAAGAGCCTCTTCGGTCAATTCGATCTGCGGTGTATCGGACACGTATTTCGTACCTTCTTCTCGCGCGAAAACTAACGCGTGCAATCTTACTCTGTTGCGGCTAGCGCGACCGCGCCAGGGACCCCCTTTTCATTCGGGTCACACTAGTTATCCGCTTGCGCCTTAGCCGACTCATAAAGACAAATGCTTGCGGCAGTTGCGAGGTTAAGAGATTCTGCGCGTCCACGCAGTGGAATCCGCACCCGCATGTCTGCTTCCTCCAGCAGCTCGCCGAGCCCGTGTGCCTCATTGCCAAATAGCCACGCTGTTGGCTGAGACAAGCCTGCCTCCGCTAGGTCCACTTCACCGTCGGCAGCAGTTGCCACAATCTGCATGCCCGACTTACGCAGCTGACCCAACACGTCTTTAATATTGGGGTCCCGCGCTACAGGTACGTGAAACAGCGAGCCGGCCGAAGCGCGCGCTACTTTGCAGCTGAGGGGATCAACGGTCTCACCTGCGAAGATGACACCATCGGCGCCCATTGCATCCGAGGTTCTAATCAAGGTGCCGGCATTGCCCGGCTCAGAAGTCAGCACGGGAACGGAAACGAGGCTTGGTTTGCCGTTCAGGATTTTGCCCGCGGACCAGCGCACCGGATTGCAAAGCGCAAAGAGCCCCGTAGTCGTGGCTGTATCGGAAAGATGCTTAGCCGCCTTATCGGTGATGGGATGGACGTACACTCCCATGTAACCGCATGCAGTGATGATGTCACCAAAACGATCTGCCGCCTTCTCAGTAACAAAAACGTCGACTGCAGCGCCGGTAGATACCGCCGCGTCTACCGCATTCTCTCCCTCAATGAGGAATTGCTTCGCCTTCTTCCGGTTAGCCGCACGGTGCAGCTTGGCTGCGTTAACAATGCGCGGAGTGCGTTCAGTAAAGGCAGAGTCAAAATCCAAATTCATGGCTACTACCCTACCTGCCAATTCCTTCTTCTCAGACTCACCCCTGAGTCCCTTATAAGAACGAAAATTCCTGTTGCCGCACGGCAACAGGATCGCACAGGTAAGTTCTACTTAGCGAGGGGGACGCCGCGGGCGTCCTTGTCGTAATCACCGGCACCGGCGATGATCATGATGAACTCAATAAACACCCAAAGACCGAGGATGGCCCAGAAGGCGAATCCGAGCAAGAACCAGAAGGTAGCCCAGCCCAAGATATTGAGCACCAACTGTGACACGCCGAAAGTCGTACGGCCAGTGTAGAAGTTGTGTGCGCCGAAAGAGCCTAGGAAAAAGCACAATAGCAAGGTGGCGATCCACGACTTCTGCTGGCCCGGAGCCACATACTGTTGCTGCACCGGGTAAGCACCCATGTTGGGTTGCGGTGCATAGCCTTGGCCATACTGCGGCTGGTAGTTAGCTTGCTGGTTATAAGGGTTGTACTGCTGACCATGGTTATTGTAATCGGACGGGCCAGAGTACTCGCCATTATCAGGTTGGTAGTCTCCGTTTGGATTCGTCATAGGAAATGTTCTCCTGGGTCTCGGCTTTCACGGGGTCTGGGATAAATCTAGCATGTGAGGCCGAGCACCCTAGTTAAACAAAGGTAACGAAAACCAAAATGCCCGCATACCCCGGTTAACAAGGCCGGAGAATGCGGGCACGAAAGCTCTAATGATTAGGCAGCCTTAGGAGCGTTTACGTCCTCAGGCAGAGCAGCCTTGGCAGCCTCGCACAGTGCGGAGAATGCCTCGAAGTCATTAACAGCAAGCTCAGCGAGGATCTTGCGGTCAACCTCGATCTCAGCCAGGCGCAGGCCGTGGATGAGGCGGTTGTAGGTGATGTCGTTCATGCGGGCAGCAGCGTTGATGCGCTGGATCCACAGCTTACGGAACTCAGACTTACGGGCGCGGCGATCGCGATAAGCGTAAGTCATGGAGTGCAGCCACTGCTCCTTCGCCTTACGGTACAGGCGGGAACGCTGGCCGCGGTAGCCCTTAGCGGACTTCAGAATCGCGCGACGCTTCTTCTTGGCGTTAACTGAGCGCTTTACTCGTGCCACAGTGATACTTCCTTAATTCAGATTGTGATGGCGGATGTGGGTTGATTCGGCGCTACTAAGCGCGGCCGAGCAGACGCTTTACGCGCTTGGTGTCAGGCTTTGCGACTGCCTCGGTGCCCTTCAGGCGGCGGGTACGCTTGGACGGCTTGCCTTCCAGCAGGTGGCGGCGGCCAGCCTGCTCACGGCGCAGCTTGCCGGAACCGGTCACCTTGATACGCTTGGCGGTGCCCTTGTGGGTCTTCTGCTTCATGAGTATTAAGTCCTTAAATCCTACGTGGAATCTGGTCTACTTCTTGCCCTTGCGAACCGGACCCAAGACCATGGTCATATTGCGACCATCCTGCTTGGGGCGCGACTCAACGACGCCAACTTCGGCAACGTCATCAGCCAAACGCTCCAAGAGGCGGAAACCGAGCTCCGGGCGCGATTGCTCACGACCGCGGAACATGATGGTCACCTTGACCTTGGATCCCTTCTCGAGGAAGCGGACTACGTTACCCTTTTTGGTCTCATAATCGTGATCATCGATCTTTGGACGGAACTTCTGTTCCTTCACCACGGTTTGCTGCTGGTTCTTACGGGCCTCGCGAGCCTTCTGAGCCTGCTCGTACTTGAACTTGCCGTAGTCCATGATCTTGGCCACTGGGGGCTTTGCCTTCGGAGCTACCTCGACTAGGTCAAGGTCAGCCTCGTATGCAAGCTTGCGAGCATCATCGGTACGGACGATGCCCACCTGTTCACCACCGGGGCCTACCAAACGGACCTCGGGTACTCGGATACGCTCATTGATGCGAGCTTCAGCGCTGATTGTGGTTCTCCTCGATTAGGGGGTGTATGAGTAAGTAGTTCACCTACCGGGACCACAAACGAAGCAAACCCGGTCTGCCATAGACAGCCGGGAGTTCTCACAGTGCCAAGCATGAATGCTTGGTTACCTTTACCTTTATCCTACGAAGCGTGTTCGCGGCATCGGGTGGGAGAAACTCCGCTTGTGACCCACGAACCTCGACAAGGCGTCATGGGCGGTAGTGCCTTTGACACTAGCAGCTCCTCCCCCTCCTACCAAATTGCTACGTTCCTAGCGGGTTTTACAATGGGCGACTGCTTTAATGTCCCCTGCATCTACCCCAGTATCCACGATATCTACCAGCTGATGGGCGAGGTACTTAACCGCTGGTTCGGCATCGGCGTAGTCCTCCCCGTCCATCACGACAGATAGCGCTACTCCCACGCGCTTTCCATCCACCTCATGAACTCCAAACTGACGGTAGGTGTACTCGTTTTCTTCCTCATCCAGACCCCAACCACTTTTCGCACGGGTTCGCGGCTGCGCAGACAGACCTACCCTTTGCCAGGACACAATGTCTTTGAGCACCTTGTGGACGTAGTCCGCTTCTGGAATGCACGGCAGTTCAGCGCCAAATACTGCTTGGTCCTTTAACTCCCAGGTGGAATATCCAAAAGCGGAGTCATGAATATCTGCGTGTGATCCGTAGTCGTCGAGTAAAGCTTTGACCGCATTTTCTGCCGAGCCCTCGCGCCATTGCACCTGCGACCACAAGGCAAAAGCGGCATCATTATCAGATTCCTTGATAGCCAAGTCCACCAAGCTTTTATCCGCACCGTCTTTGAGCGCCGCAATGGCGATGGGCACCTTGATGGTGGACCACACTGGCCCCTCACCTTTATCGCCCGCCGCAAAAGTGTCTTCACCTGCGGAAATGGCGACCCCTACCTTTGCATGATACTTCTTTGCGGTTTTGTCCACCGCACGGTCAAGCTGAGCACGCACCTCAGCTGGATCCGGCACCGCAGAGGTAGTCGTTGACACTGGGGCATCTTCTATCTTGGGGTCGCTAGAGCAGGCACTCATGGTACACAGACCGAGAGCTGCGAGCAGGCTAACTACAAGGCGGATATTTTTCACGCTTTGCCCTACTTCAACATGCCCTTTAGGTAGCCACCGGTATAGGAGCCATCTACTTGCGCAACGTCTTCAGGGGTTCCCTGCGCCACAACGGTACCGCCGCCCGCACCGCCTTCCGGGCCCATATCAACAATCCAGTCCGCTGCCTTGATGACATCAAGGTTATGTTCAATAACAAGCACCGAATTACCCTTGTCCACCAAGCCTTGGATAACCAGCATCAGCTTGCGAATATCCTCAAAGTGCAGTCCAGTAGTCGGCTCATCCAGAATGTAAATCGTCCTACCGTTGGTACGCTTTTGCAGCTCGGAAGCTAGCTTGACGCGCTGCGCCTCGCCGCCGGAAAGCGTAGTAGCAGCTTGGCCGAGGCGTACATAACCCAAGCCGACGTCGACAAGCGTGGCAAGGTAGCGGTGAATGGAGTTGATGGGTTCAAAGAAGTCCGCTGCCTCAGAGATTGGCATGTCTAGAACCTCGGCAATGTTTTTGCCCTTGTAGTGCACCTCCAAGGTTTCGCGGTTATAGCGTGCTCCTTCACACACCTCACACGGCACATAAACATCTGGAAGGAAATTCATCTCGATCTTGATGGTGCCATCGCCCTGGCACGCCTCACAGCGCCCGCCCTTGACATTAAAGGAGAAGCGTCCAGCCTTGTAGCCGCGGACTTTTGCTTCCTGGGTTTCGGCAAAAAGGTTACGGATTTTGTCAAAGACACCCGTGTAGGTCGCCGGGTTAGAACGCGGGGTACGGCCAATCGGACTTTGGTCAACTTGCACCAGCTTATCTAGGTGCTCCACACCTTCGACGCGCTTGGCACGGCCGGGAACCTGGCGGGCGCGGTTAAGTTTATTGGCCAAAGTCTTAGCCAAAATCTCATTGACCACGGTGGATTTACCCGAGCCAGACACACCAGTAATGCATACTAGGACTCCCAGCGGGATTTCCACGTTGATGCCCTTGAGATTATTCTCCCGCGCACCCACTACCTTCAGGGTGCGGTCCTTATCGATCTCCCGGCGGTGGTCCGGTACGGCAAGCGCCTTTTTGCCGGAAAGGTACTGGCCGGTGAGGGACTCTTCTACCTGTTCGATTCCGGCTGGTTCACCTTGGTAGACCACTTCGCCGCCATATTCGCCCGCACGAGGGCCCACATCGACGAGCCAATCTGATTCCCGGATGGTGTCCTCATCATGTTCGACCACGATGAGGGTGTTTCCAATATCACGCAGGCGTTGCAGGGTCTTGATAAGCCGCTGGTTATCGCGCTGGTGCAAACCAATGGATGGCTCATCGAGTACATAGAGGACTCCGGCCAAGCCGGAGCCAATCTGAGTAGCCAGACGGATACGTTGCGCCTCACCGCCGGAAAGCGTAGACGCGCCGCGATCGAGCGTGAGGTAATTCAAACCGACGTCCAGGAGGAAACGCAGGCGGGCTTGAGTCTCCTTAAGCACTGCCCCGGCAATGATTTCCTCACGGTGCCCCAGCACCAGGGAGTCTAGGAACTCAGAGGCGTCTTCAATAGAGAGCGCACAAAGCCCGGCAATGGACTGCTCACCGTGAGTCGTGGAGGCCAAGCGGACGGCCAAGATCTCCGGCTTCAGCCGGGTGCCCTTACAGGTGCTACATGGCACGCGGCGGGTATATTGCAGCAGGCGATCCTTTTGGGATTGAGAATCGGTAGTTTCCAGCTTGCGGTGAATAAACCCGGTAGCGCCTTCAAATGGGGCGGTCCAATTACGCTGGCGCCCGTAACGGTTCTTATATCGAACCTGGACTTCCTCATCGGTGCCATAGATCAGCGCGTGGCGCTGTTCCTCGGTTAATTCACTCACCGGAGTTTTGGGGTCAAACCCCATAGCCTTGCCTAAACCCTCTACTAGCTTGACAAAGTAGCGGGAATTGGGGCTGGAGTGCCACGGTTGAATGGCATCTACAGCTGGAGCATCTGGATCCGGAATGAGCAGATCAACATCAACTTCCAATTTGGTACCCAGGCCATCACACACCGGGCAGGAGCCAAACGGAGCATTGAAGGAAAAGGCACGGGGCTCGTATTCTTCAATGGTCAACGTGTGGCCATTCGGACAGGCCGCCTTCTCCGAATAGGTATGGGTGAGTTCTTCCCTATCCACGAACTCAATGGTGACTAGACCATCTGCCAAGCGCAGCGCTGTTTCCACCGAATCCGTTAAGCGTTGCTTTTGCGAGGCCTTTACCTGCAGGCGATCAACCACTACCTCAATATTGTGCTTGATCTGCTTCTTCAACTTGGGCGGATCGCTTAGCTGATAGGTCTCCCCGTCCACTCGGACGCGGGAATAGCCCTGAGCGGACAAATCCTGGAAGAGATCAACAAACTCGCCTTTGCGCTTGCGCACCACCGGTGCGAGCACCTGAAACTTCAGTTTCTCTTCCAGCGCCAGCACGGCATCGACGATTTGCTGTGGCGTTTGGCGCTCGATTACGGCATCACACTTTGGGCAGTGTGGCGTTCCGGCACGGGAGAAGAGCAAACGCAGGTAATCATAGATCTCCGTAATCGTGCCCACCGTAGAACGCGGATTATGGTTGGTGGACTTTTGATCGATAGACACTGCGGGTGACAGACCGTCAATAAACTCCACATTAGGCTTGTCCATCTGCCCCAAAAACATGCGGGCATAAGAACTCAAGGATTCTACGTAGCGGCGCTGGCCTTCTGCGAAGATGGTGTCAAAAGCCAGCGAAGATTTACCAGATCCGGAAAGACCAGTAAAAACAACCATTTTATCGCGAGGGATATCGATATCCACGCCCTTGAGGTTGTGCTCGCGGGCACCGCGCACCACCAAACGATCAGCCACTGTGCTCAGACCTCCAGTACTAGGGATTGCAATCTTCCCTCGAATGTACCCGTAGGCTGGGACACATGACTAACGAGCTTCAGTTACATCAGATTTCTGTGTCCGAGATGGACAATAACTGCTACCTTTTGCAGGCGGGCGAAGAAGGCTTGCTTGTCGACGCCGCCGATGACGCCCCCGCACTCCTCGACATGGCCCAGAAGGCCGGCGTTAAAATCACCGCGGTACTAACCACCCACCGCCACTGGGACCACGTACGCGCACTCAAAGAGGTTCTCTCTGAGACCGGCGCTATCCACTACGCGTCCTTCCTTGATTCTCCGGCTATCCCAGCCGAGGTAGACGTTGAGCTCCGCGAAGGCGACTCCATCAAGTTCGCGGGCCTCGACCTCCCCATCATCATCTTGCGCGGCCACACCCCAGGCGGCGCCGCACTAGTTACAAACATCGATGGCGTAATTAATCTTTTCGTGGGCGATTCACTCTTCCCGGGCGGCTTGGGCAAGACCACCTCTGAAGGTGACTTCGTACGCCTGTATAAGGACGTCACCGCGCGCATCTTTGATGAGTTCCCGGACAATACGATCGTGCGCCCCGGTCACGGCAAGTCCACTACCTTGGGCGAGGAGCGCCCCAAGCTGGAAGACTGGTGGGAGCGCCGCTGGTGATCCAGTGGCCAATTTCCGCGTACAATGGTCTAGCACACGATAGGTCTAAAACAACGAGCTAAGGAGCTTTAAGGACTATGATTCGCAAGCTTGCCCGCCCCATGCTGGCATCTGTATTTGTATGGGAAGGCGTAGACAACCTGCGCAACGCGTCCGAGCATGTAAAGGAAACCGAAGGTTTCCTCAAGAGCGTGCGCAAGGCCGTTCCTTCTGAGTACCAGGGCTATATTCCCAATGACCCGGAACTGGTTACCCGCGCTATTGGCGGCGCTAAGGTAGGCGCCGGCTCCACCTTGGCTCTGGGCAAGGCACCGCGCACCTCCGCTGCGGTTCTGGCCGCCGCAACTCTGCCCAACTTGATTGCTAAGAACAACTTCTGGGCTGCAGATAACAAGGAAGACAAGGAAACTCGCCGCAACGGCTTCCTTACCAATACCGCTTTGCTCGGCGCCTTGTTTATCGCTACCCAGGACACCGAGGGCAAGCCTTCCCTTCGTTGGCGCGCACAAAAGGCTGGTCAGCGCACGAACAAGAAAATTCAGCAGGCGCTGCCTACCAAGTCTGAGTCCGAGCAGAAGCGCGAAGAGCTCTCCGCCCGTGCCAACGAGGTTTCCACCAAGGCCGGCGACTGGATCAACGAAACCTCTGCAAAGGCACAGGCTTATGTAGATGACAACAAGGATGACTGGCAGTCCACCGGCCGCGGGTTGCTCGATACCGCAAAGTCTTACGTTGACGATGCCAAGACTTATGTTGAAGACAATAAGGACGATTGGCAGGAGTCTGGCCGCGATTTGCTGGGCAACGCAAAGTCCTTCATTGAGGACTCTGTCGATAATGCCAAGACCTATGTTGAAGATAACAAGCGTGACTGGCTTGAGGCCGCACAAGCCAATCGCGACACCGCCCGTACCGGTGCTGTAAAGGCCGCTACCAAGGCTCAGGCACGTGCAGATAAGGCCGTCGCCAAGCTGGATGGTGCGAAGTCCAAGCGCGCAAGCAAGAAGGCTTCCAAGCATGCTGAGAAGCTGCAAAAAGAGGCAAATAAGAAGATTGAGGCAGCAATCAAGAAGCTGGAAAAGCGCTCTAAGTAGCCACAACTTCTGCGGCCGAATAACTCGGCAGTGACACACGGCCCAGCCTTATGCTGGGCCGTTGTTCTTTGTCATGGCAGGGTCTAAACTCATCTCTCCCCTTGCCGGACAGCGTGCCCGGCCCATCCCCATCAACGTCCAATTACCAAGGAGTCACGTGAACTCAGCATCCAATAGGCACGCGGCGGCTGCAGGTTCCTCGGAGCGCACAGCCATCGCTACTGAGCAAGATTATGTGGACGGACTATTTTCGCGCCTCGACGATGAGGTGGCGGCAGCCAATAAAAGGCTTAATGAGGTACAGGCGGATGTAGATCCCTCCACGCCGGACGCGGACGCCTTGGTGCGCCGAGAAACCGAATACCACGGGCTGCAGGCAAAACTTGATCGTCTCAATGTGGCCCAAATGGGCCTAGTCTTTGGCCGCATTGATATCGACGCTCCCGGCGATAATCCCACCCCCGAAGGCCTAGACCGCCGCTACATCGGCCGCATGGGACTAGATGCACGCGAAGATGACTATCGCACACTGCTTTTAGACTGGCGTGCCCCCATGGCGCGCCCTTTCTATCTCGCTACCACGGCCCAACCGGAAGGCGTCCACACCCGTCGCCAAATTCGCACCAAGGGACGCACCGTCACCGGAATACACGATGAGGTTCTTTCCGGCCCCAGTGTGCGAGAAGAAGAAGCAGGCGTCGCGAGCGAATCGGCGCTCTACCACGCCATGCAACGGGCACGTACCGGCCACATGGCGTCAATCGTGGAGACCATCCAGCGAGAGCAAGACGAGATTATCCGCGATAACACCCGCGGCGTCATGGTAGTAGAAGGCGGCCCAGGTACGGGTAAGACCGCTGTTGCTCTGCACCGTGTGGCTTACCTGCTCTATACCCACCGCGAACTACTTTCTGCCACGGGTGTCCTCATCGTGGGCCCTAATAGCAGCTTTTTGGACTATATTTCACGGGTGCTGCCAGAACTGGGCGAGACTGGCGTGGTGCTATCAACCATCGGCGGGCTCTTCCCCGGAATCGAACCAGAACACGAGGAAGACCTCCTCGCTCGCGAAATCAAAGGTAGTGCCGCCATGGTGGAGATTCTCTCCACCGCGGTCAAGGACTATCAGCTTCTTCCTGCCGCCCCATGCGAGCTGGCAATTGATGGCCTCAGCTTAAGCGTTACGCCCGGCATGGTGAAAAGAGCCCGCACTCGGGCCCGGCGCTCGCGAAAGCCACACAATGAGGCTCGCGGTGCCTTTATTGAGCACCTCGTAGAAGACCTTGCATTGCAGATGGCTGAAAAGGTCGGGGCGGATCCGCTCGGCGGGAAGAACCTCCTTTCGCGCGCCGATATCGATCAATTCCACGATGACCTTGCAGAAGATACGGCCGTTACTGCATTGATCGATGAGTTCTGGCCCGAGCTCCACCCCACCGACGTGCTTGCTGGCCTATTCTCCTCACCTGAGCGCATTGCCTCTGCTGCCCGCGGGTACGACGATGAAACTCAAGAGGCGCTCTACCGAGAACAAGGGCGAGCATGGACAGATTCGGATGCCGCCCTCCTAGATGAGCTAGCCGTCCTCATCGGCCTGCCCAACCCTGAGGAAAAGAAGGCAGCCGATGATGCTGCGTGGCGCGAACAAGTGGCAGAAGCAGAAGACGCCCTAGATATCTTGTCTTCTTCCGAGTCCACAGATAATGACGATGACATGTTTGAAGCGGAAATTCTTTCTGCCCATGATGTCATCGACGCCGAGACCTTGGCACACCGTCAGGAGGTACGCGATAAGCGCACCACTGCCCAACGCGCCCGCGAAGACCATACGTGGGCGTATGGTCATATCATCGTGGACGAAGCCCAGGAATTAACTCCCATGGAGTGGCGGATGCTCTTTCGTCGTTGCCCTTCACGGTGGATGACCTTGGTGGGCGATACTTCCCAGACCGGCTCACCGGCGGGTGTTGATGATTGGGGCGAGGCTCTGGAGCCGTTCGTGGCGCAGCGCTTCCGCCACCATTTTCTCACCGTCAACTATCGCACCCCGCAGCCCATCACTGAGCTGGCTAATGGACTATTAGAGATGATTAACCCTGATGCCATCCCGGCTACAGCCATCCGTGATGGCGTGCAGGTGCGCCGACTTGCACAGGGCAGCTACACCCCTGGTGTACACAGGGAGGCAGACGGCAGGCTCACAGCAGTTATTGACGCCGCCACGGCAGAACGCTTTAAAGGCTTAGAGTTTGACCATGTGGTGGTACTCGATCCGCAGAGGATCGTCGATGCCTCCCCGCAGGGTTTGCAGAATCTCTATGTCTGCATCACTCGTGCTACCCAGTCGCTTACCCTCGTCGGTGACTGCGGCGAAGTTCTTTAGGCTCCCGTAAGCTTTAGGCCATGGCCTTATCTGACATTGCGCGCAAAACTGAAAGCTCGCTGAACACCTTTACTTTGAAGCGTTCTCTACGGCGGGGATGGAAGCCCCAGATTGTGGGCTATACCGGGTATGGCACCACCGAGCAAGTAAGGGTTGTTGGCCGCGTACTCATGCACGATCCTGATGAAGGCAAAAAGGATTCCTGGGGTGAACGCGGCTACCAGCAGTTTCTTACTATTCAGGTGGGAAACCACGACATTTCAGTGACTATTGGTGAAAAGACCGTCGCGGGCACAACCAATAGCAACGGGTACGTTGACATCCTCGTTCACGAACATGGGTTAGAACCTGGTTGGCATACGGCAACGATCGAGGCCGCCAACGCGCAAGCCGTGGAAGTCCAGGTGCTCATCGTGGATCCGAGCGCCAAGATTGGCATCATCAGCGATATTGATGACACGGTTTTAGTTACGTGGCTGCCACGTGCGTTGACAGCGGCGTGGAACTCTTGGGCTAAGCGCCCCAGCAAGCGACAGGCCGTTGCTGGAATGGCCGAGTTCTATGCTCAGCTGCAACAGCGATTCCCAAAGGCCCCAGTGTTCTATCTTTCTACGGGAGCATGGAATACTTTTGGCTCGCTGAAAAAATTCCTGTCCCATCATAATTTCCCCGCAGGCCCCATGCTGCTCACGGACTGGGGCCCAACTGAGACGGGCCTTTTCCGCAGCGGACAAGAACATAAGCGGGTTCAGCTACGCAATCTACTCATTGCTTACCCGGACATGCAATGGATCCTGATCGGCGATGACGGACAGCACGATCCATTGACTTACGGCGATGTGGCTAACGAGCACCCGGACCGGATTCACTCCGTGATCATCCGCAATCTAAGCCCGCAGGAGCAGCTGCTCTCGCATGGCTCCCTGAGCCCCCTGGCAGATGCCAATGAAGAGGGCCATTTCACAATCCCACTGATTCAGGGCGCAAACGGCAGTGCCCTTGCCGCAGCCTTCAACGCCGCGCACCCCACGGAGTAAGCAGCACTTAACGACGAAACCCGCCTTGGCCTCTTTAACAAGACCAAGGCGGGTTCAATCACCACATTTAGCTGACAGTGTGAACGATCATCACGTCGCAGTCCGACTGGCGAGCAACGTCTGCAGGTACGGAGCCCAGCAGGCGGCCGGTCAGGGAGTTGATGCCGCGGTTACCCACGATGAGCAGGTCAGCATCGTTGTCATTGACGATGGACATCAGGGCCTGCACCGGAGTACCAGGGCGAACAGCGGTTTCGACCTTAGAAGCACCGAACTTCTCGGCGTGAGCCTTGGCGTCCTTCAGGTTAGCCTCGGCCTTCTCATCGCCCAAAATGGTAACGGAATCCTGGCGCAGGGTCTTGGAAGCCTGCTCCTGGTTCTCGTAGTAAGCACAACCGATGATCAGATTGGAATCGAATGCGGCGGCAATCTTTGCTGCTCGCTCTACAGCGAGGAGGGAAGACTTAGAACCGTCAGTACCGACAACGATCGAGTTGTAGTCGCTCATGATGACCTTTCTTTGTGGGAATGTACCCGGTGTGTTTATTTAGCCTACAGGGGCATTACTGCCAGTGTAACAACGAGAAACGATTAACGTTCCTCGGTGGTATTAACTACGACGACGTCTACCGTTGACTTGTGGGTTAGTTCCGTTGGCACAGAACCGAAGACTCGACCACGGACGGAATTCACGCCGCGGTTGCCCACAACGAACAGGTCCACATCATAGTCCTGGCCTACTTCTAACAAGGCTTTTACTGGGTCTCCAGATTTTCCTACGATTTCAATGTGCTCCGCACCTTCCGATTCGGCGATACGGGTGGCATTGGTCAAATAGGTCCCAGCCATGTCCTCACTTACAACGGGCAGACCGGCTTCGTCGCCCCTCGGAGCGCCAAGCATGGATCCAGCGTGGTTATAAAAGGCTGAGATAATAATCAGCTTGGCGTCGTACGCCCGTGCCATGGACGCCGCTGCGCGAACCGCGCGCAGGGAGGTTTCAGAGCCATCGGTGCCGACGGCAATGTTTTTATAGGTAAGCATCATTCTCCTTGCAGTTGAACCATTTCACAGTGACAACTAAACGGCGCTTCTGGCACCTATTCAGTATAACTAGCGCAGCCGTTTAGAGAAGCACCCGCAGAATCAATCAGCACACTTTTAGGGGGAGAAAACTAAATCCCCGCTTCTTTCAAGCCGCGCAACTCCTTCTTCAAATCGGCAATCTCATCGCGTAGGCGGCCGGCCAGCTCGAATTTGAGCTCACGCGCGGCTGCACCCATTTGGGCCGAGAGGTCGTCGATAAGCGCCTGCACCTCATCGGTAGCCATACTAGAAATATCCCGCTTTTCCACCATGGCGGAAGGATCGGAATTAGCCTCCTCGTCTCCGCCGTCTTCATAGACCTGGTCAAGGATATCCGCGATCTTTTTACGCAACGGCTGCGGATCAATGCCATGTTCCCGGTTATAGGCAATCTGCTTCTCACGGCGCCGTTCCGTCTCCTCAATTGCCTCTTGCATAGAGTCGGTGATTTTATCGGCATACATGATGACCTCGCCAGACACGTTACGGGCAGCACGGCCAATGGTCTGAATGAGCGAAGTTGTAGAGCGCAGGAAGCCTTCTTTGTCCGCATCCAAAATGGCAACGAGCGAGACCTCAGGAAGGTCAAGGCCCTCGCGCAGAAGGTTAATGCCCACGAGAACATCGAATTCTCCCAAGCGCAATTGCCGCAATAATTCGACGCGCTGCAAGGTATCGATATCCGAGTGCAGGTAGCGCACCTTTATCCCCTGCTCCAACAGATAGTCAGTAAGGTCCTCTGCCATACGCTTAGTCAGCGTGGTCACCAACACACGCTCTTGCTTCGATATGCGAGTGCGCACCTCATCAATGAGGTCATCAATCTGCCCTTTGGTGGGCTTGACAGTAACCTTCGGATCCACCAGACCAGTCGGGCGAATTACCTGCTCTACGTATTCGCCATCCGAGGACGTAAGCTCGAAATCGCCTGGGGTGGCGGACATGTATACGGTTTGTCCGACCCGCTGTTCAAACTCATCAAAGGTCAACGGGCGGTTATCCACTGCGGACGGCAAACGGAAACCGAATTCGACCAAGTTGCGCTTGCGCGACATATCGCCCTCGAACATGCCGCCAATCTGTGGAACTGTAACGTGTGACTCATCGATGATGGTGAGAAAATCCTCTGGGAAGTAATCGAGTAGCGTAGCCGGCGCTGAGCCAGCCGGACGACCATCGACGTGACGGGAGTAGTTCTCGATACCGGAGCAGAAACCTACCTGCTCGATCATCTCCAGATCGTATTCGGTGCGCATGCGCAGACGTTGCGCTTCAAGCAGCTTGCCGCGGTTTTCTAGATCCTCCAAGCGCTCAGCCAATTCCTCTTTAATCGCTGCCACGGCCTTTTCCATGCGTTCGGGCCCGGCCACGTAGTGCGTGGCCGGGAAGATGCGAACCTCATCTACTTCCTCTATGACATCGCCAGTCACGGGGTGAATGTAATACAGGGAATCGATATCGTCGCCGAAGAATTCAATGCGCACCGCACGTTCCTCGTAGGCCGGAATGATATCTACCGTATCGCCCTTGGCGCGGAAGGTGCCGCGGGTAAACCCCACGTCATTGCGTTCATATTGGATATCCACCAGCAGTCGCAGGAACCGATCGCGGTCCAGCTCCTCATCAACAGAAATGATTACCGAGCGATCCAGGTAAGACTGTGGAGTGCCCAAGCCATAAATGCAGGACACGGAAGAGACTACGACCACGTCCCTGCGAGACAATAGTGCCGACGTAGCCGAGTGGCGCAGGCGCTCTACGTCCTCATTGATGGAGGAATCCTTTTCAATATAGGTATCGGTCTGCGCAATATATGCTTCTGGCTGGTAGTAGTCGTAATAAGAAACGAAGTACTCTACTGCGTTATGCGGCAAGAGCTGGCGCAGCTCGTTCGCTAGCTGCGCAGCCAGGGTTTTATTGGGCGCCATCACCAACGTGGGCCGCTGCTGCTTTTCGATGAGCCACGCGGCGGTGGCAGATTTACCGGTACCGGTAGCACCCATCAGCACAACATCGCGCTCATCACGGTTGAGTCTGTCATTGAGCTCTGCGATGGCGGAGGGCTGGTCACCAGCCGGTTCATATTCAGAAACGACCTGAAACTCGCCCGGGGTGCGCTCGACCTCGCTGACAACGCGGTGCTCGGAATTTGGAATAAGGGGATGTTCAGCAGCAAAAGCCATACCCACTACTCTACTGTTTAGGTGGCGCGCCTAGCTACGTTCAGGGCAAGGAGTTCTGCGCGGTGCGAAGCCATTCTTCCAACTCGCCAGTGGTCTCCCACAGCGCATAAACGGAAGACGTCTCGGGCCGCATCGCACTATTGATGCGGCGGCGCAGCCAAGCCTTTGACTGCGGCGTGTACAGGGGCGCGAGATCCTCGCGCTCGATGCCTTCCGGCAGTGCATCAGCCTTTAATTTCAACAAGGCGCCGAGTGCAATCATAGTTTCTGCGTCATCCGAGTCGATAGGCTCTGTGGAACATGATTGCTGAAAGCTTTTGAGATCGAAGGAACCATCCCGCAAGCTCGCGAGTAGTTCTCGCGCCGCGTGATTATCAAAAGGCCCAGTATCCCACGTTCCCACGGCGGGTAGCTTAAGCTGCCCAGGTTAACGAGACTTCGAAATGGCGTAAACTTTAGCTACCCAATGGTTAAATCTTCGGTGACTCCGCTTCAATGCGGTCCAGGACCTCAGTCGTTCGCACACGTAGCTGGTCAAGCGTGCCGTTATTATCAATGACGTGCGTGGCCGCGGCAAGCCGCACCTCATCCGGTACCTGTGCCGCAATGCGACGGCGCGCATCTTCCTCATCTATCCCCCGAAAAGCCACCAGCCGACGGACGCGCTCTTCAGGATCCACATCGACCACAATGACGTAGTCCATGTCTTTGTCCAGGCCATTATCCACCAACAGCGGCATATCATAAACGGCGAAGTCACAGCCATCTCCACGTGCCGTCGCAAATTGCCGCTGTGTCTCCTCTTGGATGCGTGGATGGGTAATAGAGTTCAGCAACTCAGTGTGCTCTTTGTCCGCAAAGGCCCGGCGTGCCAATTCCTTGCGGTTAAGGCTGCCATCCGCCAGCAGGATTTCCTCTCCGAAAGCTGCGGCCAACTCGGATAAAGCAGGCTTCCCAGGCTTCACAACGTCGCGTGCAATGCCATCGGCGTCGACCACTCGCCACCCGCGTTCACGGCACAAGGATGCAACTGTTGACTTACCGCTGCCAATGCCACCTGTAAGGCCAATGAGTTTCATGGTCGCCACCCTACGCGAAAAGGAGCCCCACCATACGCGATGGTGGGGCTCTTCATTGCAATTCAGGAGAAAGCGTCTCTTTTACTCTGCGTCCTCCGCCTTTGGAGAAATGTGCAGCAACACATCGCTCGAGGAAACCTGGCCAGGCTCGCCGGTGACAGTTCCAAACTTGGTGGCGTTAGTAACTACCACAGGGGTAATCAGGTTATAGCCTTTGGAGCGGATAAATTCCGGGTCAAAGGAAATCAATTTATCGCCTGCGGAAACGCGTTGCTTCTTTTCCACATGGACTTCAAAACCTTCGCCTCCCAGCTCCACGGTGTCGAGACCTACGTGAATGAGTAGCTGTACGCCGTTGTCCAAGCTCAGTCCTACCGCATGGCCAGACTTTTGAACGGTGAGCACCTTGCCGTCGGCAGGCGCAAAGACCGCATTGCCCGCCGGCTGGACCGCCATACCCGGGCCCAGCTTTGCCGCGGCGAAAATGGGATCCGGAACTTCCGATAGAGCGACCGCCTCGCCCTCGAGGGGAGATTCCAGCGCAATAGCATCTTTCCCAGCCTGCTTAGTGGCCACGCCGGCAGCAGCAGCGCCTGCGGAGCTGGCGGGAACGGCGCCGCCCTCGATCGCGGAGTCCGTACCATTGCCCTTAAGGAACTTCATCTCTGCGCGAGCAGCTGCATCGTCAACAGTCTCGCCTTGTTCGCGCGCAATGCGCTCCAAGTCAGCTTGCTTTTCTTCTGCCGTGCGGTAGCCGAAGAACAAGGTGAGCAAGAAAGAAGTAAGGAATGCAGTCGTAATACCAAGGACATAGCCCAAATGCGGGGTCATGGCACTGGTGGTCAACGCCGAGGTAAAGACGAAGGCTTCTGCACGGACGTCGAAAAGACCGATGATTGCGCCACCCAAGGCACAACCTGGCAGCAACCGATAGTAGCTGCGGCGGAAGCGCAACAAGATGCCGTACAGGGAAGGTTCCGACACGCCACCTAGGATGCCCGCTGCAAACGCACCGATGGAAACCTGGCGCATAGCATTGTTCTTCTCCTTGAAGGAGACGACCATGACCGCGCCGACGACGCCGAAGCAGGCGAAGTTCCATGCGCCCATCGGTCCTTGAATGAAGTCGTAGCCGTAGGTGGCGATGTTCTGGATCATGATGACGTTCAGCGGCCAGTGCAAGCCCATGGGAACGAGGAACGGGTAAAGCAGCGGAACAACTATAGCCAAGATGAATGGAGAGAAATCATTGATTTGATAAAGGACCCAGGAAATGCCGTTGCCCACGCCAATGCCGAACGGGCCAAGGAGGAAGGCCGTTGCCGGAATCATAATTAGCAGGGAGAAAAATGGTACGAAAACCATTTGTACCGCACTTGGGATAATCTTCTTCAGTCCCTTTTCCACCCAGTACAGGCCGATTGCAGCCAGAATCGGGGGAAATACCTGGGAGCCATAGGAGTTAATAACCAACGGCAGGCCAAAGACATTAGCGGTATCTCCTGCTTCGCCCAGGGACAAAAACTCCGGGGTAAGAAGTGCCGCTGGGATAGCGGCGGAGACCCACATGTTCGCACCCAGCTTCTGAGCCGCGGTCGCACCCACCATTACCGGGAGGAAGTAAAAGACCGACTGGAACATGGCGTGAGCCAAACGGAAGCCTTCCGGCTGCTCATCCAGCGGCGCACGGAAGTCCTGAATACCAAAGGTGTCCGCCAAGATCAGCAGCATGATGATGAGCGAGGCGCCCAACAGTGCCCAGAGAACTGGGCGGAAGGTATCAGAAAGAAACTCGAAGCAGTAATCTACCCAGTCGTACTTGCCACGAACGCCGTCGTACTCCTTCTTGGAGGACGCCGTTTTCTCACCGGAAGCGTGTACACCGGGCTGCTTGATGATTTCGTTGTAGTAGTCAGCAACGCCGCCACCCATGACTACTTGGTAGCCGTGGGCGCCTTGTGGCACGGTGCCTAGCACCGCTGGGTCGCTGTCGAGCTTTCCTTTATCAACTTTCCCCGCATCAGCAAGTTGGAAACGCAAGCGCGTCGCACAGTGCGTCAGCGACGTAATATTGTCAGCGCCGCCGATACTTTCAACGATGTGGGCGGAAGTGTCCTTGGTAGATGCCACTTCTTACTCCTCAGTTCAAATACCACTTATAACCAGTGCAGCACTGGCTATAACGTCATAGTTGAGTATAAGAGGATTCCCACATGAACAAAAGCCCGTTTTGTGGGCTTGCCAGGAGATTTTTGCCTCCCCCTTCTTAACTGCGCTGGTCAGCCACTTAAAAACCTCAAATGGCTCAGCAAACGTTTGCAGGGCCTGTCTCAAAGATCACAAAAGCCGCGCCCACCCCGTCTATATGACGAAGTGAACGCGGCCTTGAAGCTTAGCTCTAAACTCAGCAGGGAACTAAGCGGAAGCTTTAGTTGCCAGCGAGCTTGTCGCGCAGTGCGGCGAGCTGCTCGTCGGAAGCCAGGGAGCCGCCAACCTCTGCCTGAGTCTCGGATGCCGGAGCTGCATCAGAGGAATCAGAGGAGTAGTTGGAGGACTCTGCAGACTCAGCAGCCTCAGCGGCTGCGGCGCGGTTGCGCTCGATCTGAGCAGTGTGCAGGTTGAAGCGACGCTCGGACTCTGCGTAACGTGCCTCCCAAGCCTGACGCTGCTCGTCGAAGCCTTCCTTCCACTCGTTGGTCTCAGGGTCGAAGCCCTCAGGGAAGACATAGTTGCCCTGCTCATCATAGGAGTCAGCCATGCCGTACTTGGACGGATCGAACTCTTCGGTGTAGTCCTCGTCTGCCTGCTTAACAGACAGGGAGATACGACGACGCTCGAGGTCGATGTCGATGACCTTGACCATGACTTCCTGGCCAACGGTGACAACCTGGTCCGGAACCTCAACGTGGCGCTGAGCCAGCTCGGAAATGTGAACCAGACCCTCGATGCCCTCCTCGACGCGAACAAAGGCGCCGAATGGAACGAGCTTGGTGACCTTGCCCGGAACGATCTGGCCCACAGCGTGGGTGCGGGCGAATACGCGCCACGGATCTTCCTGGGTAGCCTTCAGGGACAGGGAAACGCGCTCACGATCCAGATCAACGTCGAGAACCTCAACGGTTACCTCGTCACCAACGGTGACAACCTCAGATGGGTGATCGATGTGCTTCCAGGACAGCTCGGAAACGTGAACCAGGCCGTCGACTCCGCCGAGATCGACGAAGGCACCGAAGTTGACGATGGAAGAAACAACGCCCTTGCGGACCTGACCCTTCTGCAGCTGGTGCAGGAACTCGGAACGAACCTCGGACTGGGTCTGCTCCAGGTATGCACGGCGGGACAGGACAACGTTGTTGCGCTGCTTGTCCAGCTCGATGATCTTTGCTTCCAGCTCCTGGCCGATGTACGGCTCCAGGTCGCGGACGCGACGCATCTCAACCAGAGATGCAGGCAGGAAGCCACGCAGGCCGATGTCCAGAATGAGGCCGCCCTTGACAACCTCGATAACGGTACCGGTGACAGGCTCTTCCTTGGCCTGCAGCTCCTCGATGGCGCCCCAAGCGCGCTCGTACTGCGCACGCTTCTTGGACAGGATCAAGCGACCTTCCTTGTCCTCCTTGGTGAGAACAAGTGCGTCAACCTCATCGCCGACCTCGACAACCTCATCTGGGTTGACGTCGTGCTTGATGGACAGCTCGCGAGAAGGGATAACGCCTTCGGTCTTGTATCCAATGTCCAGCAGTACCTCGTCGTGGTCAACCTTGACGACGGTACCCTCGACAATGTCACCATCGTTGAAGTACTTGATGGTGGCATCTACAGCTGCGAGGAAGTCCTCTGCGGTTCCGATATCGTTGATCGCAACCTGCGGGGTGTTAGAAGATGGCATATTAAGAAATGCTCCGAATAAATGTAGGAAATCGAAATTGGACAACTGCGCGTCTCTCGAAAAAAGCTTGCTAAGCTGCCCAAAGCAGCAAAAGAAAAGTATTCGATCCCGCCTCGTGATTGCTTAAAGCCTTCCTACAACGGCTTAGAACAACCCGTGGCATAGACACGCCCGTTCAACCCTACATCTGTCCAGCTTAAAGGGCAAATACAAGACGCAACTTTTTCTCCAAGGAGTTCTTCCCCCACCGTGATTTCCCCATCACAAGCAAATCAGGTCTACTGGGATGGCGACGCCGCTAGCTACCATGCCGAGCACCCCGACTATCTTTCTTCCTTCTATTGGTGCCCAGAGATGCTCCATGAGGACCAAGTGCACCTGCTTGGCGACGTCTCGGATTCTTCCGTCCTCGAAATTGGCTGCGGGTCCGCACCGTGCACCGAGTGGCTCCAAACGCGTGCCCGCTTTGCCACTGGCTTCGATATCTCTCGCGGCATGCTCAACCACGCTGCTGGTGCACTTCCCTTGACGCAAGCCGATGCGCTGTCGCTACCCTATGCTACAGAGTCCTTCGACGCTGCTTTCTCTGCGTTCGGCGCTTTTCCCTTCCTCGCTAATCTCGACTTAGCGCTACAGGAGGTCTCCCGGGTTCTTAAACCAGGCGGTCGTTTTGTCCTCTCAGTCACCCATCCCATGCGCTGGATCTTCCCCGATGATCCTACCGATTTAACGGCTGATATTAGCTACTTCGACCGCGCCTATCTGGAACAAGACCGCGATGGCAACCTCACGTATGCGGAGTTTCATCGCACCATCGCCGATTGGTTCCAGGCCCTGCAGAGTAAAGGCCCGTTCCTTATCGAGGACATAATTGAACCCGAGTGGCCGCAAGACCTTAGGATCACCTGGGGCCAATGGTCTCCGGAGCGCGGCGAAATCTTTCCCGGCACGATTATTTTCGTCTGCAGCAATTCCCGCTAACCTATGGGCATGGTTTTGGACCGGATTGGCTTATTGATACGACGTGGCATTGCCTGGTGGATTGACAGTTTCCTAGCCGCTGCCATCGTCATGGTGGTGCGGTGGGTAGTAAATGCGGCAGCCGACCATCCGCTTACTGGAGAGACCTTAGAACTCTATAATGCCATTGCCGCCGCCGTGGTCTTTTACGTCTATCGGGTATGGGTGGAAGCCGCGAAATCCACCTCGCTAGGTAAGTGGTCCCTCCAGCTAGAAATCATTGCCACCCACCCAGGATTTTTCACCGCTTGCCTGCGAAACTCCTGGCTATTGCTAACAATGCTGACGCTTTCAGGTTGGTCGGGTGTTATGCCCCTGCTACTGGCAATTTTAAGCATCAGCATGCTCGCTTTTGGCCAAACTCCCTTCGATATGCTGGCCAATTGCCTGGTGGAGCGCCGACCTCAGATAGACACGCCTTCTTTTCGTGGCCAGAGGTAATAAACAAGGGCGAAAATAACCAACGCAGCAAACATCCACTCGGATGGAAAGAGGAACGCAAGCGCCGTGGAAACGACCATCACCCCAGCGGCCGTTAATCTCCTGACCTTAGGGTTTGGCGCCACACGGGCGATGCTCATGGCTGCCACAAAATACGCTACTGCGAAGAGTCCATACCCGATTCCATAGGCCCTATGCTCTTCAAGGAATTGGTCTAGCCCGAGGTCATTGATATCGGCTGCAAGGAAATTCACTTGCATGGCCCACAAACTTTCAAAAAAGCGGAGATTCCATTTATTTATTTTCTCTTCCAGAGTCACTGCGCAGTATTTCCCTTCCTAGTTTCTCCATGTGCACGCATAATTTTTTCCGCACAGAGAAGGCTACCTAAAAACTTATTGCGCAGTTCGCCACAACTTCTGAACTTTGGGCTCGGCGTAGCCGGGGATACCCAGATTCTCGATAGCTTGTTTATTCCACGTCCCACGAACCTGGCCGTCCACCACAATGGCGCGGCGAAATACACCGCGGTTTCCAGGGGCAAGTATCTCGTGAACTTCTGAAGTCATCGCAAATGACCGATCTCGGTATCCCAGGATGTACTCGTCGAAGGCTCCCAATAAGAGCACCGAGCGCTTCTTTCGTGCTTCGGCCATATCAATTACCTCTATCGAGACAAAGTCCGGGGATTCTTCTCCACACCGCACAATGTCCGGCGGGAGGTTTTCAGCCGCTGGTCTAATTAGTTTTTGCGGTAGCTTTGTCCACCAAGCAAAGTCCCCCAACGTGACTTGGCCATGAGTGCGAAAATACCGAGTCATCAACTCTGTGGTAGCGGCGACTTTGTCGCCGTTGTAAATCTCCTCTAACCCCGGCAAATCGACCGGTGTAATCAGCTGATCAGCTCCGGAGTAAACGGCGTGACCGCCTTCCATTGCTACACGCACAACGTGCCAGAAAGGCACACCCGGCAACGCTGTGGCAGCACGTTCTTTCAGCTCGGCACGCGAAAGCGGACGATCAATGAGCTTGTTTACCTTTGCCACTAACTCTGCGTCGCCCTTGCGCCGTTTAGCACAGAGTTCAGTTATCCAGCCTATGTCCTTGACAGAAGCCGCAAAAAGCGTATGACGCATGGGATACCCACGCACAATATTTCCGGCATCTGAGTGGTCTTGCGCCCGCAAGGCCAGCGATCGGCGCACGGAGTGCAGGTCTTGGCCTTGCATAACGCCGAAAGCCCGGATCACTTCCTCCGCACTCTCCCACCGCTGAACGGTTAAGCCTTGCGAGGCAAGCCTAAGGCGCGCCTTTTCTCGGCGAGAGAAAGAAGCTGCGCTAGTGGGCTGCGGCATCCCAATCCTTGCCTGAACCAGCGGAGACCTCCAGCGGCACGTTGAGCTCGATAGCAGAGTCCATCTCCCGCTCGAGAATTTCACGTACCTGGTCAGCCTCGCCAGGAGCGACCTCAACTACCAATTCATCGTGGACCTGTAGCAGCACGCGGGACTTCATGCCCTGCAATGCGCGGTCAACGCGAATCATTGCCACCTTGATAATGTCTGCCGCGGTACCTTGAATCGGTGCATTTAATGCGGCTCGCTCTGCGTTCTCGCGCGCTAGGCGGTTATCGGAGTTGAGCTCGGGCAAGTAGCGGCGGCGGCCGAAGAGGGTGGCTGTATACCCATCCTTACGCGCCTGGACCACAACTTCATCGAGGTATTTCTTTACCCCGCCAAAACGCTCGAAGTAGCTTTCCATGATGGACTTCGCTTCCCCAGCCGGGATGCCCAATTGCTGGGATAGGCCGAAGGCGGACAGGCCATAGACCAAACCATAAGACATTGCCTTAACGCGGCGGCGCAGCTCCGGCGTGACTTGGTCGACGGGGACGTCGAAGACTCGGGAGCCGACGTAGTTATGCAGGTCTTCGCCGTCCTTATAGGCCTCGATAAGCCCGGGATCTGCCGAGAGGTGTGCCATCACACGCATCTCAATCTGCGAATAGTCCGCGGTCATGAGTTCTTCGTAGCCCTCGCCTACGATAAACGCGGAGCGAATCTGTCGCCCAGCTTCGGTGCGCACCGGGATATTCTGCAGATTTGGCTCCGTCGAGGACAAGCGGCCAGTCGACGTCACTGTCTGATTAAACGTGGTGTGGATGCGACCGTCCGGCTGCACGGTCTTGATTAGACCTTCGAGGGTGGTTTTCATCTTTTGGTACTCACGGTGAGCCAAAAGGTGGTCTAAGAATGGGTGGGGATTCTTAACCGCGAGCTGTTCAATCTCCTTAGCCGCGGTAGAATAGCCGGTCTTTGTCTTCTTGGTCTTGGGCAGATCAAAAGTCTCAAAGAGTACGGTTTGTAGCTGCTTGGGTGAGTTGAGGTTGAGCTTATCGTCACCGGCAAGCTCGCGGGCGGCACGCTCTTGTTCGGCGACCTGCTCTACGAAGGCATCCTTTTGTGTTTCGAGAATGTCTACGTCAACAGCAATGCCGGTAGCTTCCATGCGCGCCAAAATGGTCACCAGGGGCAGCTCCAAGTCGGTATAAAGTTCGAAAGAATCAATCTCTTGGAGCTCTGCAGTGAGCCTTTCCGCCAATTCCATAATGGCTGCGGCTTGGTCCACCAAGGTGGAATCATCCAACAGGGAAAGCTGCTCCGTGGCGGCGCCGAGGGTCTTTTGGAGGTGGCGTTGGTAGACGTCGGCAAGCGCGTAAGTGCGTTGACCGGGCCGCAGCAGGTAGGCGGCAATGGCCGTGTCGTGGGCAATGCCGGCTAGCTCAATACCCCGACCGGCAAGCATATGGAAGGCGGCCTTCGCCTCGTGGAAATACTTCGGCGCATCGGAGGCCAGCCACTGCGCTAGGGCCTTATCGTCCGCGGCAGAAAGGTCGCCCAACTCCACTTGCAGCCCGTGGCGTTCCTGGTCTACGAAGGCAATGGCAGAAGCATCGCCCTGTCCTGGGTTTCCCTCGCCTTGGACATAGACCGCAACATGCTCTCGGCCTGGCAGCCACTGGGACAATGGCTCATCGTCGATGACTGTCTCTAACTCTTGGATTTCCTCGGTCTGCTCCGCTGCCTCAGCGCCGTCATTGGGAATGGCGGCCAGTACGCGATCGCGCAGGTTGGTGCCAAACTCGAGGTCATCGAACTTAGCGGCAACGTCCGCAACCTTCGCCTCCTGGAAAGCCAGATCGTCAGGGCCAACCTCTAGGTCCATATCCGTGATCATTTGGGTGAGCTTGCGATTCATCTGCACCTGATCGATGCGCTCGCGGAAATTATTGCCCACCACGCCCTTGATTTCTTCGGCGTGCTCAACCAGTGATGCCAAGTCCCCGTATTTAACAATCCACTTAGTCGCCGTCTTCTCGCCCACCTTGGGAATGCCCGGCAAATTATCGGACGGATCACCGCGCAATGCAGCAAAATCTGGGTACTGCGCAGGTGTGAGACCATACTTCTCTTCCACCGCGGCGGGCGTAAAGCGGTGGAGAGTGGATACGCCCTTCATGGGATAAAGCACCGTAGTGGAATCGTTTACCAATTGCAGGTAATCGCGGTCACCGGTGACGATGAGGGTCTCATAAGCCTGCGCCTCGGTCGCCAGCGTGGCGAGGATGTCGTCGGCCTCGAAGTTCTCGCGGGAGAGGGTGGTAATCCCCAGCACCTCGAGCACCTCGCGGATGATGTCAACTTGGCCCTTAAATTCCTCCGGCGCGGCTTCACGCTGCGCCTTGTAGTCCGGGAACATTTCGGTGCGGAAGGTCTTTCGCCCTACATCGAATGCCACCGCGATGGCATCGGGCTTCTCCTCCGCCACGATATTGGAAAGCATCGATAGAAAGCCATATACGGCATTGGTGTGCTGGCCGCCCGAGGTAGAAAAGTTATCCACCGGCAGGGCGTAGAAGGCACGAAAGGCCATAGAGTGGCCGTCAATGAGCAGAAGTCGAGGCTGTTTAGTAGTCACCTGCCCCATCCTAGAGAAGCGAGCCGATATACGAACACCCCGGTGCACATTTATTGGATGACGTGGGCATTCCCCCGCTTCCCCTACCCAATTAGGAATTCCCCTAGTCCCTGCGCTACTATTTTCACAGTCACAGGCAGCAAGCCTTGGCACTGTGCGCCCCTGTAGCCCAATTGGCAGAGGCAACGGATTCAAAACCCGTCCAGTGTGAGTTCGAGTCTCACCAGGGGCACAGATAGAAAAGACCTCGCATGTCCGGTAAATCGGAAAGCGGGGTCTTTTTCATGTTCGCCCCTCCTACCGACGTGTAGTTGAACGGGTAGAAGCTTGCCAGGTTTTCAAGCTCTGGAAACATAGATAGGCCGCCAAAAAGCCACAAATACTAGCCTGTGTGACCCGTATGGCTTCCAAGCTCGCCAGTTCCGCCCTCAACGCGAGATAGCCAAAGCCGCAGGCAGAGGCGATGGAGTACACCCCCATTAACAGAAATCTCTTTCTAGTCGCCTTAGCTAACGTCTTTTTAAGGTGAAAAAAGGATGTAACCCACGAAAGGGCTGCTAGGGAGCGAATAAGTAGAAGTACACCCATTATCCACCGCCTCACGCGTGCATCCTCGATTCCGTCGAATGAACTGCGGTGAATAACGACAAAAGCGTCGACATAATCGTCGAACCGAACTATGCACAGAACTAAGCCAAGTACGGAAAGCATGAGAACGAACGCAACAACCGCCAGGAACATTCCTTCGACCTTATCCCCTAGGTTGTCCCCAGACTTCTGTGTTTGATCACTAGACATTTCCCAAACCTCACATCTCGCCGCCTTGTGCTCGAGGCGCCATTTCAGCCGCCAGCGAAGCAATTTAGGACATCGATTCCAAAATTTAAGCACATTTCACGTTACATACCGTAAACTATACTTGACACTCTGACAAGCGAATACTATTTTGGGCTTTGTAAATTTGGCATACCTTCCACATTGAGGAGATTTCATGAACCGATTGCGAATGGAAAGAATTAAAGCGATAGTTTTCACTGCATTGACGCTCATTACATTGTTGGCAATGATGGCCGTGCAATCCCCTTCCCTAGCCTGGATACCCGTCGTGTTGGGTGGAGCCTCCGCTTGGTTTTGGTGGAAGGTGGATTATCTCTCCAAGCAGGGCGAAGATTAAAAACCAAAACGCGCTTAGGTTCTCTCCCCTTATGGCGAAGAACCTAAGCGCTTTGGTGCAGCTAAAGCTTTAAAGCCTGATACTGCAAAATCCCTCTACCCAGTGCTTTAGCCCAACTCGGGCAGAGTCGGGAGGTGATACTTACGCAGGAGCGCGTTAATCTGCGGGATGGAAGCCTTCAGTTGCGGCAGTGCTAGTCCAATGAGGCCAGCCACCCCTGCGATACCAAGGATTGCTCCTAAGATGGCAGGCTTCGAGCTCGTACTGGAGCTCAACGCGGAGCCATCCGTGGCGGGCTGCGTGGTATCGGCCGGCTCGCCATTATTGTGTGCACGGGCGGTAAGCCATTCATCCTTGCCCAGGACGCCCTGAGTCAGGCGGGTCTCGCCGATCCAGCCATACCACGGGTCTTGTGGGCGCTGGTTGTCAAAGCCACCACCCATGACCCACTGCAGGTCGCGAGGGAGGAGCCCCTCGGCGCCTACGGCATTGCGCAGGATGGGCGCGCCGTTGATGAACATTTCGACGCTATCGCGTTCGGGATCATTGACCACGGCGATATGCATCCACTCGTCTTTGGGAACCTCGTGGGACCACACGGTAGAGCCGCTTCCCTGCTTCGGCTCCGCCCACCAGCGCAGCTCGCGGAGGTTAGAGATACCGAACATGACGGTTGGGTCCGTGTCCTCGGAGCCGTCTACCAGTTTATTGATGGCAGAGTCACGGCTGAGCGCACTTCCCCAACCATGCTGTGCGCCGTTGAAATCCTCCGGAATCTTGACAAAGGATTCGAAGATATATCCCTTGGTGGTATCGACGCTATTGGCAGCCGCGCCCTTATCGGTACGGAACTCGGCATTGCCAACTTTGCCGGCAGGGTCAGACCAGAAGAGGGAGCCGGCATCAGAGGACAACGGGTGATGGTCGGTGCTATAGGTCACCCTGTCTCCGAGCATGGCGCCAGCGCGATGCAGGTCGCTGCCAGAATCGCTGGCAATGTCGGGGATGGTGGTGCCACGGCCGGCAGGGGCGCCATCGACAAGCGCATGCCCATCCTTGTCTCGCGCTTCGCCCGGGCGCCAGTGGAATACCGTGTGGTCGTTTGTGGCAAAATCGTCCGCGCCCTTAGGAAGCTCGTCCTCCCCAATGGTGTATGGCCTATAGCCCTCAGCGGCGATGTCGCGGGCGCGCTGCGCTAGGTCCGGCTGGTGGCCCCCGCCCACGGTGAATTCCGGGGCGAAGGAGGAAAAACGCTGTTCAAAATCGAACGGAATGCTATAGCTATCGCCCTTATCATCCAAGGTGAGCTTATCGAACTGCGTGAGCTCCTCATGCGGCTTTTGCGCCACCCACGGCGAAAGCGCGGTCATCTCCAGCTGCTTGCCCGTAAGGTCAAACTCGAGCACGCCTAATAAACCATTTCCGCCCTGGTAGGCCATCTGATAGTCCTGCAAGATGGAAACGACGTCATGTCCTGCATCGTTCTTGTCCACGCGGTATCCGGCACCGTGGTGGTGGCCGCCCATCACGAGAAAGATCTGATCATTGCTCTTGATGAACTTATCCCACAATCCCTTGCCATAGTCATCGGAATAGAAGACGTTTCCTTCACCATCAATATTGAGGGCCTCATGAGTGGTCACAATGACCGGAAGGTCTGGATGCTTATCAATGATGCCTTGTGCCCAGGCAATAGCCTTCTCATCAGCGCGCCAGCCCAGGGCTAGATTGAGATATTTCTGGCCTTCGGCTTCAAAGATATGCGCCTCGGAGTCATTATTGACGGCGGTGTAGCGCTCTTGAAAAGTCTCCGAGTTGGCGGCCTTAGCGCGGTCGGCGCTAAACCACTTGTCATACGGGTGGGCTGCCGCGCCCTCCACGTCCATATCGTGGTTGCCTGGCAGGATCGAATAGTTCAAGTCCGAATCGTCGAGGACCTGCATGGCCTTATCAGCCACCTGCCATTCGCCCTCCACGTTCCACTGGTCTACAACATCACCCAGGTGGGTGACGAAGTCCATGTTCAACTCGTCTTGATGGTCCACTAACCATTGGGTTTGCGCCAAGTAGGGTTCGCTGCCGTAGCGAGCTTGGGCCAGGTTGCCGGTCTCTGGGGTGGAATAGCGCGAATAGAACTGGGTATCCGGCAGTACACCGATGCTAAAACGAGAGCCTTCGCTTGGCGACGCCCCCTCGGGCGCCCCCTCCGCAGCACTTGCTGCCGGCACAAAAATGAGGTTTCCCACCACCGCGGTGACAGTCACCGCGGGCAGGACAAAACGATTCTTCATAGAGAGTCCTTGGTCACTGAAAAGGAATATTTGCACGGGAGAAAGACGGGAATACGCAGGAAATAGTAGGCAGTCAATCTTTCAGTTAGTTGACGCCTACGTAAACACCAGACTGAATAATGGGAAACTTATAGTTTCTTCCATATAAAACAGCCCTGACTGCAGGAGGCCGCGCCTACCATGCCCCAAACTGCATAGTTGCACTTAAGTGTATTATTCTGACAGAATATTCATGAACGAGGATTCGCCTCAATGATTGTTTCACCTCTACGGTTAGAGAAATCACGTCCCTTTCCGTGACGGATAACCAATCGCCTTTCAATGAAAGATATGCATCACTATTAACAGCGGTCCACATGGCCACCACCGGGAAGCACTTTCTCCCCGCCCGCCTAGGCCAGTCGCCCGCCACTCCAGCCCTCTCCCAGGTAGATTTTAAATTTATGCAATACATTTTGAACGCTATCCGCGGTGCCCTCATCGGCATGGCCGAACTTGTGCCCGGAATCTCCGGTGGCACCGTGGCGCTCATCGTGGGTATTTATGAACGCGCAGTCCACAATGCCAATGACCTCATCTCTGGTCGCTTCAAGAGAGTCGAGTGGAGCTTCCTTGTCTCCGTAGCAGTCGGCATGTTTATCGCAGTCTTCGCAATGTCCACCGTGCTATCTAACTTCGTGGAAAATCACGTATCCGCGTCCGGGGCACTATTTTTGGGCATGGTTGCCGTGTCTATTTTCGTACCACTGTCTATGCTGTCCAAGCAGGAGCGGTTGCGCCCTTCTTCCATCATTGCGTTTGTGATCGCCACTATTGCCATCTTCTTTATCACCGGCTTTACTTCCGAGCCGCATGAGAACCCCAGCCTTATCGTGGTTTTCTTTGCCGCCGCCATTGCTGTGTGCGCACTCATCCTGCCGGGCATTTCCGGCTCGCTCATCTTGTTGACCATGGGGCTGTACCAACCCATCATCGGCGCTGTATCGGATCGAGATCTTGGCACCATAGCCGTCTTTGCGCTGGGTGCCTTGTGCGGCCTCGCCGCGTTTATCAAGGTCTTGAACTTCTTACTGGATCATCACCGAGCCCCTACGCTGATGGCCATGGCAGGTTTCATGCTCGGTTCTTTGCGTGCACTGTGGCCGTGGGGTGCTGACCAGGATGCCTCCAGCGGCATTATCATCGGCATGTTCATCATCGGCGCTCTTATCGTTTCCGCGTTCATTTTCATTGACCTGAAGAAAGCACGCGCCATAGATGAAAGGACGGCGCAGAAATAATGCCGCGCACGTTTTCTCGCCGCGCTACAATTGCCGCGGTCCTTATCCCAACTTTGGGTTTAAGCGCTTGCGTCACCAACGAGGAAGATTCCACTCCAGAGGGCTGGGAAGAACCCCACACCTCTGTAGTACCGGAGATTGCCGCCATGTATGACGACAATGATGGCGTCCTCACCGCTGGCACTAACCCGCCCTACGCGCCATTTCAGCTTAAGGATTCCCACGGAGCCCTCCAAGGCGTCGAGCTTGACCTAGCCCGCGCTGTAGCAGGTGTCTTGGGCCTCGACTTCCAGCCCTTGGAGCAGGACTTCTCCATGATCTTGCCGGCCGTGCAATCGGGCCAGATCGATATGGGTGTCTCCGGTTTTACGGATAACCCAGACCGCCGGAATGAATTCGACTTTGTAGACCACCTCTACGCCGGTATCCAGTGGGCCGAGCGCGTGGACGGGCCTAGGAAGGTCGACCCCGATAACCCCTGCGGATTGACAGTCGCAGTGCAGCGCACAACGGTCTCCGAAACCGATGATGTTCGCCCTAAGCAAGAAGCTTGTAATGGCGATCTCACCGTCTTGTCTTATGACACCGGGGATAACGCCGCGCTGGCCGTCCTGATGGGGCGCGCGGATGCCCTGTCTGCGGACTCCCCGGTCACAGCGTGGGCGGTCAATCGCTCTGAGGGAAAAATGCAGCAGGTAGGCGATATGTTCCAAGCCTCGCCGTATGGCTTCGCAGTTCCTAAAGATTCCGATTTGGGCAAGGCATCGGCCGCAGCGCTGCAGCACCTCATCGAAACCGGCGAGTATGCAGAAATTTTGTCCCGCTGGGGCATCGAGGATGGATTAATAGACCAGGCAATGATTAATGAAAGGCCGATCAATGGTTAATGAGAATGCGGCGACGCCGGCTACGGCCAAGCCTAAAGAAGAACCCGCGCAGATCGAGGCCCGCCCGCTGCGCCATCCATGGCGCTGGGTCTTCGCTGGTCTACTCATCGTGCTGGGAGTGTGGTTCATCATTGCCTCCGCCCGCAACGAGGCTTTTGGCTGGGGAACCTATTTCCAGTACCTCTTTGATAAGCGCATCGCGCTCGCTTCCCTGCACACCATCGCCATCACTATTTTGTCGATGATCATCGGCGTTATCGGTGGTGCCGTGCTTGCGGTCATGCGCATGTCACCTAACCCGGTGCTGCGCGCCGTCTCCTGGATTTTCCTCTGGGTATTCCGTGGCACGCCGATTTATGTCCAGCTGGTGTTTTGGGGTCTGCTCTCTGCCATCTACCAGTCCATCAACCTAGGCTTTACCGAGGTGTCTTTGCAGACCATCCTCACCAACGCCTTCTTCCTTGCGGTGATGGGCCTAGGACTTAATGAAGCGGCCTATATGGCTGAGATTGTGCGCTCGGGCATCACTTCCGTTCCAGAGGGCCAAAAGGAGGCCTCCAAGGCACTCGGCATGTCGTGGTGGATGACCATGCGCCGAACCGTCCTTCCGCAGGCCATGCGCATTATCATTCCCCCTACGGGCAATGAGTTTATTTCCTTGCTCAAGACCTCTTCCCTCGTGGTGGCCATTCCTTATACAGAGGAAATCTTCGGCCGTACCACGGATATTTCCGCCGCCCTTTTCCAGCCCATCCCACTACTATTAGTCGCGGCTTCTTGGTACCTCGTGGTTACTTCCCTACTTATGGTGGGTCAGTACTTCTTGGAGCGCCGCTTTGAGCGCGGTGCAACCCGCGAACTCACCGGCCGCCAGCTAGCTGCTCTTGCAGATGCTGAAGGAACCATTCCCCGCAACGTATCCGTGATTTCGGAGGCTCAAAAATAATGGCTACTCCCATGATTTCTGCCCAGAACGTCCACAAGTCCTTCGGGCAGCTTGAAGTCCTCAAAGGCATTAACCTCGAGGTCCAAGCCGGCGAGGTGGCCTGCCTTTTAGGACCTTCGGGGTCCGGCAAGTCTACCTTCCTGCGCTGCGTTAACCACTTGGACAAAGCAACGGCCGGGCGCTTATACGTCGACGGCGAGCTGATTGGCTACCGCGAGAAAAACGGCACCCTCTATGAGATCAGCGAAAAGGAAGCCGCCGAGCAGCGCTCCGATATCGGCATGGTCTTTCAATCCTTCAATCTCTTCCCCCACCGAACGGTGATTGAAAACATCATTGAGGCACCGGTGCAGGTGAAGAAAATCCCAGAGGAAACCGCCCGCGCCCGCGCCATGGAGTTGCTCGAGGATGTTGGCTTAGCCTCCAAGGCCAATAATTACCCCGTACAGCTCTCCGGCGGCCAGCAGCAGCGCGTTGCCATCGCTCGTGCGGTAGCCATGGATCCTAAGCTCATGCTTTTCGACGAACCCACGTCAGCCCTTGACCCAGAGCTTGTCGGCGAAGTACTACGCGTAATGAAGGATCTCGCGGCCGAGGGCATGACCATGCTCGTAGTCACCCATGAGATGGGTTTTGCCCGCGAGGTGGCAGATAAAGTCTTCTTCATGGACGGCGGCGTGGTCATCGAGTCTGGTAGCCCCGCTGAAGTGCTGGATAATCCGCAACAGCCACGTACCAAGGACTTTTTGGCCAATCTACTCTAAGCCCATAGCACATGATTGACTGTGCAAAGGCCCGTCAGCTTCTGTCTCTGCAGAGGCGACGGGCCTTGTTCATGGTGGAGGTGTTTAACCGAGGCTCACCAGGCCGCGAACCAATGCGCTCGCTGCGCCCAGTCCGGCAACACTAAGCGAGAGCACGCGGGCTTTCTCCCGGGGCACACGCTGCGCGATGCGGGTGCCGGCCCAAATCCCGACGAACATTCCCATAACTCCGGCGGGCCACATTACCCAGGGCAAACCATCAAAGTGTGCCGCCCCCGTAAGCGTCTTTGTCATGACAGAAAAGAATCCGCCTACGACAAAAATGGGTTGCAGCGTAGCTGCGTACACTTGCTGAGGCCACTTTGCCGCTTGCGCGTAGACGGTAATAACTGGGCCTGCCACACCGGCCAAGGTATTGTAAAGCCGCCGAGGATGCCCGCGGAAATAGCTGGGCCTTTGCCTTCCATTGCCGGGACAAACTTCTTGCCAAAGGTCACTACCGTCAGCGCGGCCAGAAGCGCAAGGCCCACAACGATCATAAGACCTGCTGTATCCATGCGCCTAATGAGCAGCGCCGCGGCCAAGGAACCAATCACCATGACCGGGGCTATGAGTCCAAATTTCTTCCAGCTCACATTCTCGCGCACGGAATAAGTGGTCAGCACCGCATTAATGCAGGCTAAAACGTTGATGACCAAGATTCCTTCTACCGGCCCCATAATCAGCATGAGAATAGGACCGCCGATGAGACCGAGGCCCATTCCAGATACTCGCTGGAGGGTCGAACCTACGACCACAACGAGAAAAATGACCAGTGCTAGGCTCACTTTCGGTATTTCTCCTTTACCGCACGGCCTACGGCTTCAGGAAACATGCCGGTCACGTCCCCGCCAAACTTCGCCACCTGCTTACACAGTGAGGAACTGATATAGCCGTATTTTTCGTCCGTGAGCAAAAAGACGGTATCAATGCCGGAAAGGCGCCGATTCATCTGCGCCATAGGCAGCTCATATTCATAATCTAGGGAGCTGCGCAGCCCTTTCACCAAAACATCCACCCCATGCTCAGTGGTGTAGTCCACCAAAAGCCCAGAGCAGTAGTCCACCTTGATGGAAGAATCCACGCTCTGGCGAATTAGTTCCATACGCTCATCCACGCTAAAGAGCCCGGAGGGTTTGTCAGGATTACCGGTTACCAATACGGTGACCTCATCAAACATTTGCTTAGCGCGGTTAATGATGTCGACGTGACCTAAGGTCACGGGGTCGAATGATCCTGGGCACACGGCCTTAGTCATGCTTTTGTCGCTTCCTTTTCTTCAGGGGTTTAGTCTTCGGTTTCCTCGCTGCCAGGGCGGGTATAGACCGCCATATCCATGCGCGCGATGCCAAAGGTACGCTTCTTCAGTTTCTGACCAGTGGGCTCAAAACCTGCAGGCCACGCAGTTGCTGCGGAATCAACGTGGCGCTCAATGACTACCATGGCGTTATCACTTAACACCGGTTCAATGGCGGCGATGAGTTCATCTACCTCATCAAAAGCATAGGGCGGGTCCGCCAACACCAGATCGAAGTGCCGCCGCGGGGCACTTGCCAGGTAGGTGCCTACCTTCATCTCTTGCACGCGCACGCCGGGGTGCTTGACGACGCCCATGTTATGCCGAATGATCTTCACCGCATCCGCCGAAGATTCCACTAGTACAATTTCTTCTGCTCCACGGCTAGCTGCCTCAAGGCCGAGTGCACCGGAACCAGCAAATAGGTCGAGAACCGAAGAACCGGCAAAGCCCCACCGTGCCGCGAGGGATGAAAAAAGCCCTTCACGGGCACGGTCTGCAGTAGGCCGGGTTCCTTCGGCAGGCACCTTAATGGTGCGGCCGCGGGCCTCGCCGGCAATAATGCGCGTCATTTATATTTCTCCAATCTCCATCAAAAGGTCTCCGGCTACCACGTCCCTCAAGCCAGCGACTACAATGCGGTATGCCTTGCTTAGTCTTGGGCTCGCTACGGAAGCGACTAGTTCCGTGGCGTCGACGATCGCGGGCGCGACGCCGATATCAACGGTGCCTCCCCCATTCACCTGGCAGCGGAAGATGCCTGCAAAGGGGACAAGGACGTTCATGCTTCTAGGTTAACCTGTCTTAGTTCTTCTCCAAGTATTCCTGTTCGCTTTCACTCAAGTTGCGCGTGAGTTCCTCGGCCAACTCGGGATTGCGCATCACCATTGCGCGGGCATCCGTATGGGTGCGTTCCACAATGTCTTGGTCATCCGCCAGATTTAATAGCCGCAGCGTACGGTGTGTTCCGGACTGCATGGTGCCCAAAATGTCTCCCTCTTGGCGCTGACGCAAGTCGAGCTCGGCCAGCTCAAATCCGGACGAGGTTTGGGCAATCTGATTGATGCGGCGGAAGGACGGAGTGTTATCGCCTGCCATAGTGTGCAGAAGACAAATAGAGGCATTGCCGCCTCGTCCCACACGCCCACGCAGCTGATGCAACTGGGAGACGCCGAAATGCTCGGCCTCACGGATGAGCATCACCGTAGCATTGGGAACATCCACACCCACCTCGATGACCGTGGTAGAGACCAAGACATCGATCTCTCCCCTAGCAAATGACGTCATAACCTCGTCTTTATTGGGCATCTTTCCATGCAAGATTGCTATGCGCAGCCCTTTAAACGGCCCGTTTTCTAGCTGCTCCGCAAGCTCTAGCACTCCGCCTTTTCCTTCAATGCGCGGGCAGACGATATAGGCTTGGTGGCCGTGGGCCACTTCCTCGCGAATCCGCTCAAGGGCGCGCAATACCCAGGTAGGGCGCCACTCAGCTACCACCGCTGACTGAATAGGTTTGCGGCCACCAGGCAGCTCAGTAAGGGTCGATACGGCAAGGTCGCCGAAGACGGTCATCGCGATGGTGCGAGGAATCGGCGTAGCCGTCATCACCAGTACGTGAGGACTTAGCCCCTCGTTAGCCTTCAGTCTCAGGCTATCGCGCTGCTCTACGCCGAACCGGTGCTGCTCATCTACTACCACTAGTCCAAGGTTGAAGAACTCCACTGTGTCTTGGATGATGGCATGGGTTCCAATAATGATGTCCGCATCTCCGGAAACGATATCCAGCAATGCCTGCCGTTTATCCGCAGTGCGCATCGAGCCGGTGAGAAGTACCACCGTGACGCCTTCAGGAACAGCGGTTCCGATGGAGGCAGCGTGCTGGGAAGCCAGCACCTCAGTAGGCGCTAGAAACGCCGCCTGAGTTCCTGCGTCAACAGCCTGCAGCATAGCGCAGGTAGCCACCATGGTTTTGCCCGAGCCGACCTCGCCTTGCAGCAAACGCATCATGGGCAATGGGCGGGCTAGGTCATCTTCAATCTCACTGATAACACGCCGCTGCCCTTGGGTGAGCTCGAAAGGCAAATGGCTTAGCAGTTCTTCGCGGAAGCCGCCTAAGGTTGCCGGCATGGTCGGAGCGGTTCGAGCTTCCGCATCGCGCTGGCGCAATGCCATCACCAAGCCAATTGACAAAGCCTCGTTATATTTAAGCCTTTGGATAGCACGATAAGGCCCTGCCTTACCAGGCTCGTGAATTTCCCGCACCGCGTTATCCAGGCTGATTATCATTTGATAATCCAGTGGCTCTTCGATGGGCGGGGTCTTAGATAGGACGTAGTGAATAGCCCCCATGATGTACCAGGAGGTCACCTTGGACGTGGCTGGGTACACCGGGATCCATTCTCGTTCCAAAAGGAGCTGGTCGAGCCTCCCAAACTGCGAGAGGTTCCGCAATGAGCCGGTGGCCTTGGGCCGATTCTTCTTTCCAGATTCGGCCGCCGGCTGGCGGTAGTCATCCACTTCACCATCGGGACGGCCGAACGCATCGATTTCCACAAAGTCTGGCTGTTGCAGCTGCGGTTGGTTGCGGAAGAATTTGAGCTTGCCGCTCATCATGACGCGCTGTCCGCGATGCAGCATGCGCATGACGTAATTGGCATTGAAAAAAGTCGCCATAATGCTGTCATCGAGCTGGACATTGATGATGGTGGTCTTGCCCCTGTCATGCCGGTTGAAGCCGGTAATAGTCCCGGTAACGGTGACGATATCGCCCTCCGCAGCGTCTCCTAGGCCCACGTCCTTGTTGTGGCGAATATAGTCTCGCGGATAGTGAGCCAAAAGCTCACCGCAGGTCTCATACCCCAACGCCTTGGTAATCTTCGCGGCGTCTTTCGCCGCAAGAACCTCCGTCAACGGTCGGTTGTCCTGCCAGCCGAGCATTGCTACTCCACTCCGATTTCGGTTGCAATATCCGGAACGTTAAGCGCCACCACATCCACATGTAGCTGTTGGCCCAAATCCTCCTCATCTACGTCAAGGGCGCTTAAGATGGTGACCTGCTCCCCGCCTTCTGCCAAGAGATCGCGACAGGTGGCGCTGATTGACGCAAGGGTTTCCTGGCTGGGATAAGCTACGCGCATGGAATTGGCTGCATCGCGCATAGCAGCGACCACAGCACCGGTATCTGGGTTATTAGGTTCATTGACAGAGATAGCGGCCAAGGCAGCAACTAGCGACTGTGCAGGCACTACTCGCCCGGCACCAGTCTGCGAGCTCAGCCCCGTAACTAGGACAATATCCTCCTCTTCGGCCGCAATGGGTTTCTCCGGTGGCACAACGGTAACGCCCGCAGATTCCAAAAGATCGGTAATAGGCCCGGCCGGCGCGGCTGCGTATACCCGGCGAACAACTGATTCTTCGGCGGCGGGTTCGGTGGGAGCCGGCAGCACCTCAAGGTGCAAGTTGGTCACTTTTCCCTTAGCAAAAGCTGTCTCAATGACGGCGCCCGCCTGCGGAGAGTGGATATGCACATTAGCCCTGTCCTCGGTAGCGCGAGCGATGACCAAGCTATCTCCCATCGGTGCAATTGCCGCCTGCAGCGCGTCGATATCTCCTTCATAGAAAAAGACCACTTCCAGCACGGTGACCTCCTCTGGGGCGGGTAGACCTGCATGCCCAGTAGAGCCCTCAATCTCCGCGAGAAGGGACTCTAAGAGAATCACGAGGCCGGCTCCGCCAGCATCCACTACTCCAGCCTCCTGCAGGGCTGGCAATTGCGATGGGGTGCGCTCTAGAGCAGTCCGAGCGGCCGAGATTGCGCCGCTGACGATGCCGTGCAAGGTCGCGCCAGGACGCGCTGCGGAGTCGTCGGCGGCTTCCGCTGCTGCACGCAAAACCGTAATAACCGTGCCTTCCACTGGCTCGGCGATGGCTCGGTCCACCAACTCCACGGCCTGCTGCAAAGAACGGGCAAAAACGGAACCGTCAATAACTGAGTCCACCGTGGACTCCGCTACGCCGCGCAGAACCTGAGACAACACCATGCCCGAATTTCCGCGTGCCCCACGCGCGAGGGAATCAGCTACATCGCCACCTTTGTCGAGCTCCGCAACCGCTGCTTCCATGGTGTGCGCCATATTTGAACCAGTATCCGAATCCGGTACGGGAAACACATTGAGGGCGTTAATTTCCTCGCGGCGATGGGCTAATTCCCCCACGGCGCGGGTAGCCCAATTGCGCAGACCGCAGGAATCCAGCGTGCTGGGATATGACATGCGCAATAGTTTACAAGCGCCAGTCTATTTCCTGCGCGCCTTGGTCCCGCAAAAGGGCGTTTGCCCGGGAAAAGGGCCTAGAACCGAAAAAGCCACGGCTGGCAGAAAGCGGTGAGGGGTGTGGAGACTTGATGCACGGGACGTCGGGAAGAAAGCGCTCACACGCTTGCGCATCGCGGCCCCAGAGGATCGCCACCATGGGGCTGCGGTTGAGCGCGCGGATGGCAGCCTCGGTGATTTCTTCCCATCCGATGCGACGGTGCGAGCCTGCTTGGCCTGGGGCTACGGTCAGCACCCTGTTAAGTAGCAATACGCCTTGGTCAGCCCAAGCACTCAAATCGCCGTCCTCTCGGCCGTTGATCCCCACATCATCGTGAAGTTCACGGTAAATATTGACCAAAGAACGCGGGGGCTTCACGCCGGGGCGAGTAGAAAAGGCCATGCCCATGGCATGCCCTGGGGTGGGATACGGGTCTTGGCCCACGATGAGCACACGGACCTCATCCAGTGGCATGCGCAGCGCGCGACAAACATCCTCAGCTGGGGGCAGATATTCCTGGCCCTCAAGGGCGTGAGAAATCCGTGGCCATTGCTCTTCTATTACCGGCGCCAGCACCGGCTCCCATGAAGGGTGATAGGTGGGGTGCATATTTAAAAGCTTCGCCAGCCTTTCTGATAGCTCGGTGTCTTTCCTCCCACCGTAACCCCGCAGCCCCGAGTTACGGTGCCAATTTTCCGGAATCCGGAGGGGGTGTCTTTCGCGGTCGTGCCTATTAATGTGTGGTCTTCACCGCCGCTTAGCACCCATTCCCACGGGTCACGGTCCACAAGGTCTGCGGCCTGGCACAGCAAATCTTCCGGCTGCAAAGCCTGCGGATCCAAATCCATATGTACGCAAGAGTGTTCAGACATCGTGGTGCAGTCTTGGATCAAGCCGTCGGAGTTATCCGTCATGGCGGTAACCCCAGCGGCGCGGGCAATGACACCGCGGCCGGGATTGAGCCAGGGTGCGCAATGGGCGTCAATAAGCGGCTGGAGGTGCTCGTACCCAGCGGGGAGCTGTCGGCCGAAGCGCTCTAACAAGGCCAAGCCGGCGGCCGAGTGGCCAATCTTGCCATGCGCTACCACGTGCTGGCCTGCCCGCGCACCCTCCAAGGTCAGGGCAGGAAGGCTGCCGCCGAGGAAACCCACGGCCGAAATGTTGATGACCAAAAGATCAGACTTCGTGAGGTCACCGCCCACCAACTCGGCATTATAGAAAGAGCTATGCTCCGCAATGCCCTCAGCGATGCCCCGCACGAAGGACACTGGGGTATCACCTGGCGCGGCGATGGCTAAAAGGGCAGCAACGGGTCGCGCCCCCATGGCTTCAACATCGGCGAAGTTGCGCAAGATAGCTTTCTTACCAATCTCGCGCGGGGTAGACCACTCGCGCAGGAAATGACGCCCCTCCACCATCAAATCCGTGGCTGCCACGGTGCGGGAATTCGGTGGTGTGCTAGGCAATACCGCCGCGTCATCTCCGTTGAGCCTGCTCGAGGCCACAGAGGTAATTTCCCGAATGGCGTTGCGTTCTCCCACCTCTGCGAGAGTCTGAGTTAAGTTCACCAGCGTCCTTTCGATACTATGAGCCCTTATGACATCCCAATTTAACCGCACCGCGATCTTCATTTCACTTGGGTTGTCCATAGTGATGGTTCTGGCGGTCCTCTTCGGCGCAAAGTACGTATTCAATAACATCGCCAAAGCACCCGTGGCGGTCTCCCCCGTGGAATCCAAGGAAGCAGATTCACAAGCCTGCCATAGCTTTATCGACTCCCTGCCGGATGAGGTCATGGATAAGCCGCGCGCAGACATTGCCGAGCCTGTGCCCTCCGGTGTCGCTGCGTGGGCAGCTAACTCTGAGGATAAGGTCACCGTGCGCTGCGGCGTGGACATGCCTTTCCAGTACACCGAGTATGCCCAGACCCAAGACCTAGAGGGAGAAAAGTGGTACAAGGTGCGCGATGCCACGCCGGGATCCAACCTAACCACCTGGTATGCGGCGCAGCGCTTCCCTATCGTCGCCGTTACTGCCCCCACCGACGCCGAGCCGGGCGAGCTTAACGACGCCCTCTCAGAACTCAAAGAAAAGCCTGCCCCCGCTCATAAGGCCCCGCTCAAGGAGCTCAAGGCGGGCGATGAGCAAAGGTGCGCCGATATCGCAAAGGCCCTGCCTGATTCGGTGGCCGAGGGCTACCACCGCCGCGAGGTTGCGGAGAAGAATACCTTTGTGTGGAGCGCCGATGGCCGCGAAGACATCGTGGCCCGTTGCGGTGTGGCCAAGCCCGAAAACTATCGTGCTGGGGTAAAGCTGCAGCAAGTCAACGAGATTCCGTGGTTCGAGGACACCACCTTGGCCCACGGCACCACAGCCGGCACGTGGTTCGCCTTCGGCCGCGAAAACTACCTAGCCCTGCACGCCCCACAGGATGCCGCGCAAGCGGCACTGGTGGAGATTGGCGATGTACTCGCCAAGCACACCGCTGAAAAGTAGAAAGTACTCCGTCCCTACTTTGCTAGCGCCTGCTCAATGAGGGCCTCAAGCAAAGCGGGGTACTCCACACCCGAAGCGGCGAGCACCTGGGGATACATCGAAATCGGGGTAAAGCCCGGCAGAGTATTGATTTCATTGATGTACACGGAATCTTCGGTAACGAAGAAATCCACCCGGGATAGGCCCTCACAATTTAGGGCCTCGAATGCGCGAACAGCCATGTCGCGCAGCTTCTCGGTCAACTCAGGCGTGAAAGGCGCAGGGATTTCCGCGGTAACCACATTATCGAGGTACTTTGTGTCAAAGCCATAAAAGCCCTCGTCAGAATCATCAATGCCCGCCAGCAGTGCTGGAACAGACGCCAACAGTGTGCCGTCGGCATAGTGCAAAACACCGATTTCTACCTCTTGGCCTACGATTTCTGGCTCCACCAGGATTTTCTCGTCGTCTTCTAGAGCAAGGTCAACGGCTGCGGGGAATTCTTCCCAGCTATTCACTTTGGATACGCCGATTGATGATCCGCCCCGGGCGGGCTTTACAAAGACGGGCAACCCTAGGTGCTGCTTTTCTTCCTCGCTGAGCTCGGTGCGACCTTTGGGGATTACCTCGGGCGCGACCGGCAGGCCTGCCGCTGCCAGCACCTTCTTGGTAAATTCCTTATCCATCCCCACCGAGGAAGCCAATACGCCCGGCCCGACATAGGGCAGGCCGGAGAGCTCAAAGAGACCTTGGACGGTGCCGTCTTCACCAAAGGGCCCGTGCAGGATGGGAAATACCACATCAACCTCAGCAAAGAGCGTGCCATCGGTGACGTTATGGAACTGGCCCCTGGCATTAGGATCCAGGGAAAGCGTTAGTTCCGCCCCTCGCCTGACTTCTGGCATGACACCATTGACAATCTCTAGTCCCTCAGTGGTGCCGGGCGTCCACGTGCCCTCGCGGGTGATGCCGATAGGCACCACCTCGAATTTTTCAGGATCGAGGTGATTCATGATCGCACCTGCAGAGACGCAGGATACGGAGTGCTCGGTGCTACGGCCGCCATAGATAACGGCCACGCGGGTCTTTTCAGTCATGCCCGCAGATTTTACCCTTGACCTACTCCGACTTCTTGGACCGACCCATCAGAGCGATGATCATATCTTCCACCGCCATGCCCTCGTAGCAGACACCATAAACCGCGTGGGTAATCGGCATCTCTACGTCTGCCTGCTGGGCTAGGCGGTAGATAGAATCACAGGAGTAGACGCCCTCCGCAACCTGCCCGTTGGTGGCGGCCTTGGCCTCTTCAATGGTGCCGCCTTGGCCCAGGCGATAGCCAAAAGTACGGTTGCGCGACAATGTCGAGGTACATGTTGCCACCAAGTCACCCAAGCCAGCCAAGCCGGAGAAGGTAAATGGATCCGCCCCCAACTCCACGCCGAGGCGGGTAATTTCTGCCAAACCGCGGGTAATGATGGTGGCCATGGTGTTATTGCCTAGTCCCTTGCCAGAGGCTATACCGCAGGCTAATGCGATGACGTTTTTGCAGGCGCCGCCGATTTCCGCACCAATAACATCGGTGTTGGTATACGGGCGCAAGTACGGCGCGGCCACCGCCGCCTGGACGCGCTTTGCGCGTTCCTCATCTGGGCAGGCGATTACTGTGGCGGCCACTTGGCCTGCGGCAATCTCTTTAGCCAGGTTCGGGCCAGAAAGTACCGCCACGCGGTCTGCTGGCACTCCCGCCGCATCCATGATGACCTCGCTCATGCGCTTGAGCGTGGTGGTCTCCACACCCTTGGAAATGGAGACCAAGGTTGCGTTTTGAGGCAGATGCGGGGCCCACTTTTCCACGTTGCCGCGCAAGGTTTGGGAGGGAACGCCGAATACGACGACCTCGGCACATGACAATGCTTCCACTTCATCATGAGTCGCCCGCACAGCCGCCGGTAGGCGGGTATCCGGCAAGTAGTCCGGATTAGTGTGGGTCTCGTTGATAGCTTGTGCCAACTCTGCGCGGCGGGCCCACAGGCGAACGTCATTTCCGGCATCCGCAAAGACCTTGGCCAAGGTAGTGCCCCAAGAACCGGCACCCATCACCGCAACATTAACCATGGTGTCTCCTCCAAACGTGCAAAGCAATAACCTCAACTTTAAAGCATGTCTGTCCGACCGTGTGGCAGGGATGCACACCGCGCCTAACCCGTGGGACAATGGGCGCTTAGACGTTGTTTAAATGAAGCCAGTTACTGTGGAAAGGCCCCGTGGAGGCAGACGATGCCCAATATTAAAAAGATGCACGAAACCGACAAGGATCAACAGCACGAGGAATTCATTTCCGGTCGCCATCAAGAAATCCCGGTGGATCCAGGCAAAGAATTCCACCGCACTACCCTTGCCGCCGGCGCCGTTATCTGGCGTGGTTCTCCGCAGGAACCGGAAATCGCGCTAATCCACCGTCCCCATTACGATGATTGGTCCCTGCCCAAAGGCAAGGTCGATCCCGGCGAGTCACTGCCCACCACAGCAGCACGGGAAATCCTGGAAGAGACCGGATTCAGCGTCCGGCTAGGCAAACTCATTGGCAAGGTAACCTATCCGGTCCAGGGGCGGACCAAGGTCGTCTACTACTGGGTCGCTAAGTATTTGGGCGGCACCTATTCCGCCAATAGTGAGACCGATGAGTTGCGCTGGCTGCCTATCGACGAGGCGCAAAATCTCTTGTCCTACGACGTAGATACCGCAGTGGTGGCTAAAGCCGCCAAACGCCTGCGCATCGCGCCGGCCACGCGCGTTCTTTATGTCCGCCACGCCCACGCGCATGAAAGCGGCAGCTGGGAAGGCGATGATAACCTGCGGCCGCTTGATAAGAAGGGGCGTCGCCAAGCGGAAATGCTGGTCCCGATGCTCAGCGCTTATCAGCCCACTGCCATTTACTCTGCGCTGCCCCAACGTTGCCAGCAGACAGCTGCCCCGCTTGCCGACGAACTGGGCAAGGACATCTCCATCAATAAGAACTTTGGCGACGAGGCTTGGGAAAACGACCCAGAAGCAGCCAAGAAAGCCTTCCGCCGCGTGGTAAACGAAGGCGGGGTGCCCGTTATTGTCAGCCAAGGCGGCACCATCCCCGGCATCATCGAGGACCTCGCCCCAAAGTTCCTTAAAAAGCCGGTGGACAAGCTGAAGTTCAAGAAGTCTTCTGTGTGGGTCTTGTCTTTCAACAACGGCGAGCTCACCGGCGCCGATTACCTGGCTAGCCCACTGCCGGTGCGCTAGTTTCCTAGTTCCTCCCCGACCAACAATTAAGGCCCTGCCTTCCATCTCATGCGGTGGACGAGCAGGGCCTTACTTGCGCAATTATCGTGCGGCTGCGGGGTTTTCTAACCGCGCAAGCCGAGCGTGCGACGGACGAAGAGGACCAAAATGAGGGTGTTCAGTGCTGGGAACAGAAGCATGCCGACGAAGGTAAAGCTCAACACTGCGTACAGGACGGCAATCAAGACGGCTACTAGGATGGTCACTCCGACATTCTTCTTCGCTACTTCGATGGAAGCCCCGAAAGTTTCGCCAACGGATAGCTCAGGGCGTGCGGCCTTAACAGCCGGCATCCAAGTAAAGAAGAAGGTGGCGAAAAGTCCCGGAATAATCAGGAGAACGAAGCCCAGGGAAATAACCAGCCACGAAAGCACATTCACCGCCATGAGACCGGCGACATTTTTAAAGCTCAGAAAGTCCATTATTTCCAGCGTCCCGGTATCAACCTGTTTATTAGCAGCCTTGTACCAGGTGCTAATGGACCAAATAAACACTAGGAACATGGCGATAATAGCTAAGAACATTACCGCAATTAACCCACCAGTAAGTGCGGCATCGGAACCCGAGCCACTATTGGCTAGGGCATCAATGGATGTACCGCTGCCTGCTAGGACGAGGGTCAACAGCAAATAGAGAATGGAGACAATTACGATCTGCACCAGTGGACCGAAAATCCACTGCGCCCAATTGCGGCCGAAGTAGCGGAAGCTATCCGCGATGACCTGAATGGCGTCTACGTCACGACCAATAGGGGAATCTTCTCCTTGGTAGGTGCTTCCAGCGTATCCGGGTTGCCCGAACTGTTGCTGACCGTACTGCTGCCCGTAGCCTGGTTGGCCGTTCGCGCCGTTTCCGTAGGGCGCAGATTCACTCGCAGGTCCGGGAGTACCTGGACCATTGTTTCCTGAATTAAAGGAATCATTATTCGAATAGGGATTGCTCATAGATTTAAAGCTAGGGGCATACTTTGTTATAGGAAACTGGAGCAGGTGATTGTTACCCTTACGTTACCAATTTTTACCCCCGCAGCTCCCCCAAGGTTTGTACTCAAGACTCATAGCCAAAAGCAAAGCACCCCCACCGCCCCTTCTTTAGAGAGGACTTTAGGGGTGTTGGCGCAAGTTCATCCCCAACCGCGCTCCCATCTATGGGGCGATAACAGAGGGCTTAAAGCCGGGGCGTCGCTTTTCATAGTCAGCGATATCGCCCTCGTTACGGAGGGTGATATCAATGTCATCGAGGCCCTCCACCAACCGCCAACGGGTGTAATCATCGATGTCAAAGCGGTAGGTATTTTCTCCCACCGTGACCGTTCGCGCTTCCAAGTCAACGGTGACCTGGGCTTCTCCTGATTCCAGCTGCTTCCAGATAAGCTCGATGTCCTCTTGTTCCATCAAACCGGTAAGAAGGCCGGACTTTCCTGCGTTACCGCGGAAGATATCTGCAAAGCGGGAAGAAAACACGGCACGGAACCCGTATTCACTCAACGCCCATACTGCATGCTCCCGGGAGGAACCGGTGCCAAAGTCTCTTCCTGCAAAAAGCACCGACCCATTTTTAAATTGCTCTTGGTTAAGCACGAAGCTTTCTTCGGGGCGCCAATTAGAAAACAGCCCTTCAGAAAAGCCTGTACGCTTAACCGACTTCAGGTAGCGCGCCGGAATGATTTGATCAGTATCCACGTTAGTAACGCGCAGCGGTACGCCAGTTCCGGTATGGGTTATAAATTTCTCCATTATCAATGCCTTTCTAAGCGCTTAATTCAGGTCAGCAGGACTAGACAGGTATCCGGTCACGGCTGTAGCGGCAGCCACCTGGGGCGAGACTAGGTGTGTGCGCCCACCTGGGCCTTGTCGGCCTTCGAAATTGCGGTTGGAGGTTGAAGCTGAGCGCTCTCCCGGCGCTAGTTGGTCTGGATTCATTCCTAGGCACATCGAGCAACCAGCGGTACGCCATTCGGCTCCAAACTGGCGGAAGATCTCATCTAAGCCTTCTTCCTCTGCTTGGGCCTTGACAGCTGCTGAAGACGGCACTACCAGCATCCGCGTATCTTCGGCGATGGTGCGGCCCTTGACCACACCGGCAGCGGCGCGCAAATCTTCAATGCGAGCGTTGGTGCATGAGCCGACGAATACGGTATCTATTTTGATATCGCGCAGCGGAGTCCCCGGCTGCAGGTCCATATATTGGAGGGCCTTTTCTACAGTGGCCGTTTCATTGTCGTCACCGCAGTCTTCTGGATCTGGAACACTCTCCCCTAATGGCAGACCTTGTCCAGGATTGGTTCCCCACGTAACAAACGGGGTCAAGGCAGAACCATCAATCTCAACGACGGTATCGAATTCCGCCCCCTCGTCGGTGGGAAGCGTCTTCCAATAGTCAACCGCAGCATCCCAGTCCGCCCCGCTGGGAGCAAACTCGCGTCCCTTCACATATTCAAAGGTGGTCTCATCTGGGGCGACCATGCCGGCGCGGGCTCCTGCCTCAATAGACATATTGCAGATAGTCATGCGCTCTTCCATGGACATCCTGCGGATCGCCTCACCACGGTACTCAATGATGTGACCTTGTCCGCCGCCGGTACCGATTTTGGCGATTATGGCCAGGATGAGATCTTTGGCGGAGACTCCCTCTTGCAATTCGCCCGTCACCTCAATCGCCATCGTTTTAAAAGGCTTCAAGGAAAGCGTCTGCGTGGCCATGACGTGCTCCACCTCAGAGGTGCCGATGCCCATTGCGATTGAGCCAAAGGCACCATGGGTGGAGGTATGCGAGTCGCCGCAGACAATGGTCATACCTGGCTGGGTGATACCCAATTGTGGGCCAACTGTATGGACAATGCCTTGCTGTGCATCTCCCATGGAATGCAAGCGCACACCAAATTCCTCGCAGTTCTTACGCAGGGTCGATACCTGGGTGCGAGAAACCTCATCCTTGATTTCCAAGAGGTTGCCAGACTTAATGCCTTGCGTGGGAACGTTATGGTCCTCGGTTGCCAAGTGCAGTTCAGGGTGGCGCAGTGTGCGCCCAGCCAGCCGCAGACCATCAAAGGCCTGTGGACTGGTAACTTCATGTAGTAGCTGAAAGTCAATAAAGATGAGGTCTGGTGCCCCAGCATCACCGGGTTGGACGACGTGATCGCGCCACACTTTTTCCGCCAATGTCAGCTTCTGGTTCATAAACATCTCTCCACACTTGAAATCTCATAATTTGGGACGTAGATTTCATTGTATGGGAGAGTATAGCGCAGTTTCCGGAATTAAAGTGTTGGATCGAGCAATGGCCATCATGATGGCCGCCGCCAACCACCCCTCCACCCTCAACGAACTATGTGAAACCACGGGCCTACCTCGGGCGACGGCACACCGGCTAGCCACCGCACTGGAAGCGCACCGCATCCTCGTTCGCACCCCCGAAGGAAAGTGGAAGGCCGGTCCAGCCCTCCCTGGCAACCGTGACCACCTACTGGAAGTGGCGGGTCCAATTATGGAGAAGCTGCGCGAAAACACCGGCGAGTCCATCCAGCTTTACGAGGTCACTGGAAATACCCGCACCTGTATTGCCACTAGGGAACCCGAGTCTGGCCTTCATAATGTCGTCCCCGTCGGACGCCAGCTACCACTTAGCTCCGGATCCGCAGCGCGCATCATTGCCGCCTATGTAGAGGTCAATATCGAAGACGCCTCGTTTACTCTCCAGGACATCGAAGCGGCAAGGAGCCAAGGGTATTCGGAGTCCATTGAAGAACGCGAAGCCGGGCTAGCCTCTATTTCTGCACCGGTTTTCGACGAAGCCGGAACTTTCCTGGCAGTCTTGTCCATTTCCGGATCTGTCGAGCGCTTCCAGCCATCACCCGCCCAAAAGTACGCGGATACCCTCACGGCAGCCGCTCGCGAATTGAGCAGCCAGCTTTAAGCTTCCCCTCGCCCCCCCACCATGCCCGTCTCTGCCCAATCCTTGCAGAGACGGGCAATGCCTTTTTCTACTCATTTAAAAAAAATTTGAGGAAACTCGCCGCCAGCTATTGAAACCAAACTGAAAATACGATTTAATGAAAATACGTTGAAAACAACGGGGACTAATCCCCGCCAGAAAGGACCAGTCATCATGACCCACACCACCCACGAGAACCACACCCACACCCACGGCACCGATTGCGGCCACGTATCCTTCCCACACGGCGACCACACCGACTACCTCCACGAAGGTCATATCCACCGTGAGCACGATGGCCACTGGGACGAGTGCGAGACCACCGAGCACGTAGAAGCCGAGGCTCACACCGACCACACTCATGGTGAAGGCTGCGGCCACGTAGCTATCCCGCACGGCGACCATGTGGACTATCTGCACGACGGCCACCGCCACGCCGCACACGGCGATCACTACGACGAGCACTAGTTGCAGCTCGGGGCTTAGCCCCTCATTATGCGCCGCCTCGGCCCTTCACCTTGTGGGTCCCGGCGGCCATTTCTATGTCTACCCTTCCGCTAAAGAGCGCCCCGAAATTCACACCAGAAACATATCTGCGAGCTCGACAGGACACACTCTCTCATTTCTGTTAAAACTGACAGTCAGACTATTAGTTCTTTCCGGTTGGGTGCTACGGTTCTTCGAGTGATTACTAGTTGGAAGATTTTTCTCCAAGATTTTGTCCGCTTGTGGCGGACCCCGCAGGTCTGGGTGATCCTTATTGGTTTGATGATCACCCCAGCCCTGTATTCCTGGGTAAACATCTCCGGTTTCTGGGATCCCTACGGAAACACAGAACACCTCAAGGTCGCCGTTGTAAATGAGGACAAGGGCGCCACCTCGGAGATGACCGGCCACTTAGACGTCGGCGGACAAATGATTGACAAGCTGCATGATAACGACAGGCTTGGCTGGCAATTCATGGACAGGCAAGAAGCCGAGGACGCCGTTAAGAAGGGCGACGTGTTCGCCTCGGTAATAGTGCCCGAGGACTTCTCGGCCGATTTCGTCAGCCTGTTTAAAGGTACGTATTCTCAGCCCACGCTCGAATACCACGTTAACGAAAAGCTCAATGCAATCGCGCCGAAGATTACTGATACCGGCGCTTCGACTCTGGATACCACTATTAGCACTACTTTCAATGAGCAGGTGGCAGATTCAGTGGCGACGGAGCTTAAAAATTCCGGTGGTGATTTAAGCCAGAAGATTAACCGTTCCGCGGGCGATACCGCGGATTCTTTTTCGGAAACCGCAGACACTGTAGCCAACTCGCGCAGCCAGTTGGCCGACGTTCACGCCACCATCGATGACGCACGCCCGACTATCGCGCAAGCCCGCGAATCACTCGGTACGGTCCAACAGACCGTCGATGACGCGCAGGCCGCGTTGAACGAAGTTAATTCCATTACCGCTGAGGTCCAGCGCGAGGTCACTTCTTTCTCCGATGACGCCACGGCCGCTTATGTGGAAGGAACGACCGCGTTGGCAGACGGCACTGCTTCTGCCAACGCTACCGTGGGCTCGGTATCTGGCAAGCTACGCGGTGCCCTCACTCGCGTCGATGCCGCTTCTGCTGGCGCAGCAGGCATCGTTGGTGAAGCGGATCGGGCTATTGACCAGCTCGATAAGCTCGCCTCATCTCCAGCCCTGCCCCCGCAGGTTTCCCAGCAGATTAAAGATCAGGTGGGAGATTTGCGTGAACGCAATAATCAGAACCGCGCAGTCCTCGGTGACCTGGACTCTCTCAACGGCGATACCAACGACACCATCGATTCGCTCAATAAGACAACGAGCTTGCTGGATAAGATGGCTGCCCAAACGCGCGATGACTCCCACGCGCTGCGCGATAATGTGGCCGAAGGCTTGCCCAAGCTCAATGCCGCGCTTTCCGACGTCACAGCTACCACCGGAAAACTTTCCGCCTCGCTCGAAAGCCAAAAGGCACTGGTGGGCCAGACCGATGGGCTCTTAGGCGGCGTCGACAAGCAGCTCAACCAAGCCCAACAGGTGGTCGAGCGCTTTTCTGTAGACCTCGATGGCATTGAACAGGGACTCCGGGCCTCCCGCAGCGATGTGCTGGCGTTGAGTAATACCGCCAATAACAATTCCATCCTGCAGTCAGTCAAGGGCCTCAATACCGACGAGGTTTCCTCCTTCCTTGCCTCCCCTGCGGAGATGGAAAGCCACGCCGTCTTCCCGGTGAAGCACTATGGCTCGGGCATGTCCTCCCTATTTATCAACCTCACGTTGTGGATCGGCGCTTTCATGCTGCTCATCATCTTCCGCGCTGAGGTAGACCCGCAGGGCCGCAAGAACCTCACCATCACCAAGGCGTACCTTGCCCGCTTCCTTCTACTCTCCTTCTTTGCCATCGCCCAGGCGCTCATCGTGTCCATCGGCAACCTTGCCATTGGAGTGGAGCATGCCAATGCAGTGGCTTATGTCGGTACCGCAGTCATCGTCGGCCTGTGCTATCTGAGCATTACCTATAGCTTGGTGTCTACGTTTGGCCACGTGGGCCGAGGCATCGCGGTGGTCTTTGCCTTCATCCAGATTCCTGGCGCTTCCGGCCTCTACCCGATTGAGATGACGCCAGATTTCTTCCGTGCGGTACACCCGTTCCTCCCCTTTACCTACGGCATTGACGCCATGCGAGAAACCGTCGGAGGTTTCTACGGTAACCATTACGCACGTGATCTCTGCGCCCTCATCGGCATGGCGGCGATTGCTTACCTCATCGGTTCGGTGATGCGCCGTGGCTTGTCCAACGTCAATATGTTGGTCAACGACGAACTGCGCAAGGGTGGATTGGTTATCAATGAACAGGTCCACCTTGTAGGAAGCCGCTACCGTTTCACCGATCTCCTCTATGCCTTGAACGACCGCGAGGCTTATCAACAAAGCCTTGAGAATAAGTGGGGCATGGCGCGCAGGAACTACTCTCAGTTGATGAAAATCACCGTGGCGGTGGGCATGGCGCTGGTTGTCGCTTTGGGTATCTACTCACGCATTAACCCTGGAGAAAAGGCCATCATCTTCGGCCTGGCCTGCCTGGTTACGCTCATCGCGGTGGGTGTTATCTGTTCCCTCGAGTACGTCAAGCAGAGCATCGCACATGATAACCGCCTGGCGGATCTTAGCGACGAGGAAATCCAGGAGCACCTCGAGCACCAGCAGGAACATCCAAACCGCTACCTCCTGGAAGATTTGGACGAGGAATCCGCACCTGCTGATACCACCGAGACCAAAGAAATACCCGCCGTTGAAGGCGATGACTCCGGAAAGGGCGGCGAGTAAGTCATGAAAAACATTCTGACCATCCTCCGCGATGACCTCCACGCCATTCGCACCAATGTAATGACCGCAGTCATTATCTTCGGTCTTGCTATCATTCCGTTGCTTTTTACCTCCTTCAACGTGCTGGCCAGCTGGGATCCTTTTGCCAATACCAACCAGCTCAAGATTGCTGTTGCCAGCGAAGATGAGGGACACGAAAGCGACCTAGCCTCATTGAAGCTTAATTTGGGCGATGAGGTGCTCTCGCAGCTCAGCCGCAATCACGATATTGATTGGGTCATTACCGACAGCGCCGATGCGGTCGAGGGAACAAAATCCGGTGAATACTATGCTGGCATCGTCCTGCCAAAGGACTTCAGCGCAGATCTGCTTACCTTTTATGTAGAAGGAACCGAGCCCAGCAAGCTCAATCTCTATACCAATGAGAAGAAGAACGCGCTGTCTACCAACATCACACAAAAGAGTGCGGACGGCGTCATTCAAAAAATCGACGAGTCCTTCACCCGCGTGGTATCTAACGTTGGTCTCGGCGTCGTATCCGATTTAGATAAATACCTCAACGAGGACGACACCCAGACGGCACTCAATAACCTTCACAACCGCATCAATAACGTCAGCACTCGCCTCGATGCGGCTTCAGGCACTGTAGGTGCCCTAAGCAATCTTGTCGATTCCACCCTCCCGCTTACGCAGGCAGCGGATAATATCCTCGCCGAGGCCGGCCGCCAGGCCACGGAGACGGACAATGCCCAAGGCGAGAACCCCATCGACATTCTGCGCTCCACCCTCAATGACTCTGCAGGTTCACTAGACGCTTCCTTGGCGGCTACAACACAAAGCTACGATGCGCTTTCTGCCCAGGTGGATGAGTTGCTCAATAACGCAAGTAACGCCACCGCACAAACGGCGCAGACCTACCGCAGCGCAGCTGAACGTGTAGATGAGCAAACGAGCGCCTTTGAGGGCGTACGCGCTTCCATCAAGGAGCAAGCCGATAAAGCGGCGCTGCCGGCTCCAGTCGCTGGCGGCTATAAGGCGTTGATGGGCCAGATTGATGCTTCTATCGCCCAGAGCAACGCGCTACATGATTCGTTGGTTTCGACCGCCGATGATATTGAGCAGGGCCGTGGTACCTCGCAAGAATCGCGCCAGCGCACCAAGGATGCCATCGCCAATGCGAAGCACGCCGCAGAGAAGGCGCGCACTTCCTATAACGAGAACCTCAAGCCCCAGCTGGATCAGCTCAACCAAAGCGTCTCTGTAGTGGCCGGCGATATTGATGCTGTTAAGCAGGACATAGCTGGTATTCGCGACTCGGTTTCTCAAGATAACGAGTCCCCACAGCAAAGCCTAGCCCGCGCCCGCGATACTACTGCTAGCCTTGCCGGCACCCTGCGAGAGCAAAGCGGCCGTTTCGCGGACATGGGACGCAAGATCGACGAGGTTCGCCATGGCGGCGACCTAAGCAAACTGGCCGATATCGTTGGCTCTGACCCAGAGCTACTCGCCTCCCGCATTGCTGCTCCTGTGGCTGTGGACCGTGAACCGGTCTATCCTGTGGCCGCCTTCGGCGTAGGCATGACACCGTTCTACCTCACCTTGTCGCTGTGGGTAGGTGCCCTCCTAGCGTGCGTGCTGGTCCATACCAACGCCGAACGCAAGTACTTGCGAAAAGACGAGAACGGCAAGTACGACGAAAGCGATTTCACCCGTGGCCAGGCATTCTTCGGTCGCTTTGCCACGCTCGCGTTGGTCGGTCTGGCTCAAGCCACCTTGGTGGTGCTTAGCCTCATTTTCTTCGTCCAAATCGAGCCTGCACACCCGTTCATGCTCATGTTCGCAGCATGGGTAGTCTCGCTAGTATTCATGTTGATCATTTACTCACTGGTCATCACACTCGATAGTGCCGGCAAGGCCTTGGCGGTATTGTTGCTTGTGATACAAGTGTCTGGTTCCGGCGGCGCCTACCCGTTGCCATTGCTGACTGAATGGTTCCAGAACGTCAGCCCTTGGCTGCCAGCTACTTATGCTATCGATGCCTTCCGCAGCGCCATTGCGGGCATCTACCATGGCGATATTTGGCGTGAGCTGGGCATGCTGCTGCTGTTTACCATCCCGGCATTGCTCGTCGGGCTCCTTATCCGCCGCGCCATGGACGCCTATCATAAGCGCCTACAAAAGGCGATTAAGAAGACGAAGGTGATGGCATAGCCAGCGCTTGGCGACGCCCTCCTTACACAGCCCAGCGAGCCGTTTCACGGCCCGTTGGGCTTCTTCCTTGCTGCGGTCTAGCGCAGGGCGCAGCTGACCACTCAGAACTCACTGTAGGGAGGTGCAACGCCGCCTGCTGCACTGTTTAGGGCGCTCGACGAGAATCGAGCGAGAATTGAAGAATACAGGCGCCTGAGGGCCGAGAGATTTATGGGCCACCAACCGCAAAAAATGCGCCTGGAACTAAAAACAAAAAGCTGCGAGCCATTAAGCTCGCAGCTTGCTATTGGTACCCCGTACGGGATTTGAACCCGTGTTACCGGCGTGAGAGGCCGGCGTCCTAGGCCGCTAGACGAACGGGGCGCGTTCGCAGCAAGCACACACTGTGCGTTGCGGACTCGTTAAGAGTAAACGATGGGTTAACTGAGCACAAATCGCACGCTTAGGGGCGGTTTTGAGGGCGGAGGCTAGGAAAACGAAAAGGGTCCCGAGTCTTCTACTGCAGTGAGGTTTCTTCATGGCCGAGGTGCGGATCGAATCAGTGGTTATTCCGCATGCAATCTGTGGATAGTCCGTGGCCGAGAACGCTGTGCTAGTAGGACTCGGGATGGCGCTGTGCGTCGAAGTGCATATACTGCAGGCTCCTATACTTCGTACAAATGTTGGTGGGAAGGAAGTTGTGGATTATAGCGTTACTACCTGGCTATGCTTTCGGCCTGTGCGCCTTCGCTGTGGTGCGTTTCGATTTCTGTCACCCGCTCTCCTTTCTGTCTGTTTTCTGCTGTACTTGCAGTCTATGCCTGTACTTGCAGGACTGGAAGGGGTTTGCACAACTTCGCGGTGGTCTTAACCCTGGTCTTATCGGCGGCGCGTCGCTGCCTGCGCGAAAGCTACCAATGGTCCGGGGTTAGGTTATAACCAGTCCCCCATGCTTGACCACATCTCCACGTGGCCTTTAGACGACACCTCACAATCGATACCTTCCCCTTTAAGCCCCGAAAGGATACCGACTCGGATATGAAAAATCCTCCAGCGCTAAGCTGGAGGTCTTTGTACCCCGTACGGGATTTGAACCCGTGTTACCGGCGTGAGAGGCCGGCGTCCTAGGCCGCTAGACGAACGGGGCATAGAACTAGTGAGCCTGCCGTTTAAAGCATTTTCACTGCTGGCCTACCAGGACTCGAACCTAGAATGGCGGTACCAGAAACCGCTGTGTTGCCAATTACACCATAGGCCATTTGCTAACTCGCTAGGGAAGCTAACTGCCTTTCAGCCGTTCTCCCTTGCTCGCTGCAACGTGTAATAACTATAATGATCTTCGCGTAAACTGCCAAATCGCCAGCGCATAACGCTTTTTCAGCCCATAAAGACGGCATTAAAAATGCGGTGAATGACAGTGCTGTAGTTCAGCCGTCATCCACCGCGCTAACGCGAGAGGAGTTCTTAATCCCAGCGTTGACTGCAGCGCTTGCCGCAGCGTTACCTACTGCACCGCCGGGACGTAGGGAGTCACCTCGCGTGCGGCACGCAGGCGGGCCAAGGTAGATTCCTTACCCAGCAGCTCCATGGACTCAAAGAGCGGTGGGGAAACCTGGGCACCAGAAATAGCTACGCGCAGCGCACCATAAGCCTTACGAGGCTTCAGCTCTAGGTCTTCAATAAGCGCCTGGGAAAGGGCCGCCTCGATATTCTCGGTCTTCCACTCGGCAACGCCTTCGAGGGTTTCAATACCTACCTCCAGAGGCTGCACGGCCTCTTCCTTGAGGTTCTTCTTCGCTGCCTTCTCATCGAGTTGAAGTTCCGCATCTGGGGTAACCAAGAAGCTCATGAGGCCATAAGCATCGGAAAGCGTCTTGATACGGGTCTGTACCAGATCTGCCGCGAAGGCAAATTTCTCGCCGTCATAGTCGGCCGGAAAGTCGGTGTATTCCGTCAGGTAGTTGCGCAGACGGAAGGCAAACTCTTCTGGTTCCAGCTGGCGGATATGGTCGGCATTGATAGCCTCGAGCTTCTTCTGATCAAAGCGGGCCGGATTCCCCAGCACATCGTGGACATCAAAGTTCTTCACCAAATCTTCCATGCTGAAAATATCCTGGTCTGCAGACAGCGACCACCCTAGCAGGGAGAGATAGTTAAGCATGCCCTCCGGGATAATGCCATTATCACGGTGGTTGAACAGGTTGGACTGCGGATCACGCTTAGAGAGCTTCTTATTACCCTCGCCCATCACGAACGGTAGGTGACCAAACTCTGGAGTGAACTCGGCAATGCCGATCTTCTGCAGGGCGTCGTAAAGCGCGAGCTGCCGCGGAGTAGAAGACAGCAGATCTTCACCGCGCAGCACATGGGTGATGCGCATTAGGGCATCATCCACCGGGTTAACCAGGGTGTAGAGCGGCGCACCGTTGGAACGAGCAACCACGTAATCCGGCTGGGTTTCAGACTTGAAGGTCATTTCCCCGCGGACCAAGTCAATCCAGGTCCAGTCCTGATCCGGCATGCGTAGGCGCCACACCGGCTTGCGGCCTTCGGCCTCAAAAGCGTCGATCTGCTCCTGGGTGAGATCACGGTCAAAGTTGTCATAGCCCAACTTCGGGTCACGGCCAGCCGCCTTGTGGCGCTCCTCTACCTCTTGGGCGGTGGAATATGCCGGGTAGACAAAGCCACCTTCGATGAGCTTGTCTAGGACTTCCTTGTAGATGTCCATGCGCTGGGACTGACGGTAAGGCTCGTGCGGGCCACCGACATTGATGCCCTCATCCCAGCCCAGCCCAAGCCAGGTCAGGGAATCAATGATGGCCTGGTAGGACTCTTCAGAGTCACGGGCGGCATCGGTGTCCTCGATGCGAAATACCAGCTTTCCGCCGGTATGACGGGCGTAGGCCCAGTTGAATAGTGCGGTGCGCACCATGCCTACGTGCGGTGTGCCGGTTGGGGATGGACAGAATCTAACGCGTACTTCAGTCATGCCCACCATCGTAGTGGAGCCGCCGATTCCAGTCCGCACCAGCCCAGGCGCCCCTGAAACCTGCCCGGCGCGTAGCGGTTTGCAGTTTATTCCTACACGCAAATTGGGGTAATTGGAAACAGGTTTCACTACAAAACCACAGGTCAATGAAACTGACTTCCATTAGGGCTAACAGGTTATGGGAATCATTTTCTATAGTTTCTGGTGAACTTGTGAGAACTGTAGAAAGGCCTTCCCAACTGTGGCTTCCCCACGCACCCGTTTCCTTGCCACGCTGAGCACGTTGGCGCTAATCACTCCCGCCACGGCTGTCGCGGGCCCGGATGATGGCAAGCACATCGCTACCAATACCCACGTTGACTCCCCCAAGTCTTTCTGGGAGAACAACGATTTCGTCCTGAAATCCGAGTTTGGCGGTCAAGAGCCCCCGATAGCCGACACCGTTGCCTGGGTGGGCAAGGGCTACAGCGCCACGGATAACAGCAACCAGTATCTCTATACGCTTCCGGCAAACGGGACCCAAGACTACATTGGGGCACCTGGTACAACCTACTACACAGCGCCGCACCAAGTATCCGGCAATACTTCACCCATTTGGCTGGGCTTTGGCGCCGATACCTCCTTGCCCACGGACAAATTCCGTGACGGGGTCGCGTTCCTTGATTTGCTCAGCGTCGATGGCCCCGGCGAGGTAGAGCTTTTTACCAATAAAGATGATGAGGCCGGCACCCAGCTGCACCGCATGCTCGGTTCCTTCCCGGATTCGCCGCACTCTGCTTACCTTGTTGCCGGCACGCATACGCACAACTCCACGCTGTTTACCAAGCCCGGACGATACCGCCTGACCTACCGCACTAGTGCGCGCGGAAAGGACGGCCAGCTCATAGCCAATGAGCCACAGACCACCACCATCCAAGTGGGCGGGCAGAAACCCAAAGAAGAAAAGACGCCGAGCCTCAAGGAACGCTTCGCACAGTCCGCAGCCGGTAACGCCGCTGCTGCAGGCTACAGCCTGCGCATGGCGCCCAAGTCCAAACCCGAAAAAGACGGTGATGACAAGCTCACCACCATCTCCTTCGATGCCAAGAACAAGGCGCAAGGCACCCTTACGCTGCTTATCGACGGCTACTTCCTCACCGACCTTCCCGTTAAGGATGGGCATGCTCAGTGGGACGAATACATGGGCCCCGACCCTTCCCAAGTACAGGCCGTATTTACCCCAGAGGGCGATGCCCCACGCTGGATATCCCAACCCCTTGACTTCCAACCCGGTAAATCCAGCCACACCGATTCTTCTGCCGCCGCAGATACGTGGCAGGAAACCTCCCAACCACGCCAGCTTGCCCCCACCCAGGAAACCGAGCTAAAGGAGTTGGGCTACACCATCCGCATGCGCAAGCAGGGCGATGGCGGCACCAAGATCGTGGTGGATACCGAGGATAAAAACTTCAACGGCCTACTCACCGGCGGGCTCTATGACACCAAAGGGGCGAAATACCCCACCGTGGATCTGGAAACCCCTATTACTAATGGCCACGGCGAGGTCTCCTTTGATGAGGGCGAGTACTTCAAGGGCTATTTTGCCAAGGTTAACCTCTTCCCCCATTCCACTCTGAAGGCCGGACATGCCAGCAGCGTAATCACCGAGTCCTTTGCTTTCGGCGAAAATTATGAAGTCAATGGGAAATTTTCTACTTCCACTGACGAACCGGAGACTACTCCCGGCGAGCAAGATACTCCGTCTTCAGCGCCGCAGCCAGGCACCGAAAAACCGCAAACCGGCAATGCACAATGCAGCGACAAGTACCTATTAGACCGTGGGCATGTAGATATCAAGGCCCAGCCTGCCGAGGGAGGCTTTGCAACGGTTCTGCGCGATGACACGGCGCAGGTAGACAAGAAATCTGTTGACCGCAAACTCGATGATGTTGTACTCGGCGTACACGATAATGCTCTTACCCCACGCAATAAGAAGCTCGCGGGCAAAGAGTTCGACTTCCTAGGAAAGCCCGGTGAGCGCTTCTATCACCTGCCGCAAACCCAGGACCAAAACATCATTTGGCCCGGCTATAACACCCAGGATCTGGACTATTCCTTAACCAAGGACAATGCCGTCAACCTCAACTTGAAGCCCACCTCCACGCCGGACGGCGCCGAGTGGGGCGCATTCATCGATGGCACCCATGGCAAGGGCTTTTCGGTCCTCGCCAATTCTGCGGCTAAAGACTACACCATCGAAACCAACTTTTCGGCCCATACCCATACGCACTGGGCCTTTTCCAAGCCTGGCTTGTACACCTTTGAGGCCACCTATACGGCCACGGGCACAGACGGCAAGGAGCTAAAGTCCGCGCCCCAAACCCTCACCTTTGCCGTGGGCGATAAGACGTTGGATTCCTGTTCCTTCCGCGCGCCGGGCACGGCCGGAAGCGGAGAGCCCAGCGAAAATCCAACGGATAAGCCTTCCGCGGAGCCTTCCCAGAAGCCTTCCACCCAACCATCCACCCCAGATACGCCGGACAAGCCAGCTCACCCCGGTAGGCCAGAAGAGCCCACAGGGTCCTCGTTTAGCCCGTGGAGCCTGGTCCTCCCAGCGGTTCTCGTGGTGGTTTTCAAGGCCTTTTATAACTTCTTCCGCGATAACGAGGACCTCATCCGCAAACGCTTCGGCCTCAACTTCTAAGCCTCTTCTACCCCACCAACTAGACGGGAAACCACAATGCATCATTCACCATCCTTTGCCCCTCGGCGCGTCCCGCTGCGGCGCCGATTCATTCACGTATTCGCCGCCGTCTTTGCCACAGCATTGGCCTTCTTCTCCCCTGCCGCGGCACTTGCCTTTGATGAGGTCTTCGACTCTGGCCACGTAGACGCCTTTTATGTCACAGCCCCAGATGGTCAGCTCCACCTATCGATGAAGGAAGACATCACTGGATCGGGCGTTCCACGCTCCGGCGATGATGTGGCGCTCAAGGTTGTGGAGGACGCTTGGTCCGATGCCACCGAGGCCGTGCCGGAGATCGGCCAGCCCACCTATTTCCTGCCGCAGACCCAGGATCAACGCATCATTTGGCCCGGCTGGGATACCCAGCCTGCACGCGATGGCGGCTTTGACAACGTTGACCTAGAATTCGCCGAAGTCTCTGGACCTGGTTCAGTGTATGTTTTTGAAACGAGCGGCTTTGGCGATGTGAAGACGGTGACCGATTCCGGCTCAATGGAGCTCACCAGCGGCGAGGTCATCAACCAGCCCAATCCTGCTCACCGGCACGTCAACTGGGCCTTTAGCGAGGCCGGCACGTACACCATGACGGTGCAAGCCCATTCCAACGGTGAATCCAGCAATGCTGTGACCTACACCTGGGAGGTGGGCGACGGCGGCGATGCATCCGCAGCGGATCGATCGGCTGATACTGGCGAGGTTAGCAATGACCAAGAAGCTACGAGCACCCCGCGTTCAGCAGACAAGGGCGGCGCTGCAGCCGCAGATAAATCCGGTGCAGCTACGGATAAAGAGTGCACCCCGGGTATGACGCCGCAAATCAAGGACGATACTGTCTCTCCTTCCCAGTGGCGCGATGCTGATGACGCTACCTTTTATCTCTCCGATAAATCCAGCGTCGATCTGCCCCAAGAGGTAGGCCCAGTGCCAGCTGGTCAGGCGTGGATGATTGGTTCTACCCAGGTCGATGGCGTGCCGTGGCTCGGTGCTAATACCCAAAGTCCAACCATGCGCGAGAATATCCCTGGCGATGTCACCTGGGAGTTAGCAGGCTTCAAGGGCCCTGGCCCGATGATGGTCTACTCCCAGGGCGGACTGGGAAAGATTGTGGGCGATGAGTGGTTCCGAGGCAATGCCGATGCGGCGGAGGGCACCTATTCGATTGCCCCCAATACGCACGTGCACCCCAACTGGGTCTTTGGTGCGCAGGGCACCTACGACGTCACCATCCGCCAGGTGGCCAAGACCGGTGAGGGCAAGCAAGTCGCCGGCGAAGCGACACTTCACTTCGTGGTCGGCGGCGACAAGCCGGCGGAAGCCTTTGACAACGGGCACTTCGACCTAGGCGCTGCGGTAAATCCGGAGGGCGGAGACTGCGGGGATGGTGCTGCGGCAGGTGGGGCGTCGGCAAGCGCTGGTGGCTCTACCACAAGCACCGGAACAAGCACTGGCCAGGCCGCGCAGGCCCCTAGCAAGGGCGGTTCTTTAGCCAATACGGGGACTCCCATTGTTCCCTTTGGCATCGGAGCACTGGGCTTGGGCATGCTTTTCCTCGGCCTAGGCATTGCCCGCCTAGCTGTAGCTAAGGCAGCGGACTAATGGCGCGTGCGCTTTCCCATAGAGGCAGGCTTCGGACCATAGGCGCGCTGCTGGGCTCCTGCCTGCTAGCCACTGGTTGTGCCCCCTCGGCCGCGTTGGATGCTGGAGACGGAGAGAAATTCACCGTGGTGGCCACCACCCCGATCCTCGCGGATCTCGCGCGCAACATTGCGGGAGAAGATGCCCGCGTACAAAACCTTATCCCCAGTGGAAAAGATCCGCATACCTTTGAGCCAACGCTGCGCACGGTCCGCGATGTTGCCAATGCCGATTTGGCGCTGAGCAATGGCTACTTGCTGGAGCCGCAGTCTCTCATCGATACACTGCACGAATCCACCGATGCCCCCGTGGTGGAAGTCGCCGATGCTGCCTCCACCCGCGGTGCCACTCTCGTGCCGCTGGTAGAAGATGTCTCGCTCGAGGCAATTTGGCTGGGCCTGCGTATCAGCGGCGCACAACAGCGCTCTTCCGGAGTGGACTTCCGCATGGTCTCTGCCGACGGACCAGGTAACGTCGCCGCCTATGTGGTCTCTACCTTCGGCACCCCGGAGGTCCTTTTTAACTCGGCCGATGGCATCGATGAAAAAGAAGACTCAGTGACCCTGCCGGCCAACGCTCACACGCATGTCTCTTGGGGATTTTCCCAGCCAGGGATCTATCACCTCGGGTTCCAAGCAGAGGGCACCGACGTCCAACACCTCACTGTGGCCGTCGGAGTAAACCCACCTAAAGGCATGCAAGTGATAGATTCCGGACACCTGGATATTGCAGGTGACCTAGCCAAACACAGCATTGACTTGCGCGATCAGGACAAGCGTTTCGACCCTGCCACCACCGTGATGTCCATCCCCTCTTCAGTGCTGCAGCCCATTCCGCCTGATCCTGCCTACCGCTTCCTGGGCAGGCCGGGCGCGGATACCTACCTATTGCCGCAAGCGGTCCTAGGAAAACACATCCACGGCGAGGTGGACCCGCACCTATGGCACAACGTGGACAACGCCATCGCCTACGTCGATGTCATTGCCGAGGAAATGGCGCAAGCAGATCCTTCTCACGGGGCGTCCTACCGCCAACGGGCGGAGGCCTACACCCAGCGCCTGCGGAATACGGATACCTATGTTGACCGCGCCATTTCTTCTATCCCTAAAGAAAACCGGCACCTCGTGACCACCCACCACGGCTACGCCTATCTGGAGCAAGGATATGACATGTCGGTGGCCGGCTTCGTCACTCCCAATCCGGCCATCGAGCCTTCCCCGCGCGAGGTCATTTCCTTGCGTCGCACGCTGGAGAACCTACATCTGCCAGCCGTGTTTGTAGAACCCGTGCAGCAGGCAAGCGCCGAGACATTGAAGCAGGCTGCAGCGGAGCAAGGCGTGGAGCTGTGCCCCATCTACGGCGACACGTTCGATGACACCGTCAGCTCCTACATCGACCTTATGAAATTTAACGCTGATTCCCTTCAGCGCTGCCTCACCCCCAACCCCACCGATGGAGATAAAAATGCTTAAATTCGCTACTCGTACCGCCACCCGCACCGCCGCCTGCGTCCTTACTGCAGGCCTGGCATTTTCTACCAGTCCTGCTTGGGCGGGCGACCTCGCCCAGGTGGTCGGCGCCGATGAACACGTTGCCCCACAGGGCGAGGAAAAGGTCATCGATACCGGTCACGTAGACGTTGGTGCCCTGCTTAATGGCACGGATTCTGAGCTTATGGCCCGCGATGATGCCGGCGATAAGCCAGTCTGGCGTCACCTGGATGACCTCGTGTTTTCCGTGGGCGATAAGGCACAGCAAACCCTTCCCGATACAGATGACTTTGGCTTCGTTGGCGCTGAATCCGGCGATAAGGTCTGGGTAGTTCCCCAAACCGAACAAGTCGGTGTTCCCTGGCTGGGGTGGAATACCCAGGCTCCCTCACTTGTCGACGCCGCCGATCGTGGAGTCACCATGGAATTCCTCGGCCATTCCGGGCCAGGCGATTTCTCCCTCTTCCTGCAAAACGGCGGCTTCGAAGCGCCACAGCTCTTGTGGTCCACCGCGCAGAATAGCGACGAGGACTTCTGGGTAGACCTCAATACCCACACCCACGCCAACTGGACGTTTACGGAGCCAGGCACCCATCAGGTAGGCATCAGGGTAAAGGGCAAGACCAAGGACGGTGCTGATTTCAGCACCGATGGCGTACTCACCTTCGCCGTGGGTGATGATGCCGACGTCCAAGCGGCCCAGGACACCACCTGGAATCCAGACGATGCCCAGACCGCGGGCTCCTCTATTCCCACCTGGGTTTTTGTCCTCGCCGGTGTCGGCGCCGTAGTACTGCTACTGGCCCTGGGACTCGCCCTGCGTTCAGCCAAGCGGGGCGATAACCGTGGCTAAACCGCTTATTTCCGTTGCTGATCTCAACGTCTCGCTCTCGCATCGCAGCGTCATCACCGATGCCAACCTCACCGTCTGCCCGGGCGAATTCATCGGGCTCCTCGGGCCCAATGGTGCTGGTAAGACCACTCTCATGCGCGCGATTTTAAGGCTTATTCCTTCCTCCGGAACTCGCAGCATCTCCGGCACTGTGGGGTATGTTCCCCAGCGCCACGAGGTGGAATGGGGCTTTCCCATCAATGTCTATCGCACCGTTCTCAGCGGCCGCACCGGCCTTATCGGCTGGCTCAAGCGACCGCGCGCCACGGACCACGCCGCGGCGGCAGAGGCGCTTCGTTTGGTTCACATGGAAGAATTTTCTACCCGCCCCATCGAAGAACTCTCCGGTGGTCAACGCCAGCGCGTGCTCATCGCCCGGGCCCTCGCCACACAACCACACGTGCTGCTGCTCGATGAGCCCTTTACCGGGCTAGATGCGCCCAATACCGAATCGCTTCTCGAGCTTTTTGAAGAGCTTTCCCACCGCGGCACCTCCATCATTATGTCCACTCATAACCTTTCTGAAGCCGCACATTCCTGCCACCGCCTCATTCTTTTTAACGGCACCGTGGTAGCCGATGATTCCGCTTCGCGCCTTCTTCGCCAGACGGATCCGTGGACGCACACCTTTGGCGTGCGTGCCGGTTCGCCTTTGCTTTCTGCCATTGGAGTCTCCGCATGATAGAAATTTCCTTCCTCGATTTCCTGCGCGACCTGGTCAATCCCCACCTTGACTTCCTCGCTCGCGCGGTAGGCATCTCCTTGCTGGCGGCCATCGTGTGCGGCGTCATCGGCTGCTATGTCGTGCTGCGCGGCATGGCCTTTATTGGCGATGCCGTCTCCCACGCGGTATTTCCTGGCCTAGCCATTGCCTTCTCCCTGCAAGCCTCGGTGCTCGTGGGTGGCGCAGTCGCCGGTGCGGTTGTGGCCTTGCTCATCGCCGCCTTTTCGCAGCGTCGCCACGTACGAGCGGATTCCATCATCGGTATCTTCTTCGCCGCGGCCTTCGCCTTGGGCATGGTGATCATCTCGCGCACCGATGGCTATAGTGCCTCGTTGACAAACTTCCTCTTCGGCTCACTCACCGGCGTATCCCGCACCGATATCATCATCGCGGCCTGCGTATGTGCCGTGGTTATCGCCATCGTTATAGCCTTTGGCCCCCAGCTCAACGCCACGTGCTTGGACCGGGAAACCGCTCGCGCGATGGGCTTGCCCGTCTTTGTGCTGGATATCATTTTGTACCTGTGCGTCACGGCCGCAGTGGTCATTTCCGTAAGCACGATCGGCAATATCTTGGTCCTCGCACTGCTTATCACTCCGGCCGCGACGGCACGCCTACTTAGCGCAAACCTCACGACCATGATGTGGCTATCCGCCCTCATTGGCGCGCTATCTAGCTTCCTCGGTATCTACCTAGCATGGGCCATTGACCTGCCAGCCGGCGCCTCCATCGTGCTCACCCTTACCGTAATTTTCTTGGGCGTTTGGGCCATCCACCCACTGCTCGGCGCCCGCAAGCACGCAGGTGCCTCGCTTTCCGACGCCCCACACCCCACCCCACGAAAGGAATCCGTCTCCTCATGAAACCTGTCTGCCGCACCGCGGTGGCCCTTGGCGCCGCCGGACTTATTAGCCTCGGCGCCCTTCCGGGAGCGGGAGTAGAACCCTTCGAGCCCGCCACCGCATATGCCGAAGAATCCACCGAGGAATGCTCTTCCAGCGACTTCGACCTCATCACCAAGGGCCACCAGGACATGGCGCTCAGCGGCGATTCCGGTGATCTCAGCTTCACGGTGAAAGATGATGACAAGGGCGTCGAGCATGACTCTGAGTCCTTCGCCATTGAGGTATCTGATGACCTTAAACAACCGCTATCAGAGCTCGGTGATTCTTCCCTGCCCGATGAAGGTTGGATTCTGCCGCAAACGCAAGACCCCGATGCTCCTTGGCTAGGTTTTAATACCCAAGAGCTGTCTCAGGATCTCCTCGCCACTGGAGACACCGCTAACTTGAGCATGGCTATCGCACAGGGCCCCGAAGATGGCCGCATCCTGGCCTACCAGGTGAATCTTGGTGACCCCAAGGTGCTTATGGACACTGCCGATGGCTCTGCCTGGGACTACCCCGGCAACTCCCATTCCCACCCGGCCTTTGCCTTTACCGAGCCGGGTACTTACGCGGTGAGTTTTACCTTCGAGCTTCCCGACGGCACCCGACACCACTTGCATGCTGGCTTCCTCGTCGGAAAGCAGGCAGATGCGAAAGATCTATGCGGCGTGGACTATACCGATGCGGACGCTGCTACCGGCAACGGTGGCGACTCAAATAGCCGCCCCAAGCAACTGGAAAAAGACGTCAAAGACGTAGACAAAGCCATCGCCGGGCTAGACAAAGAACTCGACAATACCCTGCAGGAGGGCCAGAAATTCCTAGACGGTGGCAAGCCACAAGAAGACAAGAAGGGTTCTGACGAGGACAGCGCGGGCAAGCGCAAGCAGCCCTCCCGCACCAAGGAAAAAGACGCTGGGAAGGATGGAGCGCCACATAAGACGCCGTCCACGGGTTCGGCTCACGCCTCTGGTACTACGCGAAAGTCTGGTGCTGGTTCTGGGGCTACGACCCACCATTCGACTAGCCGTGTCAATGATTCTGCCTCCACTGCGAAATCCGGAAAAAGCGGAGGCGCTGGCACGGGCTCGCACCGTTCTGCTTCCACCAGCGGTTCTTCCCACTCGACGGCCAAAAAGTCCACCGGCTCTCGGGACGCAAAGTCCGCAAAGCGTACCAAGGGCAAGGCCGCAGGCACCGCTGGTGCAGAGAGGGTGCCGGATGCCGGCGCTGCGGAAGGCAAAAACACTGGAAATGTACTGACTAATGCCGCTGCGTATACCGCCACCCTGGCTAAAAGCAGCTTCTGGGCGGGCCTTTTAGCCGGACTAGGCGCATTCGCTCTGGTGCTCGGAATCGGCCTGTTGGTCTATGTCCAGTTCTTCCGCAAGAAGAAGGCCCCAGCCCAGCAGCCGGCCGATAATGCCACGGCTCACTTGCCGCGCGTCGACTAGCGCAGTGCTGATTGTCGGCCAACAATAGAACGAGGCCCAGAGGATCTCTCCTCTGGGCCTCATCCGTGGCTAAGCGCCGCTGTTTTTATACCCTGGTCTTGGACGAGAGGAAGTCCCAGACCACCTTTGGAGTATCTGGCTGCCAGAACCAGGTGTGGTCTTCTGGAACCTTGACCAGCTGTACGTCCTTTTGGCAACCGTTGAAGTTCAGGCGTTCGGAACCGCCAGCCTCTGGAGTCGCCTGGAAGGTCATATCGCATCGATTGCGTTTCAGGTAGCCGCCAAGCACGGTGCGCACCGGCAAGTAGCCAGCCTCGTGCCGGTCACCGCCTTCATAGGTCATCATCTTGTCATTGACGCCATGCATGATGAGGGTACTCATCGGCGCATCGGCACAGTTGACCTCGACCGGGTTATAAAAAGCACCCGAGACCATGGCTACAGCGGCGAAGGTATCTTGGGCGTGGCAGCCCAGCACTGAGGTAAAGCCGCCGCCATTGGACATACCCATGGCGTACACGCGGTTGCGGTCAACGTGGTAGTCCTTGTCCACAGAGTCAAGAATGCGTTTGATGAAGCGGATGTCCTCACCATCGCGCGTCTTGGCATAAGGTGCTGCCTCCCAAGCACGCTCAAAACCCTCCGGGTAGACGATGATTGCCTCGTTATTGGCTTCAGTGGTCTGCATGCGTGCGTAGCTGGAATAGTTTTCCGGGGAATCTCCCCATCCACCGAAGCCGAAAAGTACAGGCGCAGCCTTTTCCGGCGAATAGTTATTGGGAATGCGCAATAGATACCTGCGGGTCTTTCCCTCGTGCTCCATAGTGAGCGACTGTATGGAGCCCGGCTTAAATGGCGGGTTGGGGTTGATGCTGGCATCTACCATCGCTGGCCGCGGCGCCGGCTCCGGAAGCGATGATCCCTCTAGAGCAGGTGCCGGGTTGTCTTGGTCAGCACCTTTATCTGCTGGTGCCGGGGTGGATTCTTTCACGCCTTCTGGAACGAGGTGGGATCCATCTGGCTGCGGGATAACCGGCTTCGCGTTTTCGGGTGCCGGCCCCGGTGCCGGTGCTGGTGCCGGTGCTGGTGCCGGTGCTGGCTGTGGTGCGTTTGCTGGGGCCGGCGCAGGTGCAGGTGCAGGCGCTTCTTGCGCGTGGGCAGGAGACACGCTCAGCAGCGCCCCGCAAGCCAGCACACCAACAACAATCAGGTAAAGGAAATAGCGAAGAAAATTAGTAACATTAGCCACAAGGTTAAAACTAACCACATTTTTCACTAGAGACACTGTTTACACGCCCAGTGCACACTCAATTCTGTAAGAAAAGCCCAAGGCATTAAGCTATATTTTCATGCACGAAGACAGACCAAGCACCGCCCCCGATTTTTTGCTCTCACGGGCAACGGGGTCTGTCCGTACCCAAGGGGCGCGCCACACTTTTAATGACGCCGATGCGGCAATTTCCGCTCTCCGCAGCAAGGATGTAGAGATGGTCGTCGGTGCGATCCCCTTCGATTCGGACACCCCCGCGGCACTAACCGTACCGGAGGCCATCATCCGCGAAGAGGGCCCGCTGGAACCGCACGCTTATTATCGCAACCAGAGTTTAAGCTCCCGCGTAGTTGGCTTCGATCCAGAGCCTGAGGAACACCTTCGCCGCGTGGAGGCAGCCATCGGCACGATTGAAACCTCCAAACTAGAAAAGGTAGTTCTAGCCCGCGCGGTAGACATCGAATTCCCTGAAGCCATCGATCCGCGCCTCGTAGCGGCGCGCCTTATCGATCTCTCCGCCAACCGTGACGGGTTCATTGCTGATCTCTCTCCCGCTGGAAGGCCGGGCGCGATGCTTGTCGGCTCCTCCCCGGAGGTTCTAGTCAAGCGTCAAGGCTCGACTGTGTCAGCCTTTCCCTTGGCGGGTTCGTCTCCGCGCCGCGCCTCGGCGGCCGAGGATCACCTCGCAGGACAGGACCTCTTGCATTCTTCCAAGGATCTCCACGAACACGCTTTTGTGGTCGACCACCTGCGCCGGGCGCTCACCCCATTGTGCGAGCGACTAGATATTCCGGACGTCCCACAACTGATAAGCACAAATGAAATGTGGCACCTTGGCACGCCGATTTCCGGAACGCTCAAGGATAAAGACTTGACTGCGCTCGAGCTTGCCCTAGCGGTCCATCCCACACCGGCTATCTGTGGCACCCCGGCCGAAGCCGCCCAAGCCCTTATTGAGACTGCGGAGACTGACCGTGGTTTCTATGCCGGCGCGGTCGGCTGGTGCGATAGTTCAGGTGACGGCGAATTTATGGTAGCCATTCGCTGCGCAGAGGTTGCCGGCGATGGACTCTCCGCACGCGCTTGGGCTGGTGGAGGCATCGTCGGCGATTCTGATGCCCAAGCGGAGTTGGAAGAAACCACCGCTAAGCTGCGCACCATTTTGAAGGCGCTAAGCCTCTAGCCCACGCGCTTGGCGACGAGCACGACGTCGGTGCGGTGGTGCGCACCTGCACCTTCAGCCAGGTGGCGCTCCTGGCGAGTTAGGGTAATAGTTTTTAATTCCTGCAGGTTGTGCGCCAACCATTCCGGCATCGCCAGTTCTGTGGACTCCATATCGTGGTGAACAAAAAGCAGTGTTCCCCCTGGAGCTACCAAGTGCTCAAGCTTTTCGACCTCTTCCGACGTTGCGCGTATCCCACCGTAGTGGACGCTTACCAAGTCAAAGGGCTCATGGCTAAAGCCACTAAACATAGCAACCTGTGCGGCAACGCCGAGGGCGCGAGTGCGGGCTACGGCCGTCGGGGCGAAGTCAATGCCCAACACATCCTAGCCGTGGTTTTAAGCCAGAGCGCGTCCGCGCCTTCTCCGCAGCCAATGTCCAGGGCAGAGCCAGGCGCAAGCTCCGCAGCATAATCGACAAGGGTGGAGTTCGGCTTTCCTGACCACACGCGATCAGTGCTGCGGTACCGCTCCTCCATTTCCGCGGGAGTGGGAACGTAGGGGCGATGCTCGCTCTGGTGGGAGTTATGCACGGTCGATGGAATTGCGTAGGGTACCCAGGCCTGGGATCTCGATTTCGATGGTATCCCCCGGGACCATCGGAGCGGTGCCCGCCGGTGAACCAGTAGTAATGACATCGCCGGGAAGCAAGGTATAGGCGGCGGAAATCTCTTCTAAGATGCCGCCCATCTTCACAATCATCTGGTCCGAATTGGAATCCTGCTTTTGCTCACGAGAGCCCTCGTGTGTCAGGTAGGCATTAATCTTCTGGTCATCCAGATTCAAGCTGTCCAGATCCGTCTCAATCCATGGGCCGAGCGGGCAGAAAGTGTCGATCCCCTTGGCACGAGCCCATTGTCCGTCCTTGAACTGCAGGTCACGGGAGGAAACATCATTGCAAATGGTGTAGCCCAGTACGTGGTCTTGCCAGTTCTCGGCCTTGATATTCTTCGACGGTTTGGAAATGACTACGGCAAGCTCGCCCTCAAACTCTACATTGGTGGCATAGTCTGGGATCTTGATCGCGGCATCCGGGCCGATGACCGCGGTGGACGGCTTGATAAAGATGGTGGGCGGCAAGCTATCGGCAGACTTCTTGAAGACTTCCGCAACATGGTCCGCATAGTTGCGGCCCAGCGCCACAACCTTGGTAGGCAGGGTCGGTGCCAAGAGGCGAACCTCGTTAAGCTTCCACTCGCGTCCGGTTGGCTCCGGCGGAGTGAAAGGCGTGCCAGCAATTTCTTTTGCTACTAGCTCTTGCATCGGGGCGTCTTTCGGCCCATCGATAATGGCGAAACAGATTCCTTCTGGGTGTGCAATTCGTCCTAAACGCATAGCGGTAATCCTACTCAATCGCTCCCTTTACATGTGTGCAAAGGTTACGGTGTTAATTAGTTAATTTGAGTAAATTGCGGTGTCCTTGCAAACGCCATTGCAAGCCCCTGGAAGAGGGGATGAAAGCAACCGTTCGGATCCGGGGGCGTCGGCAAGCGCATCGTGCAGGGCAGGTTTGCTCCTATGTAGCTAGGGCGCGCGAAATTCGGTCGCCGACGTCAGTGGTCTTCACCGGCCCATCGCCGCGTTGGGCAACGTCTTGCGCTACCGCATCCTCTACCCTTTGCGCATTGGCTTCATCGCCTACGTGTCGAAGGAGCATGGCCGCCGACAAAATAGCAGCCGTCGGATCCGCGATCCCCTTCCCAGCGATATCCGGTGCAGAACCATGGACCGGCTCGAACATCGAGGGATTCGCTCCTGAAGCATCAATATTTCCGGAGGCAGCAAGGCCAATGCCACCCACTACGGCACCGGCAAGATCGGTAAGAATGTCTCCAAAAAGGTTATCGGTAACTATTACGTCATATCGCGCCGGATCCGAAACCATATAAATGGTCGCAGCATCGATATGTTGGTAGTCCACCTGAACCTCTGGAAACTCAGCGGCGATGTCATCGACAGTGCGCTGCCACAGCCCACCCGCATTGACCAATACATTGGTTTTGTGCACCAAGGTCAGGTGCTTGCGGCGCTGCTCAGCCCGCGCAAAGGCATCGCGCACTACGCGCTCCACGCCAAAGCGGGTGTTTTGTGATACCTCACTAGCCACCTCATGCTCAGTGCCCTCGCGCAAGGTACCACCGTTTCCGCAGTACAGCCCCTCGGTGCCCTCGCGCACCACCACAAAATCAATGTCTCCAGGATCGGCCAACGGCGAAGAAGCAGTGGGATACAGCTTGGAAGGACGGAGGTTTACGTAGTGATCCAGCGCAAATCGCATCTTGAGCAATAGCCCTCGCTCCAATACGCCTGGAGGCACTTTACCCGGGGCACCAATAGCCCCCAATAAGATGGCATCGTGTTCGCGGAGACTAGCTAAATCCGCATCCGTGAGAAGCTCCCCGTTGCGTAGGTAGCGCCGGGCACCAAGGTCATACTCGGTGGTGTCAATATCGGAGCGAACGGCATGCAGCACCTTGAGAGCCTCAGCCGTTACCTCGGGCCCAATACCATCCCCACCAATTACCGCAAGTTTCATTATGTAGGATTCCTTTCTCATAGAGTGGATTTAACCAACTCTATCAAAAAGGACCCGCGCAGCGCAGGAAGTTACCTGTCACTACGCGGGATATGCTCCACGGATTCTGCACCAGCAGCTTTATGCGTCCATATCCAGCTGTTCACACTGCGCACCTAATGCCGCATTGACCTCAGCAATGAGAGACTCCGGAACCTCGGCTTCCACACGCAGAATAAGAACCGCATCAGATTCCTGCTTGCCATACGTAAGCGCCGCCGCCACGATATTGATTCCAGCAGCACCTAGCTTGGTACCCACCGTTCCCAACGCGCCCGGAGCATCTGCATAGCGGAAGAAAAGATTGCGACCAGTAGCGCGCATATCGACGCCGCGGCCGTTAATACGAATAAACTTCTCGGTTCCATCGATGCCAATAAGCGCACCGGTCAGCGAGGAAGTTTCTCCATCAGCACCGATAACTTTCACCTGCAAGGAGGAGCGGTGCCCCTTGGATTCCGCGTTGGTAGATACCTCCACCTCTACCCCACGGCTCTGCGCAATCTGCATGGCATTAACAAATGTCACCGGCTCCGATGTCACGCCACTAAACAGACCCCGGACAGCAGAAAGACCTAAAACTTCTACATCCTCGGTAGACAGCTCACCGCAAGCTTCTACTTCAACGGCAACGGGTGCCTGCCCCAGCAGACGTCCAGCCGTAAGTCCTAGCTTGCGCGCGAGATCCAACCAACCAGCAACTTCTTCTCCTACAGCACCACCGGAGACATTTACCGCATCCGGGACAAACTCACCAGCGAGAGCCTTGAGCACCGAAGCCGCCACATCGGTTCCTGCTCGGTCCTGGGCCTCTACAGTGGAGGCTCCCAAGTGTGGGGAAACGGTGACCTGCGGCAGCTTAAAGAGCGGAGAATCAGTACATGGTTCCGTAGCAAAGACATCGAAACCCGCGCCCCGGTGATGGCCCTGTTCGATAGACTCAGCCAAGGCCTCCTCATCCACCAATCCGCCGCGAGCCGCATTAATGAGAATCTGCCCCTTCTTCGCCTTATCCAAAAGCTCCTTATCAAACATTCCGGCAGTCTCTGGGGTCTTCGGAAGGTGAATGGTCACAAAATCGGAACGAGACATGAGCTCTTCCAATCCGACCAGTTCCACGCCCAGTGTCGCCGCACGAGCCGGGTTGGCATAGGGGTCGTGGGCAATGATGGTCGTTTCAAAAGACTTCAGACGCTGTGCGAAGAGCTGACCAATGTGTCCAAAACCAACAATACCGATGGTCTTTCCATATACCTCCACGCCCTTGAAAGAAGAACGCTTCCATTCCCCCTCGCGCAGCGACTGGTCGGCTGCTGGTACCTGACGCGCCGTCGCCAAGAGCAATGCAATGGCCTGTTCGCACGCCGAGTGAATATTAGACGTAGGTGCATTTACCACCATGACGCCCTTTTCCGTTGCCGCCGGAATATCAACGTTATCTAGGCCTACTCCTGCGCGGCCCACAATTTTTAGCTTTGGAGCTGCTTCTAAAACCTCTGCATCAACAGTAGTTGCAGAACGCACCAGCAAAGCCTCTGCATCCGGAACTGCGGCGAGCAACTCCGCACGGTTTGGACCGTCCACCCAACGAACCTCAACTGAATCCCCCAAGGCCGTAACTGTGGATTGAGCTAATTTATCGGCAATAAGGACTACCGGCTTCGACATATCTTCCTTCGCTTAAGTGTGATGCGGTGCACGCGGAATTCCCGCGTGTCAAGGAAGTGTAGTTCAGGAAGGAGCGCCCTGCTTGATTTTTGCCTTAAATTCTTTCACTCGACCGAATTCCGGTCCAAGGGCTACTAAGGCACCATCTTCAAGGCCTGCAACAGCGGCCATGCTGTGCTTATCCTCCAATGGATCAACAGTCGGCACTACCAACACCTTGCCGCCATAGGCTGCCGCCGTAATGACGTTCGCGATGGGACTATCTTTTGTCGCGATGATATTCGGCGCCATCTGGGCATCCCTGCGGGACTGTGCTGGGACAGGTTTTTTCTTTTTCCCATCAGCCTCAGGCTCGCCTTCATACGGCACCCATGCGGGCCGCAGCTCCACTTGGGGAGTCTTGTCCAATCGCGCAATATCTTTGACCATTTGCTCAGGGGAAGCTACCACCTTGGAGCCGTATTGGAATGCCGTAAACTCTCCCAGCGCTTTGTGCGTACCTGGATCCTTAATCACCTCGAAGTCCCCAGATGTTTGTGTCCACGGCACATCGCCGACAATCACCAAGCGTCGTACTCCCAGGTCCGTGAGTAGCTTATGGATTTCCAATCGCCTAGCGTCGTCATACTGCACCGCAGGCAAATGCTGGTTTACCGCCAACGTTGCTGCACGCAGAATAGATTTATCATCCGCGGTAAAGAGGACGAGCGAATCGGAATCTTCAAAAAATAGGCGGCTAGCCTCGATGCCTATGGGGTCATTGACAATGACGAATCTGCCGTCAAATTTCGGGTCAATCAGCCGGTTTTGGTTCTCCGCTTTGGCCTTATTGAGGTCAATTTCAGACTCATCCAAATCAGACAATCCCCGCCTGACCAGTTTGGTTTCAGTAACTGGCGTGCCACAGGCAGCTAATGCGAGCGATGCGACAAGCACTGTGGCAGTCAGGCGCACAGATTTAGCGATCAAAAGCTTGCGGGCCTTCCTCTCCACCAAACAGGTTTGCTTCATCCACATCACGGATGACAGGTTTACCTAAAGCATATTCCACGATGTCAAGGAACCGTTGACGACGGTCTGCTAGGAATTCTCGCGGCTGTGACGCCCGCAGGTAATTCAAATTCATATCGTGGGACGCTAGTACCTCATCAAATTGCCTGTCTTCCATGATGGACTTGGACTGAACGCGCGGCAGGTAGCGATCGGGAGCGAAGCCATCGAGTACTACCTCAGTTCGCTTGCCCATTGGGGTGTAGTTCATCACGGACTCCGCCAAAACGGGGTCCACTCCGTGGCGCTTGCACCAATTCAGCGGGAACACCGGGAAAAAGCCCGGCTTGAGCTCTTCAAATGTGCGCCTATTAAACGCCTTTCCTGTGCGCCAATCCTTTGCGCCGCGCGCCATAAGGAGGGCATAGAGACCATGCCATACACCGTCATTATCATCCACAGAGAGCAAACGGGATTCCCGGAAGGTGGCATCGGTGACAGTCTTCGGGGCCTCATCCGTTGCGCCCGCTACCCACTCGGTGACCTCATCCACGTCGCGAGCGGCGCGCAGCTGCACTGCAGACGAGCCATAAAGCTCGCCGAAGACGCCGCACCAGAACCATTGGTTCATGCGGTCCCACGATTGCTGGGTGGACAGCGCTCCCCCGCGTTTAGCCAGGCGGGCAATGATGACGGCTAGAGGAACAATCTGTTCATTAAACGGAACCTGATCCGTATTAAGGATGCATCGTTCCGCCAAAAACTCAGATACCTCACGGAAAGTAATGCGTAAATCATTGGCCGCCGCCTTATACTCCGTTAGGGACAGCTTTAAGATGTCCTCGCGCTGCCCACCAGCACGGCCCTTTTCTCCGGAGACTAAAAGCGATACTGCAGAAAGAAATTCTGTGCGCCCAATTCCGTCCAAAGCTGGGGACGTACGCAGATCCTTTTCCACTTCTTGCCAATCAGTGGCCAGGTGGAACGTGGGATCCTCGGAAGCAAATACTGCGGTGAGTAAATCGAATACGTCCATTTGCAGGCCTGCCGAATTTGCCTGCGCGAAAATTGACCCGATGCCGGCTCGCTCTGTTTCTCGGGAAAGCCGAATCATCGGCAGGTCATAGCCGGACAATGGTCTAACGATGCGGTTATTAAACGCTGCTAGCTCCGCGCTGTATTCCTGTTTGGTCGATGCAAGCTCAAAGAGCATGCCAACGCCATCTTCACTCAATAGTGAAGCAACAGGAATGCACATATTCTCTAGGGCGTCTTCCCGTGAAAGAATGTCCCCCTCAATCGTCGGTGCGAAGTGCGATCGAATTTTTCCTTTGTGATCGACTGCAAAGATGGCGTCATCCGGCATAATCTCGCCCCGCACGGCAGCTCGAATATCAATGAAGAAACGGCGATGAATTTTCTTCTTGCGGAAGTCAGTTGTGTCTACAAAGCCCTCGCCGTTGAAGCAGTGATACAGCGTGGTCAAACGCTGCTGTCCATCTAAAAGGAGCAAGCCGGGGTCAACGCCGGTATCCGGCGCGCCGGCGAGGGCGCGGGGGCGAAAGCGCATCTTTTCGTTTCGAGTATCAAGTGCCATAAGCGCCCCGATGGGATAGCCGCGAAGCACAGAAACAATGAGTGAACGGATGCGATCTTCGTCCCATGCATAGCTGCGTTGGAAATCAGGTAGCTGGATGTCCCCGCGATTAATCCGTGCAAAGAGGTCTCTGAGATCATAACTTGGCGTCGTAAAGCCCATGCCCGACATCCTACCCCCAAGGATTAATTCTTTCCTGCCGATAATTCAGAAAACCCACGGTGAACACCCCTAATTCACCGTGGGTTTGGCGCTATTCGCGTGGCCTTATGTGCTAGGCCGTAGCATCCAGTGGGTTCTTGACCCAGCTCATCAAATCGCGCAGCTTAGCGCCGGTCTTTTCAATCTCGTGCTGTGCAAATTCCTCGCGCAGGTCCTCCAATTCCTTGTTGCCGCCCTCAATATTGGCCAGCAGGCGCTTGGTGAAGGTGCCATCCTGAATATCAGACAAGATGTCTTTCATGCGCTGCTTGGTATCGGCATTGATAACGCGGGGACCGGAAATGTAGCCGCCAAACTCTGCGGTATCAGATACCGAGTAGTTCATATTGGCGACGCCGCCTTCAAACATCAGGTCCACAATCAGCTTCATCTCATGGAGAACCTCAAAGTAGGCCATTTCTGGCTCGTATCCAGCCTCAGTCAGAACCTCAAAGCCGGTACGAATCAGGTATTCCACACCGCCACACAAGACAGCCTGCTCCCCGAAGAGGTCAGTAACCGTCTCTGCTTCGAAGGTAGTCGGGATAACGCCGGCACGCGCACCACCGATGGCTGCGGCATAGGACAAGGTCAAATCATGGCCTTCACCCTTCGGATCCTGCTCAGTAGCAATGAGGCACGGAACTCCCTTGCCATCTACAAACTGTCGGCGAACCAAGTGACCAGGCCCCTTAGGAGCAACCATTCCGACGGTGACACTGGCCTGCGGCTCAATCAGCTTGAAGTGAATATTCAAACCGTGACCAAACAGCAGTGCATTGCCATCTTCCAGGTTAGGGGCGATTTCCTCTTCAAAGATCTGCTTCTGAGAGGTATCTGGCGCCAGCAGCATAATGACGTCTGCCCACTTAGCAGCCTCTGCCACGGTCTTAACCTCAAAACCTGCTTCCTCAGCCTTATCCGCCGACTTGGAACCCTCGCGCAGGCCGATAACAACCTCAACGCCGGAGTCACGCAGGTTTTGCGAGTGTGCATGACCTTGGGAACCGTAGCCGATGACGGCTACCTTGCGGTTTTGAATGATGGACAGATCCGCATCATCGTCATAAAAGGTCTCAATTGCCATGTCCTAATCCTCAATTCTGTAGTGATTGAAAGTTCAATGAATCAACGTCCCACCCACTATTGTATCAGTGTATGGGATTTAATGCCCACCTAGTGAGACATTAATTTCGGGGCGGAGCCAATGCTTTGGGCCCACGCCCTAAGGCCACGTCGCCCGACTGCACCAGCTCGAGTACACCAAAAGGTTCTAATACATCCAGTAGCGCCGCCAGCTTTCCCGGGGTACCAGTCGCTTCTACTACCACGGATTCTTGCGCCACATCTACCACGCGAGCGCGGAAGATATTGACGGCATCGACAACCTGGGGCCGGTTGGTATTATTTGCAGCCACCTTGACCATCATCAGAGCTCGCGCCACGGTTGCGTCAGCCTCAAGCTCAACTATCTTGATGACCGGAACAATTTTATTGAGCTGCTTAGTTACCTGCTCCATAATTGTCTCGGATGCATCAACCACGATAGTCAGCCGGTTGATACCCGGATTTTCCGTTTGGGCGGAAACTAAGGAAATGATGCTGTAACCGCGCCGCGAAAACATTCCGGTCACCCGCGACAGGATTCCCTCTACGTCTTCCACCAGGACCGACAAGGTATGCCGGGAAACGTCAGTGGGTGCCATGCCTATACCTCCTGGATGGTCTCGTCGATATCGGCTGGACTTTCTGCTGCCGATTCAGTTTCATCGAATAGCGGGCGCAAACCGCGGGCGTATTGAATCTCTTCGTTAGACGCCCCACCGCCAATCATCGGCCACACCTGGGCATCTTCTCCAACGATGAAGTCAATAACCACAGGGCGGTCATTGATTGCACGGGCCCGTTCAATCGCTGGCACCACTTCTTCCTCGCAGGTGACCCGGATGGCTTCACACCCCAGCGCTTCTGCCAAGCGGACAAAGTCCGGGGTATAGACATCGCGCTCTCGCAGCTTGGTATGGGAGTAGTTCTCATTAAAGAACAGGGTTTGCCACTGGCGGACCATACCTAGGTTGCCGTTATTAATAACGGCAACCTTGAATGGAAAGCCCTCCAAAGCTGCGGTGGTTAGCTCCTGGTTGGTCATCTGGAAGCAGCCATCACCGTCAATCGCCCATACCTCTTTATCTGGGCATGCTGCTTTGGCGCCAAGGGCTGCTGGTACCGCGTAGCCCATGGTTCCAGCTCCGCCGGAGTTAATCCAGGAACGCGGCTGTTCAAAGTCAATAAACTGTGCCGACCACATCTGGTGCTGCCCCACTCCGGCACAATAAATTGCCTCGGGGCCTACGGTTTCACTGAGCTTCTCCAAGACAAATTGAGGATTTAGCTGCCCATCCGGAGTGGGATCATAACCACGGGGAAACCGCTCTTTGAGTCCGTCAAGGTAGTCCCGCCATGGACCTGTCTGCGGCAGATCCAGAGAGGAGTCTTTACGGTATTCCTTTAAAAGTCCCGCTAGTACTTTTTCCGCATCACCCACGATAGGCACGTCCACCTCACGGATTTTGCCGATTTCAGCAGGATCGATATCCGCATGAATCACCTGGGCCTCAGGGGCAAAGGTTGAGGTATCCCCAGTTACTCGATCATCGAAGCGCGCGCCGATGGCAATGAGCAGATCCGCACGTTGCATCGCCGCGACCGCCGGAACGGTGCCGTGCATGCCCGGCATGCCCATATGCAGCGGATGAGACTCTGGAAAGGACCCCAAGGCCATGAATGTGGTCACGACTGGAATTCCGGTACATTCCGCAAATGCACGCAGCTCCCGTGCCGCCTCTGCCTTGATGACACCACCTCCGGCATAAATAACCGGCTTTTCTGCTTGCGCGATGAGTTCAACCGCTTGCGCGATTTGACGGTGGTGTGGCTTGGTCGTTGGCTTATATCCAGGCAAATCGAATTCGGTTGGGAAAGAGTAGTCCAAGTGGCCATTTTGAACGTCTTTCGGAATATCCACTAGGACCGGTCCTGGGCGCCCTGTAGAAGCCAAATGGAATGCTGCAGCAATAGCAGCGGGAATCTGCCTAGGCTCCGTCACGATGTAGTTATGCTTGGTAATCGGCATTGTCACACCACGGATATCGGCCTCCTGGAAGGCATCGGTTCCCAAAAGATTGCTTCCCACTTGGCCGGTGATAGCGACGATGGGGACGGAATCCAGGTTGGCGTCGGCAAGCGCTGTCACCAAGTTAGTCGCACCCGGCCCCGAGGTGGCAATGCACACCCCCACCTTGCCAGAAGCCTGCGCATAGCCTTCCGCAGCATGTCCAGCTCCCTGTTCATGACGGGTGAGCACATGCCGCAGCTTGGTCGAGGTATGCAAAGCATCGTAGAGCGGAAGCACGGCACCGCCTGGAATGCCGAAGACAAGATCGGTTCCCAAATCTTCAAGAGTGCGGACAATGGCGTGGGCACCACTCATCCGCTCCGGAGCGTGGGCGCGTGAGGCTGCAGCCACCGAAGCGGGCGTGGGCGAAGTTGTCGTAACCACGGTTAATGTGCTCCTTGGATTGCTCTAATACTGGTCGTGATCATCATCGTTAACGCCTTTAGATATGAACAAAGCCCCCGCGGGCTGGTGTGTCTGCGGGGGCGAAAAGCGTCGACGTCATGAGCGCCGCGGTCACCGCCGCATTGGTACTACCTGAAGTCGAATAATGATCATGAGCATGACTATACACCGATAGGTATTACGGTTATGACAGTTACCCCCATTTGGGATCGGCTTCCCACATGGTGAGACATACCTGAAAATAGGTTAGCCCTCACCCACCCCTGTGAATTAGGCTTGCACACTATGACTCCACCACCTAAGGACAATAAACCTCATCAGTCCACCACCCAGGCAGAGGTTTTCAAGCCATCCCGTGACCACATCTTGGGCATCCTTATTCTGTCCACCATTGCGCTATTGAGCATTGGGTGGGCCCCCAAATACCTCGCATGGCTGTTCATCATCCCCATCCTCGGATTGTGGTGGGTCATAAAATCCCGCACCAAGGTCTCAGAATCCGGGATCGACATTTCCTATGCTTTCCGGAAAAAGGTACAGATCCCTTGGGACGATTTTGCCGGTATCGGGTTCCAACGCTCCCGCACCTTTGCTCGTACGAGAAGCGGCGTGGAGCACAACCTGCCTGGTATCACCTTTAACTCGCTCCCACGCCTTTCGGAGGCCTCCCGCGGCCGCATCCCGGACGCCCTTACCCAGGGCCGTGAAGCGGCAGATGAAAAGGTGGTTATCGTCCACCGCGACGGCCAGCAAGTCCTCCTCAGCAAAGAAGAGTATGCGGACTACCTTGAGCGCCACCCCGAGCTCAAGCCCTCGGCCGAAAACTAAATACGCCACCGACGCTCTCCCCCACATCCCTTGAAGGAATGGTGACTTTAAACCATGTTCCCGCTGCGCTCAAAAGTAACTACCGTCGGCCGCCAGGCCTCTGGCGCCCGGGCCCTGTGGCGCGCAACCGGCACCAAGGAAAATGACTTTGGTAAACCGATCGTGGCCATCGCCAACTCCTATACCCAATTCGTCCCCGGCCACGTGCACCTTAAAAACGTCGGCGATATTGTCGCCGATGTCGTACGTGAGGCCGGCGGAGTGCCCAAGGAATTCAACACCATCGCAGTCGATGATGGCATTGCCATGGGCCATAGCGGCATGCTGTACTCGCTTCCCTCCCGCGAAATCATCTCCGATTCCATCGAGTACATGGCCAATGCCCACACTGCCGACGCCCTGGTATGCATCTCCAACTGCGATAAAATCACCCCCGGCATGCTCAATGCTGCCCTGCGCTTGAATATCCCCACCATCTTTGTCTCCGGTGGGCCAATGGAGGCAGGAAAGGCGGTCGTTGTAGACGGCGTAGCCCACGCCCCAACCGACCTCATTACGGCGATTACGGCCTCCGCCAATGATGAGGTCTCGGATGAAGGACTGACCCAGGTCGAAGCATCTGCCTGCCCCACCTGTGGTTCCTGCTCCGGCATGTTTACCGCCAACTCTATGAACTGCCTGACCGAGGCCCTTGGCCTAGCGCTGCCCGGCAACGGTACTACCTTGGCCACCCACACGGCCCGCCGCGGCCTATTCGAAAAGGCCGGCACCACCATCGTCGATATGTGCCGTCGCTATTACGGCGAAGAAGACGAATCGGTGCTTCCGCGCAACATCGCTACCAAGGAAGCTTTCACTAACGCCATGGCCCTAGACATGGCCATGGGCGGCTCCACCAATACCATCCTGCACACCTTGGCGGCCGCGCAGGAAGGCGAGGTGGACTTCACCCTGGATGACATCAACGACATCTCCTACCGCGTACCCTGCCTGTCCAAGGTAGCGCCCAACGGGACCTACCACATTGAAGATGTTCACCGCGCCGGCGGCATTCCCGCCATCTTGGGCGAGCTTCGCCGCGCCGGGCACCTCAACCTCAAGGTACATACAGCGCTATATGACAACGCCGAACAGTGGCTCGATGACTGGGATATCCGCAACCCTCACGCCACCGAGGAGGCCCGCGAACTCTACTACGCCGCCCCCGGCGGCGTGCGCACCACGGAGCCCTTCTCCCAATCCAACCGCTGGGACGAGCTCGATACCGACGCCGCCAATGGCTGCATCCACGACGCCGAGCATGCCTTTTCTTCCGACGGTGGCCTCGTTGTCCTGCGCGGCAACCTCGCTCCCGACGGGGCCATCGTCAAGGCAGCGGGCGTCGAAGAGGAGCTGTGGACCTTCTCCGGCCCTGCACGAATCGTAGAGTCCCAGGAGGAAGCGGTATCTATCATCCTCAATAAGGAGGTTCAGCCGGGCGATGTCGTGGTCATCCGCTATGAAGGCCCGGCCGGTGGCCCTGGCATGCAAGAGATGCTCCACCCGACTTCCTTCCTCAAGGGCGCCGGTTTGGGCAAGGCATGTGCCTTGATTACCGACGGCCGCTTCTCCGGCGGTACTTCCGGCCTATCCATTGGCCACATCTCCCCCGAGGCTGCTCACCAAGGACTTATCGGGCTCATCGAAAACGGCGACACCATCTCTATTAATATCCACGAGCGCGAGCTCACCCTAGACGTGGATGAGGAAGTACTGAAGCGCCGCCGCGCCGCCCAAGAACAGCGCGAATCCCCTTGGACCCCAGTAAGCCGCAACCGCCCGATCACTAAGGCACTGCGTGCATATGCGGCAATGGCAACCTCAGCTGACCGCGGCGCGGTTCGCGTGGTTGACGGTTATGTGAATTAGCAGGAGATAGCTGCTAAATTGCTGTGCTTCGGTGGGGTGCGCGCCTTTTGCCTGCAAATCGCATAAGATATCCTGCGATGAGATTCGCGCGTACCCCGTTATTCCGCTATGCCCTGACCTTACTGGGGCTCATTCTTGGCGCTCGGAAGATCGTCCAAGATATCCACATTACGGACTTCCCCATCGATATGGTGGTCTACCGCGAAGGCGTCAAGGCCTTCCTTGAACACCGCTCTGTCTACAGCGAACCCATGCTGGCCGGCGATATTCAATTGCCCTTTATTTATCCACCCTTTGGCGCGTTGGTCATGGTCCCCTTGACGGCCTTCGACGGTATTGACCACGATATGGCAGGCGACATCGTGGTCGTCCTCTCTGATCTTCTCGTGCTCCTATGCCTCTACCTTGTATTCAAGGCAGTGCTGAAAAAGCCAGAGTTCCTCCTGCCCGTCACCGCCATTACTTGGGCAATTGTATTGCGCTTTGAGCCGGTTGACCTCAATAACGGCTTTGCCCAGATCAACATCGTGGTCATGACGCTCGTTGTCCTCGACCTCGTTCCGCGCCGGCGCTTCCTACCGCAAGGAATCCTGATCGGTCTGGCGGCCGCCATCAAAATAACCCCGCTGGCCATGCTGCTTTATTTCCTCGTGCGCAAGGAGTGGAAGCAGATTGCCACAGCGCTCCTTTCCGCTGTTGCGGCCACCCTCCTTGCCGCAGCCTTCCGCTGGGACGCGTTCGTGGAGTTCTTCAGTTCCAAATTGCTCGATATGGGCTCTGGCGGCGACTTCGGCGTAGGCACTGATTACCAGTCCAATAGCTCTATCAAGGGCGCCATTCAGCGCATGTATTCTTCTTCCGAGGCCATGGATGCCAATGGTCTGGCTATCAACATTGCGTGGATCACCTCCTCCCTCGTGGTCATTGCATTCGCGGCGTGGCTTATTAAGCGCCTGTGCGAAGAGCATTTGCTTGTCGACGCCCAATTGGTCACCGCCCTCACCCTCCTGCTCATCTCCCCCGTTTCCTGGTCACACCACTGGGTCTGGCTCACGCTCATCATCCCAGTCTTTCTTTACCGCGCCTGGACCTGGCTGCCATCTGGATGGGCCGCGGGCAGCCTGCTTACCGTTCTCATCGCCTGGGCAGCCATGCTTCTGACCGTCCCGCCCAAGTGGTGGTGGGGCGACCAGGTCGATGTCCACGCCATGGAGCGCTACCAAAAGTTTTGGGTAGATGACTTCGTCTGGCTAACCATACTGTCCGTCGCGCTTTATACGGCCGCGCTATACGCCGCCCGGCGCAACCAAACTGCGCGCACCGCTACTCCTGCCCCGCTAGCGTCTTAAGCGCCGAAAGGTGCGAATCGAATGCCGTCTTACCTTTGGCCGTGAGCATCACCCACACCGTGTCCTTGCCACGCGAGGATCCATACTCGCGAAAGCGGCTGATATAACCCTCTTTTTCCAAGGCGCTTAATTGCTTAGAAAGCGTGGCATCGGATTGATTCACCTTGTCCCGGATCGCCGCGAAGCGCATCTCCTTATTAATGGCGCCTTCCACTGCCCCGGCAGCATTAAGTACCGCACAAATCTTAAACCGATTGAGCGGGTGAATTACTGGATCAAGCTCACTCATCACCGCTCGCCTGCTTGTCGTTTCCATGGTCACGCGTGGACATATCCATCGCCCCTGAGTTGAGGACCCAAAATACAGCACAACCCCACAGCGTAAAAACGATGGCCGCAATTACCAAGTGCCCTTCGAGAAAGTTCGGGAAAAATACCGGAGCAAAAAACGCTATAGAACTGGTGTAGAACATTTTATCTGGCTTCGGCTGGTTGAAAGGATCTTGCCTATAGCTCGGGCGCACATCGCTCTGATGGGTACCAATCCAAAAAAGAACTGCCATCCAGGCAACGAAGAAGCCGACAAACACCCACGGAGAAATATCCTTTCCCCACTGGCTAATGATGAAATAGCCCCCTGCAAGCACCACTGCTGCCAGAGCATTGAGCGCGGTTTTTCGCCACCCCCTAGGCTTCCTTTGTATTTCCCTGTTGAACGCCAGTGCCTCGTGCACACTGTCATCCATATTCGTCGCTTCCTTTCACCCTCGACCCTGCGTTGTTTTCCACTTTAGAAAGTATCATACTTTCCCTCCTGGAAAGCAAGGGGTAAAAGAAAATCCGCCGCGTGCGCGACGGATTATTTTTTGGCGATTATTTCAGCGGATTAACTCCCGCACCGAAGAACCACAGTGCTACGAGAATCGCTACGCCGATAAGCACAAAGACCCAGGAGGTGCCCAGCGGGCGGCGTGCCCAGGAGCGCTTGAAGTCTACGGAAATAAAGCCCGGGCCAGTAAACTGCAGGCCCACAGCAATAACGAAGAGGACCAAAGAAAGCCAGACGGAATCTGGCCAGCTAAAGACGTCCAAACCGGCATCGGTCTGCGCTAGCTCGTGGACAGCGCTAAAGCCGGTCACCACCAAGCCCAGCATGGCAGCCAGAGGCGTAATGAGTCCCAGCAACAGGAATACACCAGCGATAAGCTGCATGGTCGGAACCGCAATCGACAGCGCGGTATCCCAAGCATAGTTGGCAAAATCACCCTCTAGACCGGACAAGCCCTGGCTATCGCCGAGCTCGAAGAAGGTTTTTGCACCGGCAATGATTAGGTAGGCGCTCAGTGCGATGCGAATGAATAGCAGACCAAAGTCGATAGTGCCGCGGCGCCCATAGCGGTGGTAGCCTTCTTTTTCTTCCTGTTCCGCCTGCAAGCGGGCCTCGCGCTCCTCTGCGGTTTCTGCGCTGGCGGCACCTTCTTCAGGGGCGTCGGCAGTAGCAAGTGCCGATTCCTCCTCGGCACTAACCGGCGTGGCCGACTCCGGTTGCGCAAACGCTACAGTTTCCTCGCTGGCGCCGCTTTGCTGACGCGCGGCTTCATTCGCGCTGGAGTAGGACATTACCTCAGTTTCAGGGTGGTCTTGCCGCGCCTGGAAAGGCTTGATCTCCTGCGGCTCAGCGCGGCCGGCGCGCTCGAAGAGGCCAGGCTTCGAGTTCTTCTCGCTGGAAACGGAATCTTTGCTCGCGGGCTTGGCGTTGTAGGTAGGCACGCCCATGTCTTCATCTAACGGTGTGGCTTTATCCGGCTGTTTATCGCTCATAGCTCCAATTTAAGGCACGGGCCTGCGCTTTTGTGGTACCCGCCACGGCGCGCCGTTGCAGCAAACTGGCTAGAGTGCTTCCAAGCCGCTTGCGGCCTCAATCACCGAACGCGTGAGCTCACCCAAAACCTCCGATTCCAAACGCCAACGCTGCCAATAGAGGTCGATATCGAGCGGGGAGCCGTCGAGAAGCACCAGCTCTTTCGCCTCCAAAAGCGGCAGTGCCTGGGCTTGGGGCAGCAATCCCCACCCTAGGCCGACCCGAACCGCCTCGAGGTAGCCCTCGGAAGAGGGAATCTGCGACACCCGGGCACGCACCACGGCCGAATCAATGAAGCGCTCGCGCATGGCATCATCCAATACCTGATCGTTGGGACCATATCCCACCAAAGGCATGGTTTCCCAGGTCAGCCGACCGCTATGGAAGCTTTCTGCAATATGTGGCGCCGCGACTGGAAAGTAGCGCATAGTGCCCAAAAAGCTAGACTCGCAACCCGAAACTGGTGTGGCCTCCCTCGTTACTGCGCCCAGCACATCGCCACGCCGCAACATGGCTAAGGTGCGTGCTTCATCCTCAATCCGGATGCGCAAGGCGACGTCACCCCGCCGCGCGGTATCGCTTAGAACCCTCCTAAACCACGTCGCCAAAGAATCCGAATTTACTGCGACAGACAGCGGGACCCGAGCTAGGCGATGGCCGAGGCGGGCATCCGTTTCTGCCTGCACTAACGCCATGCGGCGCGCGGACTGAACAAGGATCTCGCCCGCTTCCGTGGCGGTTACCGGGGTGGCACGGCGAAGGAGTACTCGTCCGGTGCTCGATTCCAAGGCCTTGATACGCTGACTCACCGCAGACGGCGATATACCGAGCACGGCTGCGGCAACATCGAAGCTGCCTTCGTCCACGATCGCAAGCAAGGTTTCTAGGTGCACCGGATTCATGAAGCCATTCTAAACCAACTGAAGAAGCATTAACTGGACTAATCCAGCCTAAGAAATCACACTAGAAGGCATGTCCATCGTGCTTGCTGGTTTCTTTCTGGGATTATCGCTCATCGTGGCCGTCGGCCCGCAAAATGCCATGCTGCTTAAATTCGGCATCCGCCGTGATCACATCGGTTTAATCATTGCCGTCTGCGCGCTTTCCGACGTCATCCTGATTACCTCCGGCACAGCCGGCGTGGGCTACCTGGTCGAAAAGTTTCCCAACGCCCTGCAAGTCCTGAAATACGTTGGCGCGGCTTACCTGGCCTATTTTACTTTTACCTGCTTCCGCGATGCGTTAAAGACGAAGGGCGAGGCCATTGAGGTCGAATCCACACAGCCTAAGGTCCCGCAGGAAGTAGCCACCTTCGATGGTTCCACGTCACGCAGCACGACGAAGACTAAAACTCGGGTGGAGATAAAGCGCTCCCCCTCCTGGGTTAAGCCACTATTGACCGCCCTGGCCTTAACGTGGCTGAACCCAGGCGCCTACGTAGACGTGGTGGTCATGCTCGGCAGCATCGCCAACCAATACGGCGAATCAGGGCGCTGGCTTTTCGCCGTGGGTGCTATCTGCGCCAGCTTCACTTGGTTCCCCTTCATCGGCTTTGGCGCTGCACGTTTTTCCCATGTGTTGTCCCGACCCACGGTATGGCGTTGGATCAACTTCGGTATCGGCGTCATCATGATTGGCCTAACGCTCAAGTTGCTCCTGCTCTAGGGGCCGGGTTCAAAGGGCCGCCTAATTGCCGCGAACGCGCGACGCGGTCGCACCGGCCCACCGGTTGATTCCGGCGTCGTGGGCGACGTCGTCAATCGCGCCCAGCTCCTCTGCACTGAAGTCGAGGTTGTCCAGTGCCCCTAGGTTATGCTCGAGCTGCTCCACCGAAGAAGCGCCCAACAGCGCCGAGGTTAGCGTGCGATCGCCTTGGTCGCGCAGTACCCACGAAATAGCCATCTGAGCTAGAGACTGTCCACGCTTACGCGCAATATCGTTGAGGTCGCGAATCATGGACAGGTTCTCCTCGTTGAGCCAGCCCTTTTCCAAGGTCTTATCTTGTGCCGCGCGAGAGTCTGCGGGAATGCCATCGATATAGCGATCGGTCAGCATGCCCTGTGCCAGCGGCCCGAAGCCGATGACTCCCAATCCGCTACGCCCGGTGACGTCAAGCAACGACTCGCCATCTTCGCCCGGACGCTCAATCCAGCGGTTGAGAATGGAATAGCTTGGCTGATGAATCAGCAATGGGCAGCCTTCGTCTTCCATGAATTCCACGGCCTCCGCGGTAAGCTCCGGACCGTAGGAAGAAATGCCCACGTAGAGGGCCTTGCCGGAAGCTACGATATCGCGCAGTGCATAAAGGGTTTCTTCCAGCGGGGTATCTGGATCCGGGCGGTGGTGATAAAAAATGTCCACGTAGTCCAAGCCCATTCGCTTGAGGGACGCGTCCAAGGAGCTCACCAGGTACTTGCGGGAGCCACCAAAGCCGTAGGGGGAATCATTCATCACCCAGCCGGCCTTGGAAGAGATGATCATTTCATCACGGAAGGGACGGAAATCGCGGGCGAAGATGCGGCCGAAGTTGTCTTCGGCGGCGCCAGGTTCTGGGCCATAGTTATTGGCCAAATCGAAATGAGTAATCCCCCGGTCATACGCTGCACGTAGAATCTCGCGCTGCGTGGCCAGGGGACGATCGTCACCGAAGTTCTGCCATAGGCCAAGGGAAATGGCCGGCAGCTTCAGCCCAGAGTTGCCTACTCGGCGGTACTCCATCGAATCATAACGGTCAGATGCGGGTGCATAGATACTCATGGCACCCATTGTCCGCTTAATTCTTCGGTTTGTCAGTCTGCGGAAGCTCCTCATCTTCCTCGGGGTCGCCGGATGCCCCGGTTTCTTCGACCCACTTTTCAATTTCCTCCGGGGTGCGGTCGGTTTCTACCGCATCGCGCTCGGTGTAGTAGGAGTAATCGTGGCGCTTTTCTTCGTACTTTTCCTTGTCAAAGTCCACGTCATCGTCGCCGTCGAGCTCTTCGGTGACTTCCTCCACCAGCTCATCGTAGAGGGCCTCGTTGTCCATATTGGAGTCCTCGATGTGCTGGCCAATTTCATCGTCGTAACGCTCGGCGTCGTAATCCTTGTCTGGGTGCAGCTTCAGGTGCATGAGGGCTCGTACGCGCTCGCGACGCACTGCCTCGTCCTGGATCTGGGACTGGCTACGGAACCACGCAAAAACCAAGATGGCGACCATGAGGATTCCCATGTAGCCAATGATTGGATAGATGTAGTTCATCAAGGTCTTAAAGCCGGCAAAGGAAACAGCGAAACCAGCCAAGCAGCCGATGACGAAGATGACCGGGTAGCGCTTCTCATGGCCGGCAGACAGGCGCTTACCCAGCGCGTAGAACATGCCGATGGCGGTATTGAAGATCATCAAGTAAATGATGACCGCCATGACAGCGCCCAATGTGGGATTGACGTCATCGACCAGAGACAACATCGGAATATCGGAGCCTTGTGCCTTATCCGAGTTCATCAGCAAAGAGAAACCGGCAAGACCCATCATGACGGAGTAGATAATGCCGCCCACGACGCCGCCCCAGCCGGCCTCGCGCGGGCTAATATTATCGCCGCCGATAACCAGGGACATAGATACGGCTAGCATCAGAGCAAGGCCGTTGTAGTTCAGTGCGGAAATCAGCCAGTTGCCAATCGGAGTATCGATCTGACTCGAAGCGTCTAGGGCCGCCCCAATGTCATCCGGCATATTGAGTCCGGTGTAGATGGCTACGCCAATGACCGCAATGATGATGGACGGTGTGACCGTACCGATAACCTTGGAAACCTTATCCACGTCGAGCATGCCGACGAGCAAGACCAAGACCAGCATGAGCGTGGAACCAATCCACGTCTTCCAGCCAAATTGCTGTTCCATGTTGGAGCCGGCACCGGCCAGCATCACAAAACCAATGGCAAAGAGGGTGATGATGACCGCCACATCCAGCAATTTGGAGACGATCGGGTGGGTGACATTGCGGAAAACAGTATTGTGTTCCGAGGCGTGGAAATAGCTTCCCAGCTGCAAGAACACTGTACCCGCGAGGGTCATGACGAGTGCGGCGATAATGATGCCAGGAATGCCCCAGGTGCCAAAGGCAGTGAAGTACTGCACCACCTCTTGTCCCGTGGCAAAGCCTGCGCCGACCAACAAGCCCACGAAGGACATTGCAATGGCGATAATGTTTTTAGAAGACACAGTTGCCTAACTTTTGTAGCGAATATCTCTCGCATACTGGTGCGCGCGGCCCCTTTGTCCCCCGCTCCCCAGCACGTGGGCTACGCAACACCGATATGCGTTCCTTAAGGAATGGTACGTAAGTGACCCGCCAAACACCTACTGATGCATACCGATGTTGTGCTAAATCACATATGGGGATTCAGCGAAATCAACCAAACGCCTTAGTCTTCGAAGGTCGCGGTATCAATCACAAAGCGGAATTTCACGTCCCCGGCTACCACGCGCTCATAGGCAGCATCGACATCGTTGACGCCGATCTTCTCAATGACGGCACCAATGCCGTACTCGGCACAAAAGTCCAGCATCTCCTGGGTCTCAGCGATACCGCCGATATTATTGCCCGTCAGCACCTTACCGCCGCCGACGAGGCTGCCCATATGGATTCCCAGCTCCTCTGGTGGCAGCCCTACCACGGACATGATGCCGCGCGGCTTGAGCAGCTGCAGGTAATCATCGAGAGAGTACTGGGCAGAAATGGTGGACAGGATGACATCGAATTCGCCGCGGTGGTTGGCAAAGAAGTCCTCGTCTTCACCGGTGGCCAAAATGTGCTTCGCACCAAGCTCGTAGGCCTCCTTCTCCTTGCGCAAGGAGCGGGAAATCACGGTCACTTCCGCACCCTTTGCCGCCGCGATTTGGACACCCATGTGGCCCAATCCGCCTAAGCCCACTACAGCGACCTTGTCACCTTCCTTGACCTGCCAGCGTGCCAGCGGCGAATAGGTGGTAATTCCCGCGCACAGCAGCGGGGCCGCTTCGTCAAAATCGATGCCCTCTGGGATGGTGCATACAAATCCTTCGTTGACGACTACCTTCTGAGCGTAGCCACCTTGGGTAATGGTGCCGTCCACGTCCTCGGAGTTATAGGTTCCTACATTGCCGTTAAGGCAGTTCTGCTCCTGTCCATTGCGGCATTGCTCGCACTCGCCACAGGAATTTACTAAGCATCCCACGCCAACGCGGTCGCCGACCTTGAATTTAGTGACCTTATCGCCCACGGCTTCTACAACACCGGCGATCTCATGGCCCACCGTCAGTGGGAAGTGGGCTTCGCCCCACTCGTTTTGAATGGTGTGGATATCGGAGTGGCAAATGCCCGCAGCTTTGATATCAATGACCACGTCATCCTCGCGCGGATCGCGGCGCTCGATTTCTACGACCTTAAAGGGAGCTTCAGGACTTTCCTTTTGCAATACTTTGCTCTTAATTGACATGCCCACAACCCTACGCCCACCCCTACTGACCTCGCCTAACGAAAATAATCACCAATTTTGACAGGAAATGAGGGCACAAAAGCCAGCCACGCGTCCTGTTCGAGGAAGTGCGAGCGCGGCTGGCTTAACGTGGTGCTTAGTTAAGCTTTTCTGCGATGAGCTTATTGACCTGACCAGGATCGGCCTTACCCTGGGTGGCCTTCATGACCGCACCCACAATGGCACCGGTTACCTTCTTATTGCCGGCACGGTACTTCTCCACGATGTCCGGGTTAGCTGCCAGCGCATCATCCACGGCCTTTTCAATGGCTCCATCGTCGCGCACGACCTCCAAGCCGCGCTTTTCGACGACCTCATCGACGTCGCCTTCGCCCGCCAACACGCCATCTACCGCCTTACGCGCCAGCTTGGTAGTCAGCTTCCCTTCATTGACGAGCGCGATAACGCGCGCCACCTGCTGCGGGGTAATGGACAAACCTGCAAGGTCGGTTTCCTTCTCGTTGGCCTTGCCTGCTAGATAGGAAACCCACCAAGAGCGCGCCTCGTCCGGCTTCGCGCCGGCCTCAACGGTATCCACGATGAGGTCGAGTGCGCCGGCGTTGACCAAGTCGCGCATCTCTTCATCCTTGATGCCCCACTCTTCCTGAATGCGCGCACGGCGAACCCATGGCAGCTCCGGAAGGGTCTGGCGCAGTTCTTCTACCCACTCGCGTGGGGCGATGACCGGTGGAAGATCCGGGTCATTGAAGTAACGGTAATCCTCCGCGGTCTCCTTCGGACGCCCCTTGGAGGTAGTGCCGTCGGTCTCTTGGTAGTGGCGGGTTTCCTGATCGATGGTGCCGCCATCTTCAAGTACCTGTGCCTGGCGCTGCATCTCGAAGCGAACCGCCTGTTCCACAGAACGCAGGGAGTTGATGTTCTTGGTCTCGGTACGGGTGCCGAATTCTTCCTGCCCCACTGGGCGCAGAGACAGGTTGGAGTCCACACGCATCGAGCCCTGATCCATACGGGCATCGGAAACGCCTAGGGCTGCCACAAGCTCACGCAGAGCGGAAACATAGGCCTTAGCCACCTCCGGTGCACGCTCGCCGGCGCCGACGATCGGCTTGGTGACAATTTCAATGAGAGGAATGCCCGCACGGTTGCAATCCACCAAGGAAGCCGTAGCACCGTGAATACGGCCGTCCACGCCGCCCAAGTGGGTCAGCTTGCCGGTGTCTTCCTCCATGTGCGCGCGCTCAATTTCCACCCGCCACTCGGTGCCGTCCTCCAGAACTACGTCCAAGTAGCCGTCGTAGGCAATCGGCTCGTCATACTGGGAAATCTGGTAGTTCTTTGGCTGGTCCGGGTAAAAATAATTCTTGCGGGCAAAGCGAGAGGACTCGGCAATGGAGCAATTAAGCGCCAAGCCAATCTTGATGGCGCCCTCCACGCCCTTGGAATTTACTACCGGCAGCGCACCGGGCAGACCCAGTGAGACCGGGTCAACGTTGGAGTTAGGCGCTGCGTTGAAGTTCGTAGGAGAGGTAGAAAACATCTTGGTTTCCGTATCCAGCTCTACGTGGACTTCCATGCCCATTACCGGCTCGAACTTTTCTAGGACCTCATCAAAGTCCATCAGGTCATACATCGCAGCAGTCATGCGTGCCATCTTAATACGTCCATGCACCCGCGCGCTCACGCCCCTAAGCTGAATATTATGACTACACCACATAGCGTTGATGCTCAGCTTATCGATGCCCCTTTGATCAACATCGCAGTCTTTCGCACTGCCCCCACGCCCGAGGAGGTAAGCGAGCGTTTGACCACCACTTTTGCCGATCGCTTGGGAGACATCACTCCGGGCAAGAATCCCGGTAGCCTCATGGCCGAGCTCGATGATTCATTCTTATTGCACTACCAAGCCATCGATACCCCTCCCACCCGCGATAGTTATGGTCTCCACCCCATTTTGAGCGCGGACGCACGCGGTCTCGATTCTGCCACCGCACAAATCCTCGTCTCCGTACTTCCCCGGGATGCAGAAGACAACCGTGCCAAGCAGTTTCGTGAGGCTCGCCGCGAGCACCTAGAGCTGCTCTCTAAAGCCACCGCTGTGGTAGCCGAACACCCAGAATGCCTCATCGTCCACAACCCCAGAGGCAACGTATCTATCGCTCCGAATACGTTCCTCGAGGCCGTTCGGGACAACCTTGCCCCGATGCACATTGCGCCAGTGTGGCTCACCCAAAAGGGAAACAAGATTCTGGGTTATACCGTGGGGCTAGTCCAAGCAGGTCACCCCGAAGTCCAGGCGGCCACCGAATCGATGGATCCCACCGATCTCTATTACAAGCTGGCTAATATCGCAGACCACGTTCTCCAAGGCGCCACCGTCAAGGACGGCGACACCTTAAGCTTCGAAGAAGGTCAGCCGCCCCTGACCGCACAGGAAGAACCCTGGTTTGTAGACGAGTCTCTTCCAGCGGTCACGATTGGTTTCTAGCTAGTTCTCTCCTTCCTACGGGAATCCACATAGCGGCAGATGGCAGCCAACACCGCACCGGAAAGGTTGTGCCACACGGAAAAGACGGCTCCTGGCAGAGCAGCCAATGGGTTCATATACGTCGATGCCAAGGAGGTGGCCAAGCCGGAGTTTTGCATGCCCACCTCGACGGCCATCGTGCGCCGAGCAGCGACTGGCTGCTTGGTTATCAATCCGGCTAGGTAGCCCAGACCGTAGCCACACCCGTTGTGGATAATCACGGCGGCAAAGACCAGCGCACCGGCGCTGGCGATGGTGTCGTGCGCTCCGCCCACCACGATGCACACGATGGCGGAAATCGCCGCAACCGAAATCCAAGGCAATGCCGAGTTAATCCTTGCCACCACCCGCGGCGCCAGCATGCCTATGAGGATGCCGGCGACGACAGGAATGAGCACCACCTTCACAATGGACCATGCCATAGACGAAGCGGAAACCGGCATATACTCCCCTGCCAGCCACAAGGTCAGCAACGGGGTAAACACCGGTGCCAATAGGGTGGAAATCGAGGTCATGGTCACCGACAGGGCTACATCGCCACGCGCTAAATAGGACACCACATTAGAGCTCGTTCCACCGGGAGCGCAGCCTACAAGAATGACCCCGGCCGCTACCGCTTCTGGGAGGTCCATGATTGCTACCACCGCCAATGCCACCATCGGCATGATGACAAACTGCGCAACTACTCCGATGAGCACGGGAAGCGGCCGGCGGGCCACCAAGGCAAAGTCCACCGGCTTGAGGGTAAGGCCCATACCAAACATGACAATGCCCAGCAGCGGGGTGACCTGCGGGGCAAAGGATGCCGCGGTATTCGGTGCAAAGTATCCAATCACGCCGCCGATAATCACGAGCACCGGAAAGCCTAGCGCTGCGATAAATGCTTGGCGGTCTTGAGCTGCGGAGGGCACAGTAGCCGCCGCCATCCGATTATCTGTCATGCTATCGATACTCATAGACAAAAGAGTACGCTCCCACCCAGTGGGAGCGCTATCCTAATATTCGAAATGTGCGTGGTCTCTACCCAAAGAGCGCTTGTGCATTGCGGTAACGCGATTCCGGCACTGTCTTAAGGGTTCCCACGGCCTCCTCCAACGGAACTAGATCAATATCCTCGCCATGGAGAGCTACACACATACCTGACTTGCCTTCATGGGTAGCACGGGCTGCGTGCACGCCGTATCGAGTTGCCAGAACGCGGTCATAGGCAGTCGGTGTACCGCCGCGCTGGATGTGTCCCAGCACCGTCGTTCGCACGTCATATCCAGTGCGCGCCTTGATCTCATCGCCAATAACCTGGCCAATACCGTTGAAAGTCTGGTGTCCGAATTGATCCACGCCGCCGGCTTCGAAGTCCATCGTCCCCTCCTTGGGGAGGGCGCCTTCTGCAACGCAAATAATGCCGTATTTTTCACCCATTTGGAAGCGGCGCTCCATCGCCTTGGTGATTTCTGCGATATCGAAGGGCTCCTCGGGCACCACCGTGTAATGCGCGCCACCAGCCATGCCCGCGTGCAAGGCAATCCACCCCACATGGCGGCCCATTACCTCCACAATCAGAATACGGTTATGAGATTCCGCGGTGGTATGTAAGCGGTCAATAGCATCGGTAGCTACAGATACTGCGGTATCAAAACCAAAGGTGTAGTCGGTGGCATTGACGTCGTTGTCAATGGTCTTTGGAACACCTACTACCGGCACCCCATTATCGGATAGCCACTTTGCCCCCTTGAGGGTGCCCTCGCCTCCGATGGCAATGAGGGCATCCACTTCGGCATCGGCCATATTGGATTTAATCTGATCAAGACCCGCCTTAAACTTATCCGGATGCAGGCGGCCAGTGCCTAGGATGGTGCCACCGCGCAACAAAATGCGGTCGATTTCTGCATCATCATAGAGGTCGCGGCGGCGGTCCTCCATCAGGCCCACCCAACCGTCTTCATAACCTACGACGGTATCTCCAAATTCATTGGATGCGGTACGCACAACCGCACGAATTACAGCATTGAGGCCGGGGCAATCGCCACCGGACGTTAAAACACCTAGACGCATACCTACCAATCTAGCGCGCTATTTTTAGCCCTGCAGAGTGTCCCGAAAGCAGAGAGCAGAAACCAAGCCCACCACCAGCGCAACCACGATGACAAGGAGCGAATTAATAAGTGCCACTGCTGGGTCACCTGTTTGCATAACGGCAGACACTAAGGCGACGCCCACTACGGAACCCACTTGGCGGGAGGTGTTATACACGCCAGAAGCAGCACCCATGAGGACCGGCGGCACATCGCGCAGGGTGGTCGCTGCGTTGGACCCCCAGATGAAAGACTGCCCCACACCAAGGCCTGCAAGGGGCAGCCCGAGCACCCACGGCAGGGCGTCTACATGCATCACCCACCATGCCGCAAGCAGCGAAAGAATAAGGATGGAAAATCCCACCACCCCAAGAATTCGAGGATTCACATAATCCGCCATAATTCCCGCGAGCGGAGATATCAGTAGAGAAACCAGAGCCATTGGCGCCACGATAATGCCAGCCTCGCCTGCTGGAATGCCCTGCATGGTCTGCAGCCACAACATGATGGGTAGCATCACTGCAGCCGCCATAAACCCCATGGCAATAATGCCCACCGAGCCGGCAAGGTAATTGCGGTCGCGAAAGAGCGTCAGCGGCACCAGCGGGCTCGCCCCGCGGGCATCGGCGGTAGCCTGCAATCGAATAAAACCTGCGCTAGCGATTGCTCCGGCGAGCAGAATAAGCCAAATGGTCCAGCCCCACCCCAGTACTGGTCCCTGTTGGATGCCAAAGACAATCGCCGCCAACGCGATCAGAGAAACAACGGCCGATGGCGCATCGATAGACTGCGCGGTAGTAGGCAACTCGGGCACCCACCACAGCGCCAGCACGATGGCCAGCACCACGAAAGGAATGTGTACCCAAAAGGCGGCCTGCCAACCGAAGTTTCCCACTAAGAAGCCTCCGGCGAGTGGACCGACAAGTGCTGCAATCGAGCCGATTACACCCCACACGCCCAACGCACGTCCACGGCGCTCGCGTGCGAAGATTCGGTTGATGACGGACATACTTTGCGGCATCTGGAGAGATGCCCCAACGCCTTGCACGGCACGCGCGGCAATGAGTACTTCTACTTGGGGAGCTATGGCACAAACCATCGCACCGACCCCGAAGATAGCCACGCCCAGACAAAACATCCGGCGTTGGCTCAAAACGTCGCCCAGACGGCCGGCGAAGAGCAACGGCACCACTGCAGCCAATAAATAGGACGCGGATACCCACATGGCCTGGTTTACACCCGCGTCTAGATCACGTTGCAGGTTCGGCAGCGCGACCGCCACCATGGATTGGTCCAGAAGAGACACAAAGAATCCCAGGGACAGTGCAAACATGGCGCGCCATGCTTGGCGCTCAGGCGGCAAGTGCGTCTCCACAGTCATAGCCATAAAGTCTAGCGGGGCCAGAAGTATCGGCCTAGACTGGCCGCATGTCCATGATTGATATCAAAAAGCCCCAAGACGTATCTACCGCCACTACTGTCACCCTCGGTCTTATCGGCGGGTGGGTGACCGCCCGCGAGACCGGAATCCGCCCGCTCGGCGGCGTTATCCTCGCCGCCGCTGGCGTGTGGGCAGGCCGCTCTTGGGCAAAGAAAACCACTCCGGCTACCACTGCTGGCCTGTGTGCACTCTACGTGGGCGCATTCGGCGCCTCCCACCCGTTGGCGAAGAAGATTGGCGCCTGGCCAGCCGTCCTTAGCGTGACCGCGGCCTCGGCGGGCGCAGCCTATGCGCTTTCCGACGCCAAGTAATCCCCCCACACACACAAAATGCGCACCATGCCCGAAGACATGGTGCGCATCTTTAGTTTTAGTGTGCTGCGAGTTTTTACTTGGCAACACTAAACTCGGCCGCAGCTTCCTCGCTGCCCAAGGCGACGGTGCCGCCAGGGAGGTTAAAGAAGGAAGGCTTGGACTCAAGGAGGCCGAGCAGGGCGTCGGAAAGCTGCTGCGTATGCTCATCGCACGCCGCGCGGGTGGAGTTAAACTCGCCGACGCTGATGGTGCCATCCGCAGCCACCTTGTAGGTGGTGGTGTAAGTATTGCAGCCATCATTCATCACCAAGGAGTGGTCCTTGGCAAATTCGACGCTAAACTTTCCTTCTTCCTTAATGGAGTGGAGAGTTCCAGTGATGGTCTGCCCCTCGATGTGAGGCTCCAGCTTCTCCGCGCCCTTCGGCAGCGGGGCAATAAGCCCAGAGTTGGTCGGCGCGGTCATGCTGAACCCCGGATCGATGGAGGGCACCTGCGCGGCATTGGCAACGCCCACGCCCATGAGTGCAGCGGCGGACAGCGAAAAAATTGCGGTCTTCTTGAAATGCATACCCGATAATTTTACCCCCGCCGAATACAAATTCAACGGGGGCAGATAAACCTTTATGGAATTGCCAGGGACCCCACAGGAAGTCGCTTATTTATTGCGGCCAGCTTCATAGGCAGCGCCGACCTTGTACAGGCGGTCATCTTGGAAGGCTGGCGCCATGATCTGCAGACCGGTGGGCAAATTGGTATCGCTTGCCATACCGGATGGCACAGACATGCCGCACAGGCCAGCCAGGTTCAGCGGCAGAGTGCACAGGTCAAAGTTGTACATTGCCATCGGATCCTCGGCCTTCTCCCCCAGCTTAAACGCGGTAGTCGGGGTGGTCGGGGAAACAATTACGTCAACCTGCTCGAAGGCGCGAGCAAAGTCCTGGGCAATGAGCGTACGCACGCGCTGCGCCTGCAGATAGTAGGCATCGTAGTAGCCCACGGACAGTGCATAAGTACCCAGCATGATGCGGCGCTTGACCTCTGGGCCAAAGCCTTCTGCACGAGACTGGGACATGACCTGCTCGGCAGAGTGGGAGCCGTCATCTCCCGCACGCAGGCCGTAGCGCATGCCATCGAAACGCGCCAGGTTAGAGGACACCTCGCACGGCATGATCAGGTAGTACGCTGCCAGGGCGTCGTCAAAGTGCGGGCAATCTACCTCGACAATCTCCGCACCCTGCTCGCGCAACTGCTCAACGGCGGCATGGTAGTTCTCCATCACGCCTTCCTGCCAGCCATCGCGCTCAAATTGCTTAATCAGGCCGACCTTGACTCCAGAGAGGTCCCCCGTAGCACCCTCGCGTGCAGCGGCGACAACCGGCGCTACCGGCTTATCAACGGAAGTAGCATCGAAAGCATCGTGGCCAGCGATGACCTCGTGCAGGAGCGCGGTATCGAGGACAGTGCGGCCGCACGGGCCCGCTTGGTCGAGGGACGAGGCAGCAGCGATAAGACCGTAGCGGGACACGGTGCCGTAGGTCGGCTTTACGCCAACGGTGTTGGTCAGTGCAGCTGGCTGGCGGATGGAACCACCGGTATCGGTACCGATGCCAAGCGGCGCCTGACCGGATGCAAGCGCAGCAGCGGTACCACCGCCGGAGCCGCCTGGGGTGCGCTCCGTGTCATAAGGGTTATGCGCTGGGCCAAAAGCAGAGTTCTCATTGGAAGAACCCATAGCAAACTCATCCAGGTTGGTCTTGCCCAGGATGGGGATTCCAGCCTCGCGCAGGCGCTTGGTCACGGTGGCGTCATAGGGAGAAACGTAGCCCTCCAGCATCTTGGAAGCGGCGGTTGTCGGCGCATCGGTGGTAACCAGCAGGTCCTTAAGCGCCAGCGGCACGCCGGCCAGACCAGAAGCAGGCTCTTCGCCGGCATCGAGTGCCTTATCCACGGCGTCGGCAGCCGCGAGGGCTTCTTCCGCACCCACATGCAGGAAGGAGTTGAGCTCCTCGTTGGTCTCTGCAATGCGGTCTAGGAATGCCTGGGTTACCTCGCGGGAAGTAATTTCACGGGCGTGAATCTTCTCCGCCAGCTCGGCAGCAGTCAGGGAGGTCAGGCCCTCCGCGGGAACGGTCAGGTTAGACATTTATTCTCCTCCCAGGATCTGTGGCACAACGAAGCGCTCTTCTTCTACGGCCGGTGCTTGGTCCAAGGCCTGTTCTGCAGTAAGGGTGCGCACAATAACGTCCTCGCGCATCGGGGCGTCCACGGAGTGCGGGTGGCTCATCGGCTCCACGCCCTCGGTATCAACGTTTCCCACCGCGGAAACCGAATCAACAATTTCATCAATCTGCGTTGCGAACTGGGCTAGCTCTTCCTCACTGAGGGCCAGGCGGGAAAGCTTGGCGAGGTGGGCTACCTCATCACGCGAAATCTCAGACACGCGAACTCCATCCTTTTTCTGCATAATTGACACGCGGGTGAAAAATATTCACCGTCAGCATGTACTATGTGAATTGCTAACGACCCATGGTACTGCACCGACCACGACGGTTGCCGCGTCACCCCAAATTTGCGTTGCTTGAAGCCCGCATTGTGACGCACGTATCATGTCTGGGACTACAAACTACCGAAAGCGTGCAAGACCATGTCCTTTTTGATCCGCGTACTGCTCCCCGATGCTCCTGGCAGCTTGGGCCAGCTTGCCGACGCCTTTGGACTCGTCGATGGCAATATCCAATCGGTCGATATCGTAGAAAACTTTCCCGATGGAACAGTCATGGATGACATTGTCATTGAGTTGCCGCAAGGCACCATGGCCGATGTCCTCATTACCGCCGCCTCCTCTGTCGAGGGCGTGGAGGTCGACTCCATCCGCCCATTCAGCGGCCGCGTAGACCGCCGCGGGCAAATCGAGCTCCTTGCACGAGTTGCCCATGCCACGAATGTCACTGCCGCTATGGAAGAGGTAGTAGCCGCGATCCCAAGGGCTCTAACCTCCACGTGGTGCATCGTCATCGACAATAACGAGCCCATCCACCGCGTAGCTTCTTCCAATGCCGCCCCCGAAGATGACGGCACCGTTCCTCACGATATCGAGGTGGAAAGCGCCCGCGTGCTCAGCCCCGAGCGTGATGAATGGATCCCGGAAAGTTGGTCCCTTCTCGATTCCGCCCTAGCCGCCGCCCCGCTCGGCGATACCGGCCTAGTTATAGCCATGGGCCGCACCGGCGGCCCTGACTACCTAGCTTCCGAGGTGGAGCACCTAGGTCACATCGGCACTATCTTGGGCAGCTTCCTCAAGTAGCCGGACCGATTTAGGCTTCACCTGTTTCTAGTAGCTGCTGGAATTCCGCTTCATTGAGAATCGGGATTTCCAGCTCACGGGCTTTATCCTCCTTCGAACCGGCGTTTTCGCCAGCCACGAGATAGGAGGTCTTCTTCGAGACCGAACCGGTAGCCTTTCCGCCACGAGAAACAATAGCTTCTTTCGCGGAATCACGGGTGAAGTTCTCCAAGCTGCCGGTCACCACGATGGTCAGACCCTCTAGAGTCTGCTCCTTGTGGTCTTCCACCGCTACCTCCATAGCCACCCCTGCGGCAGCCCATTTGTCCACGATAGTGCGGTGCCAGTCCACTTCGAACCAATCATGGAAAGATTGTGCGATGGTCATACCCACGCCATCGACTTCTGCCAGCTCCTCCGTTTTGGCTGCGCGTAGCTTTTCCATGGCTCCATAGCGGGAGGCCAGCGCCCGAGCGGCAATTGGCCCCACGTGACGAATAGACAGCGCGACCAGGACGCGCCAGAAGTCACGGCCTTTGACCTCATCCAGATTCTTTAACAAGTTCTGTCCGGCCGTATTGACCTTGACATTTCCTTCTTTTTTGGTGCGCTTGTCCTTTGTATCCTTCTTCGCCGTGTAGACGTCCGAGGCCAGGAGCTTTTCCTCGGTGAGCTCGAAAAGCTCTGATTCGTCGACGAGAATACCATTTTCAATTAAGTCCATTGCCCCCTTCTCGCCCAGGGCCTCAATGTCCAGTGCCTTGCGCGAGGCCAAATACTCCAAGCGCGCGGAAAGCTGTGCTGGGCACGATTGGGTATTGGGGCACCGCCAATCCGCGTCGCCGTCTTTTTGTGGGGCCAACTTCGTGCCGCATGCCGGGCAGTTCTCCGGGAATGCCCACTCATACTCGCTACCATCGCGCTGCTCGCGCACTGGTCCGAGCACCTCCGGGATAATCTCGCCCGCCTTGCGAATGATGACGGTATCCCCGATAAGCACACCCTTGCGCTTTACCTCGGACTGATTATGCAAGGTAGCCATGGACACTGTGGAACCGGAGACAAAGACCGGCTCCATAATGGCAAACGGGGTCACTCGCCCGGTACGCCCAACACCCACCTCAATGCCCTTAAGCTTTGTAGTCACCTCTTCCGGTGGATACTTATAGGCAATGGCCCAGCGCGGGGCGCGGGAAGTCGCACCCAGTGCGCGCTGCGAGCCCAAATCATCTACCTTGACGACGAGTCCATCCATCTCAAAGATGGCATCGTGGCGGTGTTCTGCCCAATGTGCCACCTCGTCCTGGACCTGCTCAGCCGAGTAAACCTGCTTGGTATATGGGGAAACGGGCAGCCCCCAAGCCGCAATTGCCTTATAAGCATCATGTTGGGAAGTGGGTGAAAATCCCTCGCGCGCGCCTAGCCCGTGACACACCATTTTCAGGCGGCGCTTTTTCACCTCGGCGCGATCCTTCATGCGCAGTCCACCTGCCGCGGCATTGCGCGGATTAGCAAACTTTTCCTTGCCATCGGCCGCGCGCTCCTCATTGATCTCTTCAAAATCCTCGGGGCGCATATAGACTTCGCCGCGAATCTCGATCAGCTCTGGGACCGGGTATTCATCTGTCCCCTTGAGCTCATGCGGAATGTCTTCAATCACGCGTGCATTAGCAGTGATGTCTTCGCCCACTGTGCCATCGCCACGGGTCGCGGCGGTAGTCAGGCGCCCATTGCGATAGACCAAATCGATAGACAAGCCATCAATCTTGAGCTCAGTCAGATAAGTCTTTGCTGGGGTTCTATCGAGCCAATCCTGCATCTCGCCAGCGCTAAAGACATTGTCCAAGCTCATCATGCGCTCAAGGTGTTCAATATCCTCACCGGCGCTCGGTGCAGCACCCACCTGCTGGGTAGGTGAATCAGGCACGGCAAGCTCAGGATGTTCTTCTTCGAGTGCAAGAAGGCGTTGGAAGAGGGCATCAAAGTCGGCGTCGGGAATAGCCGGCTCACCGTTGTAGTACAGGTTGCGGTGGCGGCGCACTTCCTGCGCAAGGTCATTCCATTCACGGTGCAGATCAACTGGATTAGTCACGCTGCTCAAGTGTAGCTATCCCTCGTGTCGGGGCTAGCTACTAAGGTATTGATCATGACTTTCGACGCCTCCCGCATGCTCGCCTTCGACCTTGAGACCACCTCGGCCAATCCCAAAGAAGCCCGCATCGTCACCTCTGCCTTAGTCCGCATTGATGGCCGCGATGTACAAAAGGTGGAGCACCTCGCCGATCCCGGAATCGAGATCCCGGAGGAAGCGACCAACGTGCATGGCATCACTACCGAAAAAGCCCGCGCCGAGGGCCGACCGCACGAAGAGGTTCTGAAAGATACGGTCGCGGCCATCAAGGCCGCCTGGGAGGATGGTCTAACGCTCATTGTCTACAACGCTGCTTTTGATCTCACCGTGCTGCGGAGCCTCACCGGCGATTTCACGGTCACTGGCCCGGTCTATGACCCCTATGTAATCGACCGCGTCAGCGATAAATGGCGCAAGGGCAAGCGCACCCTTGGCGCAGTGTGCGAGCACTACGGCGTCGAGTTGGGCAACGCCCACGAAGCTACTGCCGACGCCCTCGCAGCCGCCCGCGTCGCTTGGAAACAGGTACGCCAGCACTACCCCAACTTGGCGCAGATGGATGAAAACGAGCTCATGGAATTCCAGGCGGTCAAGTGGTACGAGGATCGGACTGCATTTAAGAAATACCTAGAGGGCAAGGGCCGCGATGCCTCGGATGTCTCGACTGCATGGCCCCTCATCGGATAAAGTCTCCCAAATCTCCTAGATCTCCAAGTACGGCTAAAAGTCTCCCAAATCTCCGACAACAAGGGTTACACTAGCGTTATGGAAAATCCGTTCCGCCCTACATTCGGCGCTCCTCCCCTGTTCTGGGTCGGGCGCGGTATCGTGCTCGATAGCTTCCGAACTGCGCTCGATGGCTCGGCAGGCAATGCTTCCCGCTCCATGGTGCTCAGCGGTGCAAGGGGCATCGGCAAGACTGTTCTCATCAACGAGTTGGAGGACATCGCCGAGGCCCGAGGGTGGGTAACGCTACGCGCCTCAGGGCGCTCCACCATGGTCGAGGAACTGGTCAATACCACCATCCCCAGGCTGCTTGAACAACTCTCGCCGAGCGACAAGAAGAAGGTCAGCCGCATCGGCGGCGTGGGATCAATCGGCTTCGACCATCAAAAGGAAGATCGCTTCACCCCCACGCTGAATACTCGCCTGCGTGAGCTTTCCACAGAGCTAAAAGGCACCGGAATCCGGCTTACCATCGACGAGGTGCAAGACGCCGATGTCGATGAACTCACCACCATCGCCGTGGCCTACCAAGACCTGGTGCGCGATGAAATTGATATCGCTTTGGTAGCCGCCGGCCTTCCCCAAGGGGTCAACCACCTATTGGATTTGCCCGGGGTGACGTTTCTGCGCCGGGCCCAGAAGTTCGTCTTAGGACCGCTGTCTCCGGCCAATTCGCAGCAGGCTCTAGAGCACACAGCGTCTGGCTCGGGGTTAGAGTTTAGCCCCGAGGCGACTAGGGACGCCGCAGCGCTTACGCGCGGCTACCCGTACCTCGTGCAATTGGTTGGCTCGCTGGCATGGGAGCGCAGTCGCCAGAACCAAGAAAGTGGCATTTCTCAGGAGACGATTGCCTCGATAGCTCCAGATGCGATTTCAATTATGGGCGCGCAGGTACACCAGCCTGCGACGTTGACCTTGCCACCGGCACAGCGGGAGTTTTTGGAAGCAATGGCCGCAGTGGAGCTAGACGGCGTGGCCACCATCGCCGACATAGCAGGACACATGGACCGCACTGTACGATCCTTGTCCGCCACTCGCCAGCGGCTTATCGACGCCGACCTGATCGAACCCACCGCACACGGCAAACTGCGCTACGTCATCCCTTATATGGGCGAATACTTCACCGCCACGGATAGCCGCGGGCGTGTCGATTAAAGATCGCCGGCGTCCCGGACGAGGATGTCGGCGGTCTCAGTGACAGAACGAAGCGAACTAGCCGAAGCCGCACTGGGAAAAACATCGAAGTGGTCGACCAATAGCTCGCGCGGCATACCTATGCGATCAAGGTGGGAAGCTAGGGCGATTGCTTCCTCCCTCGCATCTTTGCCGAGAATGCCCAAGCCGATGCGGTAGCCCGCACTGAGGTGCTCGCCCAATCCGTCATAGTGCTGTGGGGTGGAAAGCTGCTGGCGAAAGCGCGAATCAACCAAAAAAGTCTTCGCTGCGCGCGCCACCGACCAAATAGGCGCAGCATGCACATAGTCGACCTCAAACGCTAAAAGGCTTTCTAGGACGACTTCCTCTGGGACCGCTGGTATCGAGTCAAAATCAGTAGTCCCGGGAATCCGGCCAGCAATGATATCTGCCAGTAGCGGTTCATCGAGTTGTACGTGCACCTCGCCGTGGAAACGGCTTGCCACATCGTGGGCATGGGTGTGGAGGCCGTGTAAGAGGGCATCGGAAAGCTCTGCGAAAGCGCTAGAGTCAGTGAACACGCGGTGGCCATCGGAGAGCTCGATGCTCGCCGCCAAAGACCAGGGCCCCAAGGCTTGCACCTTAATGTGGGAAACCGTCTCGCCCCAGACCCCCTGAACCTCATCGAGGTCGCGTTCTAAGCGATCCCAGGTCCGCCGCGTCAAAAGCTGCGGACGCGCAGTCATGCGCCACGACCGCGGACCACGATCGATATTGATGGCTTCGAGCATGCTGGCCGTACGCCCAACCGCATCGGAGCCGAGTCCCCTATCAGGAAGCTGCGGGATAGCGGGAAGGTCAGTCTCACTGATTATGATGTCCGCCGCCTCCGCTACGGAAGTGCCGGGCATGGGGCCAAGTGCAAAGCCGGCCATCTAGGCCGTCCCGCAAATGGTGCCGGACCCGATAACGATATCGCCAAGCTCGTCTGGCGACGGCAAATACAGCACCGCCGCCTGGCCACGAGCCACGCCGGAAAGCGGTTCCTTAAGCTCAAGGCGCATCTCATCCGCATCGCGGTCGACGTGCGCGACACAAGGCACCACGGAACCATGCGCACGCACCTGAACCTCGCACTCGAAGTCCCCATCCATGGCTGGGTGAAGGTACTTCAGGCGGTCAGCTTGAATTGAGGTCACGGCCAAGTCCTCGCGGGCACCGACGGTCACCGTGCCCGTAGAAGCATCGATGTCGGTGACGTAGCGGGGACGGCCGTCGGCAGCCGGCGCCTTGATGTCTAGGCCCTTTCGCTGACCGATGGTGTAGTTCCATGCACCATCGTGCTCTTTAAGCTCCGTGCCCTCCTGATCCACGATCAGGCCAGGGCGAAGCCCGATGCGAGCGCCCAAAAATGCCTGAGTGTTGCCGTCGGGAATGAAGCAAATATCATAGGAATCCGGCTTCTTCGCGGTGGAAAAGCCATGCGCCGCGGCCTCTTCACGGATCTGCGGCTTAGGAGTATCGCCAATGGGGAAAAAGCAGTGCTCCAGCTCTTCGGCCGAGATGACGCCCAAGACATAAGACTGGTCCTTATTCTCATCCAAAGAACGGCGCATGTAGCCGTTTTCGTCAATGGTGGCATAGTGACCCGTCGCCACAGCATCGAAGCCGAGCGCCATGCCCTTTTGTAGCAGTGCCCGGAACTTAATCTTCTCGTTGCAGCGCAAGCAAGGATTAGGTGTCTCGCCGCGAGCATAGGAATCCACGAAGTCCGTGATGACTTCTTCTCTAAATTCCTCCGAAAAATCCCACACATAGAAGGGGATGCCCAACTTATCGCAGATGCGGCGAGCATCGGCTGAATCCTCCAGCGAGCAGCAACCGCGCGCTTTCTCTCTGGTTTGCTGCGCGTCCTTGTGCAGGGCGAGGTGAACGCCAATCACCTCATGGCCAGCTTCTACCGCCCGGGCGGCGGCAACAGATGAGTCCACGCCGCCGGACATGGCAACCAATACTCGCATCTCGCTCCCCAATTCACCTTGACTACAGGCCCGAAAGTCTACTCCCTAGCCCCAACGCGGTTTAAATCGAATCCATTCCCTAAGCTTGTGTCACATGGGAAGAAAGCGAGCCTCCACCGAACAAGGAATCACCGGCACCTACGAAATCTCGACCGGAACAGCCGAGGTTGTGGCGGATGAGTTCCGCGATGGAGCCTATATCCTCAACGTTAACGGCGTGCCGAGTAGCCACATCGTGCTGGGCGAGCCAGAAGAATTGGAGTTCGAATACATGCGCTGGATTGCAGCGGCCGTCGAACACCTCAATACTCGGCCAGCGAATAAGCTGCGTGTCACCCACCTAGGTGGCGCAGGCTGCTCCCTTCCACGCTATTTTGCCAGCAAGCTCCCGGGTAGCCGCCACACGGTGGTCGAACTCGACGCCAAACTGGGGGAATTGGTGCGTACGCTTTTCGACGTCCCCCGTTCCCCTACCGTGAAGATCCGCGCCGGCGAAGCACGCAAAGAAACCGAGGGGTTCCTGCCCGCCAGCCGTGACATCATCATCCGTGATGTATTTGCTGGCGATAAGACTCCGGCTAGCCTCACCACCGTGGAGTTCTTCCAGGCTGCAAAGCAGGCACTAGAGCCAGGTGGACTCTATATTGCCAATTGCGGAGACCATTCTGATCTGCAGCTAGCAAAAAGCGAACTGGCCGGACTAAGCAAGGTTTTTGACCACCTCGCGGTCATCGCGGACCCACCAATGCTTAAAGGCCGGCGCTACGGAAACATCATCCTTATAGCCTCGGATACAGAAATGCCAGCCGAGGGCTCCATTGAAGCCGCTCAGCTGGCTAAGGCACTCCTTGGCGGGGCGGTGCCTGCCCACTACAAGGACGAGGCGTGGACCCGCGCGTTTTTCGCTGGTGCTACTGCAGCACGCGATTAAGTAGCGTGGCTACTTGGCCCGCATCGAAATCGGGAACATCAGCGCCAGCCTTCTTGGCCGCGTTCTTAGCCTCCGAAACTTCGGACTCGGAGACATTGCCAGACTTAACGTTGTTCACGTGACCGGCATTGTCCAACAGGATTGCTAGGTCACTGACAGAGAAGTTCCCCTTTGCCATATCACCCAGATCTTCTACTGGGAGGGCATCCTTGTCCTGCAAGGTCTTCACGAAGCCTGCTAGGCCTTGCGCTGCTTGGGGGTCAAGGCCGGACTTTTCGGCGGCGTCGACAAGCTGTGGTATCGCAATCAGTCCTGCTGCGAGGGCTAGGATAGCGCCGATAAGCGGCGTGCTGTCCGAGCTTAGGTCAACGCCATCGCCCACCACGAGCTGTTCGAGCGCGCCGCCGACATCCACATAATTTCCATCGCTAAAGGACTGCAGCTGCTGCTTGGAACCATTAAAAAGGTTCATATCAACGTCGGTAGGAATTCCTGCCACTTTGCCGGAGCCAGAACGCTGCCAGAAGGATAGCTTCTTCCAGCCACCCACGGCCTCGGGCGCCTGATCCTGATAGGCCGCAAGCCACAACGGCATATCCGAGAACTTCTGGGAGTTATTCATCTGCCCCATCCAGAAGTACTTGTAGGTGTAGATCATGGGAGTGCGGCCGGTAAGGCGCTTGAGCTCACTGGTAAATTCTTCGATCCACTGCTCCAACTGGGCCGCGGATTTACCTTCATCCACCTCGATATCGAGTGCGGGAGGCAATGTCTGATCTGGCGCCAGCGCAATCTGCGCGGCAAAGTTCGCCGCTTGCGTTTTGGCGTCAGTCGATGGACGAGCGTAGTGATATGCGCCTGTCTTAAGGCCGGCAGCGTGGGCGGCCTGAACATCTTCGACGTAGTGCGGATTTACCCAATCCCCACCCTCAGTTGCTTTTACAAATGCAAAAGACTGACCGTCAGTACGTACCTTAGACCAATCGATGGGCGTGCCGCCCGGGTGCTGGTGTGCCGCAACGTCCACGCCCTTAGGGGCGCCAAAGCTCACCGCCTGGGCAACAGCGGTACCACTAATAGCTAGTGCAGCCACGGTAACTACCGCAGTAATACTCTTTCGGAGTGCCTTCTTTGAAGTCATGCGCGTGAGTCTAACAATGGTTTCACTCTATCAGCATCTTTAACACGCACCACTTGAGATAATTTTCTTTTCTTCTATTTCTGTCACCGTAGGCAATTTCACCATTTAGAACATATTTTTGCCCCCTCTTGTGGCGGGCGCACCCACAGCGTAAGATAGACACCGTGAAGATTAGTTCAGCAGTTCTAATATTCGGGGGAAATAATTTTGGAAGCCTATTACATAGTCAATGATCCTAAAGATCCATTAGCAGTTAAAGCTACCGAAATCAGAAAGCAAGATTACCTTTTCTGGAAAGATGCCAAACCAGACTTAGAAGACGATTTCGACATTTCTTGCCATACCCTTGCCACCCGTACGGGATTGAGTGAGCGGCGCACGCGCGATATAACCATGGCGCTCTACCGGCTGGCTGAGTTACCTCTAACAATGACCCTGCAGGAAACCTACTACTTCCTGGATTTCTCTCGCCTCATTACTATCGACGCCGTACTTAGCAAGCTCGGTGATGTCCCTGCGGAAACCCTCGAGAGGATAGACCAAGAACTATCTCGTTATTTGACCCCCTCGAAGCCGGGACAGGTACTGCCCTCCAACACGAATTTACGGCGAAAACTCAATGGCCTCATTGCTATTGAAAACCCATCCACCGAAGAAAATAAAGAGGCTCCCACGAAGAATAACTCCTATTTCACCTACTCCAGCTTCGGTGGCAAAGCCGGGCTAGCAGTTGAATTTGACGAAACTACCCTTATAGCTATCGACGAACACATCAGCAAAGCCGCCGAGGAACATGGCCTTTCCAAGGCAGAAGCACTGGCCAAATTGATTCTGGGTGAAATTGAGTCTCGGACTAAGGTAGTTCTGCATATGTATCGCGCCCATGATCAGGAGTCTGCACCCGCGTTTATCCGGGGATTCGGATGGGTAAGCCCAGAGACCGCGGATAACCTGCGCCCCGCTCAGACGCGAGACATGGACTTAGCCAAAGAAATGGAAAGCGAAAGCTACGTTACTCCCCCGCTCATAGGCGCCTATGTGGAAGGCCGCGATGGGGTGTGCCGCTGGCCGGGGTGCTACCGCCCTGCGGAAAGCTGCCAGAAAGACCACCGCATTGACCATGCTCGGGGAGGGAAAACTGCAGGGAGCAATTTGGCTTCACTATGCCAGCACCACCATAACGTCAAGACTGACGGCGGTGCTTTTTATATCATGGATCCGCACACTGGGGACATTGTGTGGCTGTTTGATGATGGGCGCTGGGAATATGACGAGCCCCAAGGACCGCTAGCACCCAAGAACAAGAACTGGGCGCTAACGGTGGGCCAAGCTATCGCCGCCCGACGGGCAGCGGCGAAGGAAAGGAATGAAAGCTAGACGGATCGGGCTCGGGAGATTACCTCGGGAAGATGAGCCAACACGTAATCGACATCTTCTTCCGAAGTAAGCCGGCCTAGCGTAAAGCGCAAGGAACCGATTCCTTCAGCCTCGCTTACTCCCATCGCTTCCAGAACGTGAGACATGCGGTTTACACCTGCGCTACAGGCGCTGCCGGTTGAGGCCTCAATCTGCAGGGAATCTAGCAGCATGATGAGGCTATCGCCATCTGCACCAGGGAAAGAGACGTGCAAGTGAGAAGGCAAACACGGTTCAGTGGAATTGATGACTGCATTGTCAATGGTGGCGAGAATTCCATCGCGGAGCTTATTGCGAAGCGCGGAAATCCGCTCACCTTGAGTAGAAATTTCCGCGACGGATTCCTCCAAAGCCGCAGCTAGACCGGAAGCACCAGCGACGTCGACAGTTCCAGGACGAATTCCGCGCTCCTGCCCACCGCCATAGGCAATGGGTTGGGGTGAGGGACTCCGCTTGGCTAGAAGTAGGCCAATGCCGCGGGGACCGCCGAACTTGTGGGCGCTAGCTGCAAGGCTGGTGATCCCTAGGTGGGAAAAGTCGATGGGAACCTTTCCTACCGCTTGCACGGCATCAACGTGTACCGGTGTACCCACTGCGCTGGCTCGGGCGGCAATATCTTCGATGGGTTGAATGGCGCCGGTTTCGTTATTGGCCCACATGCAGGTAGCGACGTCGGCAAGCGTGTCTAGAGCCGACAGGTCTGCTATGTGTCCGGAGCGATCGACAGGAAGAATCTCGACGGCAGCACCCGAATTGTGCAGCTTAGCCACGGTATCGCGCACGGCGGGATGCTCAATATCGGTGGAAACTATGCGGTTTGTTTTACCGGCCGCATAAAGTCCCTGAATGGCGATATTGTCTGCCTCTGTGCCAGAAGAAGTGAAAATCACCTCGATTGGCTCGCAGCCGAGGAGTGAAGCAACCTTCTCGCGGGCATCATCGAGCACAGACCGAGCCTTGCGGCCGGAACCATACTGCGCGCCGGAGTTCAGGGAGCCAGCCGCAGCTACCCACGCGTCAATCGCGCTCTGGCGCATCGGCTGGGTAGCAGCGTAGTCAAAATAATGCGGCATTATTTGCGTGCCTTCAGTTCCTCGGTCAAGGCCGGGGCGATTTCATGGAGGTCACCCACAACGCCAAGGTCAGCGATCTGGAAAAATGGCTCATCCTGGTCCTGGTTGACCACCACAATAGTGCCAGAGGTCTGCATGCCGGAGGTGTGTTGGATAGCGCCGGAGATGCCCAAACCGATATAGAGTTCAGGCGAAACGGTAACGCCAGTCTGGCCGATCTGATAGGCAGCGTCATAGAAGCCTTCGTCTACCGCATCGCGGGTAGCGCCGACTGCGGCGCCGAGGGCGTCGGCAAGCGGCTCGATAACATCACCAAATTCATCACCCACGCCCCGGCCGCCAGCGACGACCACCTTGGCTTCGGTAATTTCCGGACGTGCAGATTTCTGGGCAGGGGTAAAGGAAGTTACCTTGACATCTTTGCCAGTAGCGGCCGGCAACGGCATCGGGGCTGGTTGCGCTTCCACCTGCTGTGGTGCGGCCTCTACCGCGCCTGGGCGCAGCGTATAGATCGGGCACTGGCCGGTAGCGGTAGAGGTAGTCTCATAGGAGCCACCAAAAATGGTCATCTGGGCGGAACCATCAGCGGCGATGCCGCTGACATTGACCAGTGCGCCGGAAGCGAGGCGGGCAGCTAGGCGGCCGGCAATCTCGTTATTGGCGGGAGTTGCGGCCAGCACGATAGGTGCGGGGTTCGCGGCGCCGAGAGCATGCAAGGCATCGACTTCTGGAATCAGGAGGCGCTGGTCATAGTCTTCGGCCGTTGCTTGGACCACCTGCGCGGCGCCAAGGGCGGCAAGGTCAGCATCGAACTTATCTGCCTGCTTGCCGACGACCACTGCAGACACCGTACCCAATTCGCGCGCGGCCGTAATCAGTTCTCCGGTAACGGGAAGGACTTTTTCCGCATCGTGCTCAACTAATACGTAAACGTGAGACATATCGACTCCTAAATCAAGTTCTTTGCGGCTAGGAAGTCAGCGATCTTCTTCGCTGCGTCTTGCGGGTTGGGCTCAGAAATAACCTCGCCAGCGGTGCGCGGTGGGCGCTTTTCGGCGGCCGAAACGGAGGTAGTGGGCGCAATTGCCTCAATTCCCAAATCAGCTAAGGAGAAAGTAGTGATTTCCGCCTTCTTAGCAGCCATCAATCCCTTGAAGTTAGGGAAGCGCGGCTTGTCGCTCTTATCGTTCACAGAAACAATTGCAGGCAGCGGCGCTTCTAGTTCCCAGGTGCCACGCGCATCATCTCGCGTGCCACGCAGCGTGCCGCCCGCCAGCTCTACCTTGTGCAGCCCGGTAAGGGCAGGCAGCTGGCGGTATTCGGCGAGCAATCCAGTAAGTAGGCCGGTCGAGGCATCGGAGGCCTCGGTGCCAGCGGTGATCAATTGGACGTCGTCAAGCTTGTTCAGCGCAGCGTTAAGAGTCCATGCGGTCGACAGCGCATCCGCTCCCGCCAGCGAATCATCGGAGACAAGCACCGCGTCATCGGCACCCATAGCCAGTGCCTTGCGCAATGCTTCGTCTGCCTGGGCCGGCCCCATGGTCAGCGCTACTACCTTATAACCCGCATCCGGGTTGTCGTCGCGCAGGCGCAGGGCTTGTTCCACGGAATACTCATTAACCTCATCAATGACGTTATCCACGGAGGTGCGATCCAGGGTGTGGTCATCTTCCAAAGACTTGGTAGACCACGTATCCGGCACGTGTTTGACCAGAGCCACGATAGTTGGCATTGGGCACTCACCTTTCCGATATATTTATGTTGCGTAATTATCCTCGGACGATGATACTCGGGGTTTGCACAGCAAGGCGATTCCTTGTGCGCCAATTCGCGTAATGATTACCGCAAAAGGCTTCTTCCCCTTGAGCTTCATCTTCTTCCGCAGCTGGTCAGGGTCCACTTCTACCCCGCGCACGAGGATTTCCAAGCTCCCCGCGTCATAGGATTTAAGTACGGATTTTAATCTCTTTAGGGGTACTTTTTCTATGAATGGAAATCCCGAGGCTCCCTGCGGAATCCTCTCCCCTGTCAGGTACGCGATGCGCTCATCGATTTGGTGCAGCCCTTCCCGTGCCGCGTAATGCCGCACCAAGCCGGAGCGCACAATGGCACCGTCCGGGTCAATGAGGTAGCTACCAATGTCTCCGGCCTCGGGCAGGTTTGTTTCTTGATCATCGAGGACGTCTAGCTTGTGTCCACGAATCATTACTGCCCTTCGGCCGGTTCCTAGGCCTGGGGTATAAAGGCAGGCTTCTTTTACTCCGCCGTCGACGCTTGCGACGGTAACAAGGCCGTTCCATTCGCTGAAATCAAGGCCGGGTGCACACTTAATGGCCAATTCCTTGTCTCGATGCTTGTCGACGACCTCTGGAAGCGGTGGCACGAGATCCTCCGGCCGGGTGATTCTTCTACCTCCGGCGCGACGGGCGGGATCTGCAAGGAGGACATCGGCAGTCGTTGTAGTGGTGAGCGCATCAGCGCGAAAGATCTTGGTCGAAGAAAGATTGTGCCTCGCCATTCTCACGCGCGACTCGTCCAAGTCTGAGCCAAAGTAGTCGAGCGGAGAATTTAGACCTTCCGTACCGATGGAGCAGGTGATGTCGTGGACGCTGCCCACCCCCTGCTCTGCAAGAAATGCCGCCCGGTATGCCGCAACCTCGACGGGGGTTGCTTGTTGGGCTGAGTCGGCGTCCATCAGCCAATCACTGGGAAGCTTGCCCGAACTACGTGCGGTCACCAGCTCCATGACTGCGCGGCCATAGTCGCCGAACTTCTCTTTCAAGACTTCGGTGTCTTTAAGCCGAGAAGCCTTGGTCAAGGTGAGATCGAGGTGAGCAATTTCCTCGTGGTGCTCAATCAAGAAGCTGACTTCTGCGGGGGTATAACTCATATGCGGTCTAAAGGGGTGGTGGAAAAGAATTCGCGGTAACGAGGGTCCTCGCGCGGATCCCCGATAACAGGGCGCAGGTCAGAAAAGGACGCATCATCGAGGACTTCTTGAACCGAGGAGTATCTGCTCAGCCTCTGCATCTGCGCCCAAGTAGGAATGACTAGGCGCACCAGCCCGGCGCGCCAGCCGTCCAGGATGAGCTGGGGAGAAAACCATCCGGCATCGTCCGCCTCGTCGGTATCCCCATCGGGTTCTTGGCCAGAGGGCAGCACCCCGACGAAAAAGAAGGTGTCGAACCAGTGGCTTTTTCCCTTTCCTACCCACCGTGCCCAGGGAAGGAGCATATCGGCGTCGACACGCATGCCGTTATTGCTGAGGAATTCGGTAAAGGAAATGGTGTGGCTCTCGAGTAGTTTTCGCTCCTTGTGATACCGCCGTGCATTGGAGACAATTCCGTCTTCGCGGATGGCAAAGAGGGTGCCGGCTTCCTCAAAGAGCTCCCGGGCAGCGGCGAATACTAGCGCGTGGGCTTTGTACTTTGTTACGCCCATCCGTCGGGCCATGGAGATGACGGATTTTCCGGCCCATAGTTCGCCCGAGTCCCAGGAACGCGGCGGAAAGTCGCGTGGGTCTACGCCGCCGCCGGGAAAGACCGAATGCCCCGGGTAATTGTGCATGGTGTGCACGCGCTCTTGTACCCATACTTCAAGACCGTCGGTGCCGTCCCGTAGAAGCAGGACGGTTGCCGCCAAGCGCCCACCGTTAAAGCCGGTGGTATCGCTGGCGTCAACGGCATCGATACGGTCATGAAAAGGGTTGGTCATAGAGAAGCTCGGCGGGCGAAGTATCGCTGTCCAATGCGGTCTACCTGAATGGGCTGGTGGAAGGCGCGAGTCAGGTTTTCTGAGGTGAGGACTGAATTAATCAGACCTTTTGCCACTACCTTACCCTCATCCAGCAGCATGGCGTGGGTAAATCCGTATGGGATCTCCTCCACGTGGTGGGTGATCATGACGATGGCTGGGGCATCTGGATCCATGGCTAGATCGCCGAGGTATCCCACCAGGTCTTCGCGGCCTCCCAGGTCCATTCCGGCGGAAGGCTCGTCTAGGATGAGCAGCTCTGGGTTAGTCATGAGTGCGCGGGCGAGGACGACGCGCTTCTTTTCGCCCTCTGACAATGTTCCCCAGGTGCGCTCCTTCAGGTGGGTTGCACCTACCTGGGCCAAAATCTCATCAGCGCGGGAGAAGTCCATGTCCTGATATTCCTCCCGCCAGCGGCCCAGCACTGCATAGCCTGCGGAGACGACGAGATCGTCCACGCGCTCATTTTCGGGGATTCGCGATTGCACTGCAGCGGAGGAGATGCCGATGAGCGCGCGCAGATCGCGCATATCAGTTTTGCCGATCTGCTCCCCCATCAAAAAGGCGGTGCCCTTCGACGGGAATTCTTCGGCCGCGGCCATGCGCACTAGCGAGGTCTTACCCGCGCCATTGGGGCCAATAATGACCCAGCGCTCATCGAGCTCCACTTGCCAGTCCACAGGACCAACGAGGGTCTTGCCGCCGCGGCGCAACTCGACGCCGCGAAAATCTACGAGCCAATCTTGATCTGTAGGAGTTACGTCGTTCACGCCCTCCATTGTGACTGATTTATTCTTTGCCCGGTGAAATTGACACAGCTGCATTAGTCTTATGGGCATGACTACTCGCCTTGGTATTGACGATGTCCGCCCGCTTATCTCCGCCGGTTCTGTAGCTTCTAAAGCCGTTGTGGGCGAGGTAATTCCTGTCACCGCACTGGTCTGGCGCGAAGGCCACGACGCGGTCTCAGCCACTTTGTCTGCCTGGGCGGCGCGGTCCACGGCTACGTCCTCTGTCACCATGCAGGTAGACCCCAAAGACCAAGATCGAGTGCACGGCGTCTTTACCCCAGGCACCCAAGGCACCTGGTACTTCCGCGTCGATGCCTGGTCCGATCCCATTGCTACGTGGAAGAACGCGGTTACTAAAAAGATGGCGGCTGGGCAATCCGCTGCCGAGTTGGCCAATGACTTCCAGCATGGTGCGGATCTATTTTCTCGGGCGGCTCTCCAGACCCCCTCGGATATTGTGGCGCCCCTCTTTGCTGCTGCACGGGACTTGGAGGATGAGTCCTTGGACGTCGATAAGCGCGTGCAGGTAGCGCTCTCGGACGAGGTCACAGACATCCTGCACTCCCATCCCCTGCGCGATCTCCTAGTAGAAGGCGCCATTCACGAGGTCTACGTGGAGCGCCCGGCCGCGCTTTATAACTCGTGGTATGAGCTCTTCCCCCGTTCCACGGGTGGCTGGGACAAAGAGGGAAATCCTGTGCACGGCACCTTCGACACTACTGCCCAAGCACTAGAGCGCGTGGCCGATATGGGCTTCGATACGGTGTATTTTCCACCCATTCATCCCATTGGCAAGGTGCACCGCAAGGGAAAAAATAACTCGGTCGTTGCTGAGCCCGGTGATGTGGGAAGCCCGTGGGCCATCCAGGACCACTCCACCACCCACCCCGAATTGGGCACAATAGAAGACTTCAAGAAGCTGGTCTCTCGCGCCGAGGAGCTTGGCCTGGAAGTAGCGCTTGATTTCGCGCTGCAGGCATCGCCCGACCACCCGTGGGCCACCAGCCACCCAGAATTTTTCACGGTCCTTCCTGATGGCACCATCGCCTACGCTGAGAACCCACCGAAGAAGTATCAGGATATCTATCCACTCAACTTCGATAACGCACCTGATGCCATCTACCACGAAATCTATGAAACGCTCATGATTTGGGTCGAAGCCGGAGTGAGCACTTTCCGCGTAGATAACCCACACACCAAGCCCGCCAACTTCTGGGATTGGCTGATTACCCGCGTACACGCCACCCACCCAGACGTCATCTTCTTGGCAGAGGCCTTTACCCGCGCCCCTCGCCTTTTCGGGCTAGCAAAAGCAGGCTTTTCCCAGTCCTATACCTACTTCACTTGGCAGACCACGAAGCATGAGCTCACCCAATTTGGCCAGATGCACGTAGAGCAGGCGGATATTTGCCGGCCTAATCTTTTTGTCAATACCCCGGATATCCTGCATGAATCTTTACAAACCGGGGGGCGCGCCATGTTCGCCATACGCGCTGTCCTCGCTGCCACCATGTCTCCACTATGGGGCGTGTACTCCGGTTTTGAGCTCTATGAGCACACCCCGGTAGCCCCAGGGTCCGAGGAATACCTCGATTCGGAGAAGTACGAATTGCGGCCGCGCGACTTTGCTGCTGCGGTTGCGTCAGGAGACTCTTTAGAGTCCTATATCCGGCTGCTCAATCAGATTCGCCGCGATAACCCCGCATTGCAACAACTGCGTACCCTCCGCTTCCATGACACCGACAATGACGCCATCATTGCCTATTCCAAGGCTGATCCAGCCACTGGCAATGTGGTCCTCGTCGTGGTCAACCTGGATCCGCGCAATGCGCAAGAAGCGACCGTTACGGTAGATATGCGCGCTATCGGCCGCCATCCCGGCGAGTCCTATACCGTCCAAGACACGATTACCGGCTCTGCCTATCACTGGTCCGAGCGCAATTTTGTGCGCTTAGAGCCGCTTCGCGACGTCGCCCATGTCTTCGTCCTTCCCCCTGCCGACCACGCCCTGCAGGAGCAGCTCACCTGGCGCGAGGTCACCGACTATCGCCCGTAAACATTTGTCCACCGGAACGCGCCCAATCTAGGTACCCTGATTATATGAACATCCCGGCCGCTGACCTCGCTCGCCTCAATGACTGCCGCCACCATGACCCACACGGATTCTACGGCTGGCATGAAGGTACCGTCCGTACCCGCCAGCCTGGTGCCACCGCGGTACAACTTCATACCCCCACACAATCCTTGTCTATGAATTTGGTGGGCGACGATATCTGGGAAGCGGAAGTAGGCGAGAACTGCGACTACCGCCTCGAAATCTCCTACCCCGGCGCCCCTACCCGCACCGTGGCAGACGGATATCATTTCCTGCCCACCATCGGCTCTCTAGATCTGCACCTTATCGGCGAAGGTCGCCACGAGCGCCTTTGGGATGTCCTCGGCGCCAACCTACGCTCTTATGACACAGAGATGGGCCCCGTAAGCGGTGTGTCCTTTGCCGTATGGGCCCCCAATGCCCAAGGTGTTGCCGTCGTGGGCGATTTCTGCGGCTGGAATCCTACCCAGTACCCCATGCGTTCGCTCGGTTCTACCGGCGTATGGGAGGTCTTTGTCCCAGGCATCGGTGCTGGCGAACACTATAAGTTCGCCATCTTTAGCCAGGAAGGCCGCCAAGACAAGGCCGACCCATTGGCCAAGCGCACCACCTGTCCGCCGGAAACGGACTCGATCGTGGATTCCACCAGCTTCGGCTGGTCTGATTCCGCGTGGATGGACAAGCGCACCGGCAACCTCGATGTCCCGATGAGCATCTATGAGGTCCACGTTGGCTCGTGGAAGGTCGGGGCGAATTATAACCGACTTCGCGAGGAGCTCATCCCTTATCTCAAGGAGCATGGTTTTACCCACGTCGAGCTCTTGCCCGTGGCCGAGCACCCCTTCGGCGGCTCTTGGGGCTACCAAGTCTCTGGCTATTACTCGCCTTCAGCGCGGTGGGGCTCGCCGGATGAGTTCCGCGCATTAGTCAATGCACTGCACGAAAACGGCATCGGGGTCATCGTGGACTGGGTGCCAGCCCACTTCCCCAAAGATGACTGGGCCTTAGGCCGCTTCGATGGTCAAGCGCTTTATGAGCACCCCGATCCCCGCCGCGGCGAGCAAGCCGACTGGGGTACCTATGTTTTTGACTTTGGCCGCAATGAGGTGCGCAATTTCCTCGTAGCCAACGCCCTGTATTGGGCTGAAGAATTCCACATTGACGGCCTGCGCGTAGACGCCGTCGCTTCCATGCTTTACCTGGACTACTCCCGCGATGAATGGCTACCCAATCAGTTTGGCGGGCGCGAGAATTTAGAAGCCGTCCAATTCCTGCAGGAAACCAACGCCACCCTCAACCGCACCCATCCTGGCGTACTCACCATCGCCGAGGAATCCACCTCCTGGCCGGGCGTTACCGCTCCTACTTCCGAGAACGGGCTGGGCTTTTCCCTGAAGTGGAATATGGGATGGATGAATGACACCCTGGAGTACTTCAAGCACGAGCCCATCCACCGCTCCTATCACCATGGCGAGCTCACCTTCTCCATGGTGTATGCCTATTCTGAGCGCTACGTGTTGCCGTTTAGCCACGACGAAGTAGTCCACGGCAAGGGTTCACTGTGGCAGCGCATGCCTGGCGACGACTGGAATAAGGCCGCCGGATTGCGCGCTTTGTATGGCTACATGTTCTCCCACCCTGGCAAGAATCTGCTCTTCATGGGCCAGGAATTTGGACAAACCACCGAGTGGTCCGAGGAGCATTCCGTGGATTGGGGCAACCTCGATGGTTGGGGCAATGAGTGGCACCGGGGCATTAAGCGCCTCGTGCGCGATATCAACCTCATTTACCGCGACACCCCAGCTTTGTGGAGCCAGGATTTTAGCCAAGACGGCTTCCAATGGGTCAAGGCCGATGACTCGAACAATAACGTGCTGGGTTACGTCCGCTATGGCGCGGACGGGTCTGCCTTGCTCGCTGTGTGCAACCTGTCGGGTTCTTCCATTCCCAACTACGGCCTCTGGGTTCCACGTGATGGTGCTTGGAAAATGGTACTTAACACCGATGATGCCGTTTATGAGGGCGCTGGGAACCCGCTTCCTCAGCATATTCACGTGGCGGATAATTCCGCCACGCTTCACCTACCGGCCAACTCGGTGCAGTGGTACGTACTGGAGCAATAAAACGCCTATCGCTGCGTGCGTAGGAACTCCACCACGCGCGCTTCGATATCATCGCGAAGCGCATCCATGCGCTCTTCACCTTCCAGACCACGCAACGAGGGATCCTCGATGGCCCACCTCTGCGCTGGCCCGTCATATTCCGCATCACCTACCACGATGACGTGGTCGACAGCGGCAGCAAGGTGGGGATCCACTAGAGCAGGAGTACCAGTCATTTCTGCCCCCACCTTCGCGAGGGAAGCTTTGGCCTCTTGATTGATGCCCTGCTGGATATGTTCCGGGGAAGTTTGCACCCCAGCCGAGTAAATATCCCACTCAGGCGCATGCTTGGCGGCAAGCGCCGCAGCCATCTGCGACTTGCCGCGATTTGTATTGCACAGGAAAAGCACTGAAGTCATGCTTTCCCATCCTACCCAAGCTAGTACAGGGCACTCGCCAGCTTGGTGCGAGCTTCCATCACGCGCGGGTCATTGCCCTCAAAGAGCCCGAAGAGCTCCAGCAAGCGCTCGCGCACGCGAGCTTTCTCATCACCGGCCGTTGCCTTCATCGTCTCGATGAGGCGATCAAAGGCCTTTTCTGGGGCGCCGGCAACCACTTCGGCGTCGGCAGCACGCATCTGCTTATCGACGTCCCCCTTGTCCCCTTCCGCAGCCGCAATCGGATCCTCGGTCTGGTTGGCAGGATCAAGGCGCTTGAGCAGTACGGTTGTATCGCGGGCCTGCTTAATCTGCACGTTTTCGGGCTCAGCCTCCAAGATGGAGTTATAGACCTTAAGAGCACCATCAAAATCGCCAGCATTTAAGAAGCCCTCTGCTTCTTGGAGGCGCGGATCCTCTTCTTCCTCTTGGGTCTGGGGCTCTCCCGCATCGCTCTGTAGGCCCTTCAACTGTGGGCCAACATTCTGCACCAAGGCATCTACCCATTGTTTTAGCGCATCTAGTGGTTGTGCACCCTCGAAATTCGTCAGCGGCTGCCCAGCGCCCAGGGCCACCACAGTGGGGAGGTTCTTCACGCCAAAGGCCTGCGCAACCTGTGGGGTAGTATCTGCATCCACGTAGGCAACTAGGAAACTGCGGTTTCCTTGCGCGGCCAACCCCTGTAGGTCGGTCTTTAGCTGCTCCGACTGCGTGGAACGGGCGGTGCCAATGAGAACAATCACCGGAACTTCCGTAGAACGGCGCACCACGTCCTGGTCGAAGTTAGCTTCCGTCACAGTGAAGAAGGGTTGGATCCCGCCAGCAGTGGTCTGCGGAGATTCCTGTGCCTTCTGCCGTGCCTCGGCCCGCGCCTTTACTTGGCTGAGGTCGAGCGCGCCTCCTACATAAGCATTATTTGCTGAAGTCATCTAGTCCTCCTTTGCAAGGCGGCGGTTAACCGCATCTACCTTGTCAGTCAGTTGATTGGTTACGCCCTCGCGAATATCAGCCTTGACCACCAAAGATGTGCGCGGGGATACCGCACGCACCGCGTCAGTGGCCTTCTTAATAGTTCCAAAGACCTCGTCCCACTCGCCTTCAAGCAGGGTGAACATGGCATTGGTCTCGTTAGGAAGGCCGGATTCGCGGACTACGCGCACGGCCTCAGCGACGGCGTCAGCCATTTCTTGGGAATCATTATTAACTACTGCAGGGGCTACAGAGAATGCAACAATCATGCCCGCTAGTCTACCTACGCTCCCAGCAGTGGCGGTGCCAGTGCCGACGATCATCGCCCTGGCGGCCCACGTCGCGCGGCCACGCCACGATATGAGCCACCCCGGGAGGAATATTTTGATTACACCCTGGGCACACATAGTACTTTTGGGCACGCGCAGAACCGATATGCCGCATAACATAGGGTTCACCGTGCGTCCAGCTAGGCCCCTCGACCGTCTGCGAGCCGAGAAAAGTCGACCCATCTTTAGGCAAGGATCGAAGCTCGAGCGGTTTGCGTCTATTCCGCCGTGGCATTAGAACAATCGCAATTCGTTCGACTCAAGTCCGCGGAGTTCCTGATAGTCCAGTACGACGCACCGAATGCCTCGGTCCTCTGCTAGCGTGCGGGCCTGCGGTTTGATTTCCTGGGCCGCGAATACACCAGATACTGGGGCCAGAAGCTCATCACGGTTAAGCAACTCCAGATACCTCGTCAGCTGCTCCACGCCATCAATCCCACCACGGCGCTTCACCTCGATGGCAACATTTTTGTTGTTTTCATCTTTCGCCATAATGTCTACCGGGCCTATCGCCGTTGGGTATTCGCGGCGTACCAGCGTATAGCTATCGCCCAAGGTATCGATCTGGTCTGCCAAAAGCTCTTGCAAGTGAGCCTCCACGCCGTCTTTGACTAGGCCTGGGTCTTCACCCATGTCATAGGAGATTTCCTCATGGATCTCAGCAATTGTAATGCGCAACTGCTCGCCTTTAGGATTTTCCACCAGCCACAAAACCTCGCCGGTATCGTCACCGTCTAGGTCCTCAATGGCGGATTCTTTTAACGTGCACGGAGGGGTCATCCAATTAAGCGGCTTATACGCGCGGTCATCAGCATGCACGGATACAGAGCCGTCAGCCTTGACGATGAGTAGACGGTCTGCCATGGGAAGGTGGGCATCCAAACGGCCCACGTAATCTACGGAGCATCGGGCGATTACTAAACGCATGCCCTCTACCCTAGCGGGTAACCTTATCGCTTGGATTGACGGGTAGCGCGCTGGCGAAGTTGCCGGAAGTCGAAGCGCTGCTGACGTTTGGATGGTGCGGCCTCTACCCACGCCCCGAAGGCCATAATGCCGTGGGCATCAGATGCCAACTCATATTCCCGGCCCTTGACCCGAAAGCGCACAACCTCGGTGGCGGCAGACATAAAAGAAGCCTCGGCATCATCGAGCGAGCGGGTGCTTACTACTTCGATGTCGAGGCGGTTGATACGCAGATCGCAGCGCGGAGAAACGGAGCGGAGCTTGAAATACTCCACAAATTCGCCTTCATAACGCAGCGAACCATGGCGCCAAGAAAGGGAATTTCTAGCGGGTACTCGGCGTAGCAAGACGGCAGTGCCGCGGGCACGCACGGTAAAAAAGCGAAGCGCAGCCAGAAAAATAACCAGCAATAGGGCCACGCCAAGGGCCCACAGAAGCACTGTAACCACCGTTGAATTCATGGGCCTTCACGCCATCCTCGCTTTGTGGAGAAACTGATTCTTGAATTGTAGCGCTTGGCAGGACCTATACGCCAATAAGAAAAGGCAAAGAAAACGCAAAAAGGCGCCCCGGTTTAAACCGGGGCGCCTTTAGAGAGCAGGAAGGGCGGCTATTGCTGCCCTCTCCTATCAATCCAAGGTACTAAGCCTTGGCGCGGCGGACAGCACGCTGTGCGGCCTCGCCACGGGACTTGGCGAGCTCGTGCTCAGAAGCAAAGTCCTTCTGAGCCTTCTCCTCATCCACCTCATCGGACCAGATGGCCCAATCAGCGAGGACGGTGATCTTGTCCTGGGTAACGGAGAGGAAACCACCCTGCACGGCGGCGACGCGGCGCTCGCCGTCCACTGGGTGGATGGTCACCACGCCATTATCGATCAACTGACCGATCATTGGCTCGTGACCGGGAAGCACGCCGATCTCACCCTCGGTGGTCTCAGCCGTGACCATGGAGGCCTGTCCAGACCACAGCAGGCGCTCGACGGAAACCAATTCGGCGGTGATGTCAGCCATGTGCCTCTCCCTACTTCTCGTTCAACTTCTTGTATGCAGCCTCGACGTCGTCAAGGCCGCCCAAGCCGTTGAAAGCCTGCTCTGGGTAGTGGTCAAACTCGCCATCGCAGATGCGCTCGAAGGCGTCGATGGTCTCGGACAGCGGTACGTAGGAGCCCGGCAGGCCGGTGAACTTCTGCGCAACGAAGAAGTTCTGGCCCAAGAAGCGCTCGATACGACGGGCACGCTGAACGGTGACCTTGTCTTCCTCAGACAGCTCGTCCATACCAAGGATGGCGATGATGTCCTGGAGTTCCTTGTTCTTCTGCAGAATACCGATGACGCGCTGTGCAACCTCGTAGTGCTTCTCGCCGACGATACCTGGCTCGAGAATACGAGAGGTAGAAGTCAGCGGGTTCACTGCCGGGTAAATACCCTTGGAGGCAATAGCACGGTCCAGCTCGGTGGTGGCGTCCAAGTGAGCGAACGTCGTAGCCGGAGCCGGGTCGGTGTAGTCATCGGCAGGAACGTAAACGGCCTGCAGGGACGTAATGGAACGGCCCTTGGTCGAGGTAATGCGCTCCTGCAAAACACCCATCTCATCAGCCAAGGTCGGCTGGTAGCCCACGGCGGAAGGCATACGACCCAGCAGGGTCGAAACCTCAGAGCCGGCCTGGGTGAAACGGAAGATGTTGTCAATGAACAGCAGCACGTCCTGGTTCTGCACATCGCGGAAGTACTCCGCCATGGTCAGGCCGGACAGAGCCACACGCATACGGACTCCTGGCGGCTCATCCATCTGGCCGAAGACAAGGGCGGTATCTTGCAGCACGCCCATTTCTTCCATTTCCAGGAAGAGGTCGGTGCCCTCACGGGTACGCTCGCCGACGCCGGCGAAGACGGAGGTACCGGAGAACTCGCGGGCGATACGGGTAATCATCTCCTGAATCAGAACGGTCTTACCCACACCTGCACCGCCGAACAGGCCGATCTTGCCGCCCTTGACGTACGGGGTCAGCAGGTCGATGACCTTAATGCCGGTCTCCAGAATCTCGGTCTTACCCTCGAGCTGGTCGAACGCTGGCGGCTCGCGGTGGATTCCCCACTGCTCGCCATCGCGGCCGAGACCCGGCTCATCGAGGCAATCACCGAGGGCGTTGAAGACGTGGCCCTTGACGACGTCGCCGACCGGCACGGAAATTGGCTTTCCGGAGTCGATGACCTCGGCACCGCGGACGAGGCCGTCGGTCGGTGCCATAGACACGGTACGGACAAGGTTGTCACCGAGGTGCTGAGCGACCTCGAGGGTGACGGTCTTTGCAACAGCTTCGAGCTTGATGTCGACGTGCAGTGCGTTGTACAGGGCCGGCAGTGCCTCACGTGGGAACTCCACGTCCACAACCGGACCGATGACGCGCACGACACGACCGGCGACTGCCGAAGACTGTGCATTCTGCTCTTGCAGAGCTGTAGTCATAATCTAGTCACTTTCTGCGCTGTCAGATAGCGCGCCAGCGCCACCGACGATCTCTGAAATTTCCTGGGTAATCTGTGCCTGACGGGCCTGGTTAGCCACGCGGGAGAGGTCTTCGACCATCTCGGTTGCGTTGTCAGTAGCAGACTTCATAGCTGTACGGCGTGCAGCGGACTCGGAGGCAGAAGCCTCCAAGAACATAGCAAACAGGATACGCGAGACGTACTGCGGAAGCAGAGCTTCCATCAGCGTATCTGCGTCCGGCTCGAATTCGAATCCGGCGGCAACATCCTCCGCAGATTCGGCGTCGGACAGAGCGGAGTCACCGAGGTGGTACTCCTCATCCTGAATAACCGGCTCAACTGGCAACAGCTGCTGTGCGCGCGCAGTCTGGGTCAACATGGACTCAAACTCGGTGTAGACAACGTGTACCTGGTCAAAGCCACGTACACCTACGCCCTCACCCTGCGCATGCAGGCCGTCGCGGCCCTTGGTAGTGCCGTTGGAACCAGCAATAAAGCCATCAATCAGGTGACGGCGCACATCGTGGGTGGCCTCCCAGGTTGGGTCCTGAGAGAAACCGCCCCAGCTGCCAACTACCTCGTCCTCGCGGAACTTGTAGTGGCCGATGCCCTTGTTGCCGGTAACGTACCGAACTACCTCGTAGCCCTTGCTTTCCAGGAGAGCTTGCAGCTGTGCGGCCTTCTTGAAGACGTTGTTGTTGTAGCCGCCACACATACCGCGGTCAGAAGTGACCACGAGAATGGCTGCGACGTTTCCGTCTTCGCGCTCACGCAGCATGTCATGCTCCAACGTAGAGGCGGAAGCCAGCTTATTCATGATGCTGGTCATCTCAGTCGCATAAGGCTGAGATGCTTCTACCCTGGCCTGCGCCTTGGTAATGCGCGAGGTAGCAATAAGCTCCTGGGCCTTGGTGATCTTCTTAGTCGAATTAACGGACCGGATGCGGTCACGTAGTTCGCGAAGATTAGCCATCGTTTCTCCTCCCTTCTTTAATCTAGACGGTTAGTTATGAGTTCTGAACTCTACTTAGCCGTCTTGCGGGAGACGTTGAGCTCGGTGTTCTTTACGTCGCTTTCATCCAAAGGCTCTACCGGTGCCTCAGAGCCCAAGTTATGGCCTTCGGAGGTGCGGAAGGTCGGCTGGAAATCCTTAGCTGCCGCAACCAATGCGTCCTTGGACTCATCGGTTAGCGGCTTGCCGCCGGAAATCTGCTCAAAGACCTCTGGGGTGTTGGCGTTGAGGTATTCGTGTACCTCGTCCTCGAAGCGGCGGACGTCTTCAACGGGAACGACGTCGAAGATGCCAGCCTCGGCGAGGTAGATGGATACCATCTGGTACTCCACCGGCTGCGGGGAGGACTCGGACTGCTTCAGCAGCTCAACCAGACGGGAACCGCGCTCCAGCTGAGCCTTGGAGGCAGCATCCAGGTCAGATGCGAATGCCGCGAAGGCCTGCAGATCACGGTAGGAGGCTAGGTCCAGACGCAGGTTACCGGCAACCTTCTTCATGCCCTTGGTCTGTGCAGCGCCACCGACACGGGAGACGGAAACACCGACGTTAATAGCCGGACGAACACCCTGGTTGAACAGGTCGGACTCCAGGAAGACCTGGCCGTCAGTAATAGAAATGACGTTGGTCGGAATGAAGGCGCCGACGTCGTTTGCCTTGGTCTCGATGATCGGCAGTGCGGTCATGGAGCCAGCACCCATGTCGTCGGAAAGCTTGGCAGCACGCTCCAGCAGGCGGGAGTGCAGGTAGAACACATCGCCCGGGTATGCCTCGCGTCCCGGGGGACGGCGCAGCAGCAAGGAAATGGCACGGTAGGCCTCAGCCTGCTTGGTCAGATCATCGTAGATAACCAGGACGTGGTTGCCCTGGTACATCCAGTGCTGGCCCAGCGCTGCACCGGAGAACGGTGCCAACCACTTGAAGCCGGCGGAATCGGAAGCCGGTGCGGCCACGATGGTGGTGTAATCGAGTGCGCCGTGCTCCTCAAGGGTGCGGCGCACACCAGCGATGGTCGAGCCCTTCTGGCCAATTGCGACGTAGATGCAGCGTACCTGCTTATCCTTGTCGCCGGACTCCCAGTTAGCCTTCTGGTTCAAAATGGTATCGATGCACACCGCGGTCTTACCGGTCTTACGGTCACCGATGACCAGCTGACGCTGGCCACGGCCGATCGGGGTCATTGCGTCGATAGCCTTGATGCCGGTCTGCATTGGCTCTTCAACCGGCTGGCGCTGCAGCACGGACGGTGCCTGCAGCTCGAGGACGCGCTCCTCTTCAGCGTTGATTGGGCCCATGCCGTCAATCGGCTGACCCAAAGGGTTAATTACGCGGCCGAGGAATTCCTCGCCCACTGGGATGGAGAGAACCTCGCCGGTCCTCTTAACCTCGTCGCCCTCCTTGAGGGACTCGAAGTTGCCCAGGACCACGACACCGATGGAGTTAGTGTCAAGGTTCTGTGCGACGCCAATCACGCCGCCTGGGAACTCGAGCAGCTCATTCGCCATAACGGACGGCAGGCCAGAAACCTGCGCAATACCGTCAGCTGCCGAAATGACCACGCCGACCTCCTCACGGGAGGCCTCCGCGGAGTAGCTCGAGGTGTAGTTCGCAATCGCACTACGGATCTCGTCGGAGGAGATCGTCAGCTCCGCCATGTTCTTCCTGCTCTCGGTAGTATCTTCCAGCACTTACTTAAATCGTTTCTGTCGTTTCGGCTACGCCATCTGGGCACGCAGGCGAGCAATCTTGCCTGCCGTAGAACCGTCAATGACTTCATCGCCGACGCGGATGCGCATGCCACCGAGGAGGCTGGTGTCAACCTCAGAGTGAATGGACATCGCACGACCATAAATTTTGCCCAGCTTCTCAGCGAGTACTGCTTGCTGGCCTTCGTTTAGTTCACCCGCTGCGGTAACACGCGCAATGGTGCGGTCCTGCAGGTCTGCTGCAGAATCAGCCAAAGCGGCCACATCATCGATCGGGTTCTGCTCTGGGCGGGAGATGGCCTGAAGCACCAGTGCCTCAGTAAACATCGTGACCTTGCCATAGAGCACGTTTGCCAGCAATCCGCGCTTGCGGGCGGAATCAGCAGTTCGGTCGGAAAGCAGCTGGGTGAGCTCGCCCTCGCGGTCAAGGATCTGGGAAAGGCGGAAGAGTTCGTCTTCTACCTGGCCCAGCTGGCCCTGCGCCTCAGCGCCACGCAGCAGTGCGCGGCGGCCCAAGGAAACCAATCCCTTGACAAAGTCCTTCGGAGTGGACCACTGTACGGCCGCAGCTTCCTGAATGATGCGCAGCGCACCACCAGAAATCTTGGAGCCAAAAAGGTTCTCCGCTAGGGACTTACGTGCCTCGCTCGGGGCGGCGATATCGGTGAATGCAACGCGCAGTTCGCGGTCATCATCCAAGACATCGACAACCTCAAAGATGTCCAAGCCCGCCTGTGCGGCGGTGGCGACGTTATTCTCGCCAGCAAGGATTTCATCCAAGCGAGATTGCGAGGTTGCGAGTGCTTCGCGGCTAGCTGCCTTCATAGTTGCCTACTTTCCGGCCGGTGCCACAGAGTCGAGCTCGGACAAGAAGCCATCAATGGTGGAGGACTTCTTAGAGGCGTCGGAAAGCTCGCCGCCCAGAATCTTCTCCGCCAGGTTGATGGAGTTCTGGCCCATTTCGGAACGCAGCTCAGTAACAACCTGCGAACGGGAAGCCTCCAGCTGCTTCTCGCCGTTGGCGACGATGCGGCGGGACTCTTCTTCCGCGTTGGTCTTGGCCTCGGCCTCGATCTGCTTGCCGCGCTCGCGCGCCTGCTCGCGAATCTCGGCTGCCTCTGCACGGGCATCAGCCAGCTGAGCATTGTACTTTTCCAGAGCAGCCTTGGCCTCGGCCTGCTGAGCCTTGGCACGCTTCAAGCCGCCCTCGATCCGGTCTTCACGCTCTGCCAACATCTTGCTGTACATAGGAATTACAAACTTCCAGAACAGCAACAGAATTACGATGAAGCACAGCAAAGACCAGAAAATGTCATAGTTCTTGGGCAGAAGAACAGAGAAACTACCCGAACCTGGGTTATCTCCGCCCTCTGCTGCAAGCAAGTAAACGACGTTATTCATTGGTCTCCCGTCTTAAAAGATTCGGTGTGAAAACTCGAGCTCTTAGAACAGGAAGCCGGCAACGAGGCCGATAAGTGCCAAGGCCTCAGTAAAGGCGATACCCAGGAACATGGTGGTACGCAGCTGGCCAGCCATTTCTGGCTGACGGGCCATAGCTTCAACGGTCTTGCCGGCAACGATACCGATACCGATGCCTGGACCGATAGCCGCCAGGCCATAACCAATGGTGCCCAGTCCTTCAAACTTCGAAGCGGCATCCGCTGCCAGAATGATTTCGTTCATGGTGAAAGTCGTTCCCTTTCGTAGAATTTCAGTCTGTCTCAAGACTGAATGTCGATGGTTTAAATTAGGTGGTTTACTCGGTCGCGCTCGTCGACCTCGTCCTTAGTGCGAATCAGCGTGCAAGGACAGCTCAATGTACACCGCCGTCAAAAGAGCGAAGATGTACGCCTGTAGGAAGATAACCAGAATCTCGAACAGGCTCATAGCCAAGCCCAGAATAATGGTTAATCCAGACAGTGCGGTCCAACCATTCAGCTGCCAGAAGAAGAAGTTCGTAGCAGAGAAGAGAAGAACCAGAATGATGTGTCCAGCAAGGAAGTTCGCCATGAGACGAATAGCAAGGGTAACCGGCCGCAAGATGAACGTAGAGAAAAACTCAATCGGTACCACCAAAAGATGCAATAGCGGTGGCAAGTTCGGAATCACTACCGAGGAGCGAATGAACTTACCAAGGCCATACCTCTTGGCACCCGCGTAAATCATCACAATGTACGAAACCGCGGCCAAGACAATTGGCATACCAATACGTCCGTTCGGCGAGACATTAAGCCCCGGAATAACGGTCGCAACGTTCATGAATAGAACCGCGAAGAAGATGCTAGCGATAATTGGCAGAAATCGCTTTCCCTCCTTCTTACCCAAAATGTCCTCAGCGATATGAATACGGACAAAGTCGACCGCATTCTCGCCCACATTCTGAATGCCAGAAGGAACCAACTTAGGGTTCTTAAAGGCGGCCCAGAAAAGGATCACCACAACTAGCGTCATCAAGATTCGAATCAGCATCAGGCGATCAAGCGCGAACCATCCGCCGGCGAAGTCACCGAAAAAAAGATGGTCGGCATCAATTTGCCCCGGGAAGAATTCTTCACCTAGATCGGGCGTGTGGAAGTGCCCTTTCATAGCCAATGTTGTAACGCTCAGCGTTCTCTCCCGTGTTCGGGCCACACAGCTTGTAAAAGCTTTTGTGGTGCGATGGACGTCTCAAACTTTCTGTCCTGTTCACGGACTCCGTCGCACATCAGCATGAACAAGACAGGGATTTACCAATACCGGAAGAGAGCACGTGCCTACTTCCACGGTAACCCGAAGTGAATCGTATCAGCTGGATCCTGAGTTTTTGCACGTGGGGGCCCCATAGAAGCTACTCTTCAATTCCAAAGTAAGTAATTAAGCTATAAACCTGCGATTTGCTGGCCAAACTCATAAGCGTGGAATTCATCACACCACATCTCACCCGCCCCTCGTCGGGGGTATAAATCTCTCATAACCGCAAGTAACAGATGAAATAGAGCTGCTCGGTATCCCCCATGATGCTGAGCTGCCCCAAGCTTTTGGCAGCATTCTTTGAACGCCGATTAAGCCACGTACGTCACTTTAGAAGTAACTATCCCCCAGACTTCGGTTCCGAGGGTTACAACAAGAGCTGCAACTACGCTAAGAAACAAGGCCCACGTGTCATAGAAATCCATTTCCCTAATTACTGCCAAAACCCCCAAGAGCAAAACTAGCTTAAGCAGCCACCCACCGAGCACCACTGCAATTGTTGTCGAGGGGTTTGACTTGGCTGTAAATAGGACTGAAAGAGCCGTACACAATACGAATCCTCCGCCTAGGGCTGCACCAATTAAGACGCCCCAAATTCCGGGAAGGCCTTTCAATCCCCCCCAAATGGCAAGTGATACCAGCATAATGACAAGCAACGCTTTGACACCTAGCTGCACGGCGCGTTTGAGGGGCAGACGCGGATCATCAAAATCAGAGTTTACTTTAGGATCATTCACGGAGACCGAGCCTACCTCACGAGGGCTCGGTTTCCGCCACCACGACGGTCTCTCGGGCAGCAGGGCCAATCTTTCCTTGCCGCAAGGGCACGAGAGTAGCTGCAAACGCGAGAAGCAGGGCCACAATAGTCACGCCAATGGCCACCGGCGCGGGAACGATGGAAAAGGACACCGCACCAAATGCCACTGCGGAAACCCACAAGTAGAGCACTAGCACGGTACGCCTATGAGTATGCCCAAGCTTGAGGAGGCGGTGATGAATGTGCGCCTTATCCGCAGAAAACGGTGAACGGCCGTGCGATAGGCGGCGAATAACAGCCCAGACAAGGTCGAGGACTGGAATAAATACCGCCGCGGCGACCACGATAATGGGTGACATTAACGCGACAATATCCACCGTGCCATACAGAGACATGTTGATCTTGCCGGACGCAGAAGTTGAGGCCGCAGCGAGCAAGAGGCCGATAAGCATGGAGCCGGAGTCGCCCATAAAAATGCGGGAAGGTTCGAAGTTATGGGGTAAGAAGCCGGCGCACATTCCCACCAGTGCGGCACTAATAATGGCTGGCGGATAGGCCGATACCGCACCGCCCTGGTCATGGAGGACGGTCAAGGAAAAGACTAAAATTGCCCCTCCTGCAATCATTCCAAGGCCTGCTGCCAGGCCATCAAGCCCGTCTACAAAGTTGATGGCATTGATAAGCAAGACGGTAAAGAATGCGGTGAGCAGGGTGCTTTGCAATTGGTCCAGCACAACGGTGGTGCCGCCGCCAAACGGAATGAAAAGTAGTGTCCAGGTAAGGCCCAACCCACTCATGAGCGTGGCAGCGAAAAGCTGGCCAAAAAGCTTCACGACGGCACTGAGTTCTACTAGGTCATCGACCACGCCAACAAGCACCAGCGCCAAGGCCGCCCATAGCACCGCATTCATTTCCGGAGTGACGGGCATAAAGCCGCGAGTCAAGGCTGGAAGCTGGGCTGCGAGGAATATTGCCGCCGCAAAGCCGGTAAACATGGCCACGCCGCCCATACGGGGTGTGGGCTGCGTGTGGGCGTCGCGCAGGCGAATTTCCGCCACCCGGCCGGTGCGCACTAAAAAGGAGCGCACCACACCGGTGGTCAGATACGTAAACGCTGCTGCGACGAGGATGACAAGGGCCAACTCGCGCAGCGGGACACCACTGCCGCTCACGCGAATACCTCCTTAAGCCTGGGGACGAGTGCGCAGGGCTTGGGCATCGAGGCCGATAACCTTGCCGATTTCCTCGGCCGAGAGCGCGCCTTCACGGAGTAGATACGGGCGCTCACCGGAGAGATCGATGATGGTGGAAGGCTTACCGACGGCCGTCTCTCCCCCATCCAAGTAAACCGTTACGGCTTTACCCAGCTGTTGTTTAGCCATAAGCGCGGTGGTTGGTGGCTGGTGGCCAGAAATATTGGCGGAAGACACAGCCATCGGACCAACCTCGCGCAAAAGCTCAATTGCAATGGGGTGCAGCGGCATGCGCAGCATTACCGTGCCGCGGGTATCACCGAGGTTCCACGGCAAGGATGGCGCCTGAGGAACAACGATAGACAGGCCACCCGGCCAAAAGGCCTCGACCAAATCACGCGCAGTATCGGTATAGGAAGCCACGAGACCGCGAACGGTATCCCAGGAACCAACCAAAACCGGTACCGGCATATCCGGACCGCGCTGCTTGGTAGCCAAGAGATTGGCTACGGCATCATTATCAAAGGCATCGCAGCCAAGGCCATACAGCGTATCGGTGGGCATGACCACGAGGCGACCGGATTGTGCAGCCTTGACCGCAATGTTCAGGCCCTCTTCGCGCTCGGCCTCATCGGCACAGTTAAAAATCTTTCCTTGCATAGTCTTTCCCCTTCTTGCCCTAAGTGGTGTCTTAGTCTACCGCGCGCACCGCAGTGACAAAGCGGGGCGTTCCCGTCATGTCCTGCAGCGCCGAAATTCTTTCAAAGCCGCCGTAGCGGGCCATTGCGGCTTGTACGGCTTCGCTCGTGGAGTCATCGTGCTCGATGGCCACCTTGCCGTCCGGGCGCAAAAGGCGGGCGAACGTCGGGATGAGGCCGGTGATGACGCCCATCCCATCCTCACCGGCAAAGACCGCGTCGTGTGGATCATGGTAGACCTCCGGATCGAGGTCCGGCGTCTCCGGTACATACGGCGGGTTGGTCACGATAAGGTCCACGGTCCCGTTCCACTCCGCCAAGGTAGTGGCATCCGTAGCATCGGCCTGAATAACCTCTACCCCGCTGCCGCGGGTATTGGCAGTGGTGTAGGCCAAGGCGGCGTCGGCAAGCTCAACTGCCCGCACCTGCGCCTCAGGTAAGTAGTGGTGCAGATATAGTGCCAATGCCCCTGTGCCAGTGCACAAGTCCACCAGCCGCGGGCCGTCCGCATTGCGCACCGCCCAGTCCGCCAACACCTCGGTTTCCGGCCGCGGGATAAATACGCCAGGGCCCACCTTGAGCTCCAGCGGACCGAACCAGGCGCTGCCTAGCACGTACTGTAGGGGCTCGCGGGACTCGCGGCGACGTAGCAGCGCATCATAGGCCATATCGAAACCGGGCATAGGAGCTTGGTCCAGCGGGATATCCATGTGGCCGCAATGAATAAGGTGCGTGGCAATGATGCGCGCATCCCACTCGGGGCTTGGTACCCCGGCAGCACGAAGGCGCTGCACCCCACGGCGCAGCGCCTGTCCATACGTGTTATCCACGCCCGTTTAGCCCTCAGCCTCGAGGCGCTCGGCACGCTCCTGGTCCTGCAGGGCCTTAATAAGGTCATGCATATCGCCGTTCAAAACAGAGTCCAGGTTATTAGCCTTGTAGCCAATGCGGTGATCCGTGATGCGGTTCTCCGGCCAGTTATAGGTGCGGATGCGCTCCGAACGGTCCATGGTGCGCACCTGGGAGGCGCGCTGCTCGCCGGCCTCAGCCTCGCGAGCTTCACGCTCCATCTGGTCCAAGCGGGCCTGCAAGACCTGCAGTGCACGCGCCTTGTTCTGAATCTGGGAACGTTCCTTCTGACAGGTAACGATAAGCCCAGTTGGCAGGTGGGTAATGCGCACCGCGGAGTCGGTGGTATTCACGCCCTGGCCGCCCTTACCCGAAGAACGGTAAACGTCGACGCGAATATCCTTGTCATCAATATTGACGGACTCCACCTCTTCTGGCTCTGGGTACACCAGCACACCCGCGGCAGAGGTCTGAATACGGCCCTGGGACTCGGTGACCGGGACACGTTGCACGCGGTGCACACCGCCCTCGAACTTGAAGACGGACCACGCACCATCGCGCGAGGGGGACTTGGAGCGGAAGGAAATGGTCATATCCTTCACACCTCCCAGATCCGACTCGTTGAGGCCCAGGACCTCCCAGTTAAAGCCGGTCTTATCCGCGTAGCGCTCGTACATCCGGGCCAAGTCACCGGCGAAGAGGGCCGCCTCCTCGCCTCCCGCGCCGGCCTTGATTTCCATAATGATGTCCTCGGAGTCCTGCTCATCGCGCGGCGCGAGCAGATCAGCGAGCTTTTCTTCCAAGCTCTCCACGGACTTTTCGAGGCGGTCCGCTTCTTCTTGGAAGTCATGGTCCTCGTAGGCCATCTCCTTGGCGTCCGCGAGATCCTCGCGGGCCTGGGTTAATTCATCATTAACCATGATGATGGGGCGCAGTTCCGCATAGCGCTTGGAGAGCTTGCGGAATTGCTTCTGGTCGCCGGCCACCTCCGGATCGCCCATCTGCATCTCAATGCCCTGGTATTCGGACACAATGTCATCAACGAGGGAAACCTGATTAGACATAATCTTCTTCATCCTTATCCGCAGCCATCGGGGCCGAGGAGGCCACCTGCATCAAGAACTCGCCATTGGAGCGGGTCTTCTTTAGCTGCTTAATGAGCAGGTCAATGGCCTGGTGGGAATCCAGGGCAGAAAGGATGCGACGCAGCTTGGTCATGATGCGCGCCTCCTCTGGTACGAGCAGCAATTCATCCTTACGGGTGCCGGACGGGTTAACGTCCACGGCCGGGAATACACGGCGCTCGGAAATGCCACGGTCCAATTTCAGCTCGGCATTTCCGGTGCCCTTGAATTCCTCGAAGATGACGGTATCGCCGGTAGAACCGGTCTCCACCATGGCGGTGGCGATGATTGTCAGCGAGCCGCCCTCTTCGATATTGCGGGCGGCGCCGAGGAAGCGCTTTGGCGGGTAGAGCGCGTTGGAGTCCACACCGCCAGAGAGGATGCGGCCGGATGCCGGGGAGGAATTATTGTAGGCGCGGCCCAGGCGGGTAATGGAGTCGAGCAAAACAACGACGTCCTTGCCCTGCTCCACAAGGCGCTTGGCACGCTCGATAGCCAGCTCGGCTACGGAGGTGTGCTCTGATGGCGGGCGATCAAAGGTGGAAGCAATAACCTCACCGTTGACGGAACGCTGCATATCCGTAACTTCCTCAGGGCGCTCATCTACGAGGACAACCATGAGGTAGCACTCCGGGTTATTGGTAGAAATCGCATTGGCGATATTCTGCAAAATCGTCGTCTTACCGGCCTTTGGCGGGGAGACGATAAGCGCGCGCTGGCCCTTACCAATGGGCATGATGAGGTCAATCACGCGGGTGGTGAGGATCTTCGGGTCCGTTTCCAAACGCAGGCGCTTATTCGGATACAGCGGGGTCAGCTTATTAAAGTGTGGACGCTGCTTTGCGTTTTCCGGATCGATGCCATTGACGGTATCGACCTGAACCAGCTGGTTGTACTTGCGGCGGTTACGACCGTTGCCATGCGTATGCGTCGGGCCGGAGACCTTAACCTGGCCGGTAATGGCGTCGCCGGAGCGCAGGCCCAGGCGGCGGACAATGCCGTTGTTGACAAAGACGTCGGAAGCCGCGGCGCGGTAACCGGTGGTGCGCAGGAAGGCGACGTTATTGTCTACCACGTCCAAAATGCCACCGACGGCCTGCAGCTCATCGCCCTCGCGGACCTGCAAATCGTTGCCGCCGTTATTGTCATTATTGTTTCCGCGGCCACGGCGGTTGCGGCGATTGCGGCGCCCACGACGGTTGCCGCGCTCGTGATTATTGTTGTCATCGTGGCGATTGCCGCGCTGCTTATTATCGCCGCGGTCATTCTTATCGCCCTGATTATCGGAGCCATCCTGGGAGTTATTCTCGCGGTTGTCTTTATTGCCGCCCTGCTCCTCGTTGTGGCTGCGTTCCTCGCGCTCTTGACGTTCCTGCCGCTCCTGGCGTTCTTGCCGGCGGGCGCGGTTGCGGCGAGCGCGGCGTGCCTGAGAACGCGACTCATAGCGCTGCTCGTCGCCAGAGTTCTGCTGGCGGTTATCCTGCTTCTCGCCGGATTCTTCCTGCTTTTCCGCCTTCTGCGGCGCATCGTCCTGCGCCTGCGCGCGTGGCTTTTCTGGTTTATCAGATTTCTCTGCCTTTTCCGCCTTTTCTACCCGAGCGGCCTTTTCCACCTTGGCCTTGGCCTTTGGCGGAACTTGACCAGTCTTGATGGCGGTGATGAGATCCCCCTTGCGCAGGGCAGAGACACCACGTAGGCCGCGCTCTGCGGCCATTTTGCGCAATTCCGGCAGCTTCAGGGATGCAAGATCCTGTGCTGCGGTGTTGTCCGTTTCGCTCACGGATATCCTTTCGTTGCTTGACCAGGTCCGATGATGCGGGAGCCGCCGTAGCCTAGGCTCACGGCGTTGCACTGGAAGCCAATGTGTATTTTTCTAGGACTTCTCGCCCTCGTGCCAAGGCGCATGCGCGTCCTGCCGGGCAATAAGTATGAGGCCTCTTCCATGTTCTCAAGGAGAATTCGCACAGCGGGTGCACGAACCGGAAGAAATCAAGAAACGACTGCGGGCAAAACTTCTCTGGGCCCGAATCCATAGGAAAGGGGAGCTAAAAATTCCGGTTTCCTACCAGTCGCGAACAAGTATAACGCATAGACCGCAACGCCCGCACCATGACACCGCTACAGTAGAGGCATGCTTTCCACGATGATGGATATCCCCCTCTCCCTGACCCGCATTTTGGAATACGGCGCCTCGGTGCACGGCAGCACCACGGTGACAACCTGGCACGGTGAGGGCACCGGCTCTGAATTTGATCCGGCCGAAGAAGTTACCTTCCGCGATATCGCCGCTCGCGCAGCCGCCTTCGCCCACGCTATTCATGATGATTTGGGTATTACCGGCGATGAGCGGGTGGGCAGTTTTATGTGGAACTGCGCCGAACACCTCGAGGTCATGTTTGGCACTGCTTGCAAGGGCGCGATTTTTGCGCCGCTGAATAAGCAGCTGATGAATGACCAGATTCGCCATATTATTAATCACGCGGAAATATCTGCCATCGTGTGCGATCCCCGGCTGGCGCAGCAACTAGGCAAGGTGCTTGTGGGTACCGACTCCGTGAAAAGCGTCATCATTACCGGCGCACAGCCTGCGCAGCAGTTTGCCCATCTCTTCCCCCGTGGGATTGAAGTGTATTCCTATGAAGCTTTAATTGATGGCCGCTCCACCGTCTATGACTGGCCGGAACTAGATGAGCGCACGGCCGCGGCACTGTGCTATTCCACAGGCACCACGGGTGCCCCCAAGGGCGTACTGTATTCGCACCGTTCGCTGTATCTGGAGGCCATGCAGCTGCGCTCCTCGGACTCGCTGTGCATCACCCACGGCGAGACTTTCCTGTGCTGCATCCCCATCTGTCACGTGCTGAGCTGGGGCGTTCCCTTTACCTGCTTCATGACGGGCACCCCGCTCGTGCTTCCCGACGCCGACGTATCCGCCCCCACCCTTGCCAAGGCCATTGCCGCTACTTCTCCGCGCGTGGCCCACGGCGTTCCCACCATCTGGATCCAACTCTTTGTGCACTACATGCACCACCCGCCGGAGCGCATGACCCTCACGGAGATCTATGCCGGCGGCTCCCCTGTTCCCCCAACTCTTATCAAGATGTGGGAGGAACGCTACGGTGTCGACGTTGTTCACGTGTGGGGCATGGTAGAAACCTCCACCGTCGGCAGCGTCGCCCGCCCTCCTCAGGGCGCTTCGGGCGATACCCGGTGGGCCTACCGCATTTCTCAAGGTCGCATCCCCGCCTCGCTGGAATACCGCGTGGTCAATGACGGCCAAGTTGTGGCCCGAACCGACCGCAACGCGGGCGAGCTGCAGGTACGCGGCAACCTGGTCACCGGTTCTTACTACCACTCGCCTACCGCTGAGCCGGGCGAAATCGCCTCCGAATTTCGCGGCAAGCAGGTCGAGGCTGCAGAGGGCAAGTTCACCGCGGATGGCTGGCTGCGCACTGGCGATGTCGGCTCGGTCACCAAGGACGGCTTCCTTACCGTAGAGGACCGCGCCCGAGACGTCATCCGCTCCGGCGGCGAGTGGATCTATTCCGTCCAGCTCGAAAACCTCATCATGTCTGACCCACTCGTCGTCGAAGCCGCCGTTATCGGCTATCCCGATAAGCAATGGGTCGAGCGCCCACTGGCCGTTACCGTCTTGGCAGAAGGTGCTTCTCCCACCATCGAAACCGCAGAGCGCCTGCGCGCCAGCATGCGCAAGGAGCTGCCGAGTTGGATGCTGCCGGAGTACTGGACCTTTGTAAAGTCCATCGATAAAACTTCCGTGGGCAAATTCGATAAGAAGGATTTGCGTACCCACCTGGCAGAAGGCGAGTACAACATCATCCGGCTCAAGGGTCCAGGCGAATCGCAGCGCCTCGCTGCCACCGAAGCCACCGATTTAAGCCGGGAAAACTAGGAATAATATCCTTCTCTAAGCCGTTGCAGCTTGGTGTACCTCATCCCCTCTCTTAGACTGGCACCGATGACCTCTTCCACGCAGCGACCCGTAGTTTCCCTGCCCCTGCCCACCGTGGTCCGGGCGCAGTCGCCAGCGGATCTGCCCGCCCCGGCTGCTGATGGCACGCGCGCACTGCTGGATCGCTATGGCCGCCAAGCCCGCGACCTGCGCGTCTCCCTCACGGATCGCTGCAACTTGCGCTGCACCTATTGCATGCCGGCCGAAGGCTTAGAGTGGATGCCCACAGAGAAGACCTTGAGCGATGAGGAAACCATCCGACTGATTCGAATTGGCGTCGGCAAGCTGGGCATCCGCCAAGTGCGTTTTACCGGCGGCGAACCCTTGCTGCGTAAGTCGCTGGAAAAGATTATTGCCGCCACTAAAGAGCTGCGCACCGACCAGGGGAGATCCCCGTCCACCGCGCTAACCACCAACGGGCTTGGCCTAGAAAAGCGCGCCGGCGCCCTCGCCGCAGCCGGACTCGATCGCATCAATATCTCGCTCGATACCATCGACCGCGAGCGCTACGCCGCGCTCACCCGCCGCGACCGCCTTGATCACGTGCTCCAGGCCATCGCCGCTGCGGATGCCGCAGGCCTCCACCCCATCAAAATCAACGCCGTGGTCATGCCCGGGGTCAACGAAGAAGACATCGTCCCGCTAGCGGACTATGCCGTCCGCCACGGTGCTCAGCTGCGCTTCATCGAACAGATGCCGCTTGGGCCCCGCGAGCAATGGCGCCGCGAGGACATGGTAACGGCCGAAGATATCCTTGGCCGCCTGCGCACCCACTTCTCCATGGAGCCCGCCCACGAACCGCGGGGATCTGCCCCCGCCGCCCTGTGGGAGGCCACTGCTCCGGATGGAACGCGCGGAACACTGGGCATCATTGCCTCGGTCACCCACCCCTTCTGCGGCGACTGCGATCGTACGCGGCTGACTACCGACGGCGTCGTGCGCAACTGCCTCTTTGGCAATTCCGAAACCCCGCTGCGGGAACTATTGCGCTCTGGGGCCAGCGATGAGGAGATCATGGAGGCCTGGGCTGAGGAAATGTGGAGCAAAAAGCCTGGCCATGGCATCGATGACGAAGGCTTTCTGCAACCGGACCGTCCGATGTCTGCCATCGGCGGCTAACCTTATTTTTATGTCCACGCCCCGCAGCATCTCCGCGCACCTCGATGCCGTCCTCACCCTGGCATCCCCCCTGCCGGCCGAGTCAGCCGCCGTCGATGCCTCCCTCATCGGCCGCGTCCTCGCCGCCGATGCCACCGCGCGCTTTCCCGTGCCGCCCCACGCCAACTCGGCGATGGATGGCTTCCTCGTCCACGCCGCGGATCTTCCCTCCCCCGGCCCATGGACCCTCCCCGTCGCCGGCGATGTACCAGCCGGTGCCGCCCCTACCGAGGTCCCCGCGGGACACGCGGTGCGCATCATGACCGGCGCACCGGTAGCTGATACCGCAGGAATGCTTGTCGTGCCCGTGGAAAATACCACCACCCCGGCCGGCCCCGTAGCGCTTCCAGACGAGGTGACCATCACCGATGCTCCCACCAAGTCACATATCCGCGCCGCCGGGGAGGATATCCAGTCCGGCGCGCCAGTGGCCACAGCAGGCACGCTTGTCGACGCCGCCGTAATCGCCGCTCTCACCTCCGCTGGCGTTTATTCCGTCTCGGTCCACCGCCGCCCGCGCATAGCGATCATTTCTTCTGGCGAAGAACTCGTCTCTTCCCCAACAGAACTCGCTCCCGGCCAGCTGCCGGATTCCAACGGCCCCATGCTCGCCGCGCTCGCGGGCGCACACACGCGCCTCCATGTTGGCGATTCCCCCGCAGACTTGGCCTCTGCACTGGATGAGCTTGCCTCCTCCCACGACCTCATCATCACCTCCGGTGGCGTGTCAGCCGGCGCCTTCGATGTGGTCCACACTGTGCTGGGGCGCACGGATTCCGCGTGGTTCGGGCACGTCGACCAGCGCCCGGGCGCCCCACAGGGCTACTCCAATTGGAAAGGCACCCCGGTACTATGCTTGCCTGGCAACCCCGTGGCTGCCTTCGTGGATTTCCAGCTTTATGCTCGTCCCCTCATCGCCGCACTTTCCGGGCACCCTGCGCCACGGGAGCGGGTCAACCTGCGCGCCCGTGTAGACTCGCCTCTTCCTGCCTCCCGCGGCCGGCCGACCATTGTCCCCGTGACCGTAGACTTTCGGCCGGAGCCCGCCATTACTTCGCACCTGCCCCACGGCAGCCATCGCGTTGTATCGCTCGCCGGTACCAATGGCTTTTGTCTCATCTACTCCGAACCGCCCGCCGTGGGCGAGGACATCACCGTTTATCTGTATTAAGGAGCAGCCATGAAATTTACCCACCTTGACTCTGACGGCGCCGCCTACATGGTCGATGTCACCGAGAAGCAACCGACCGTGCGCTCCGCCACGGCCGAGGGCGAAGTCGCTTGCTCTCCCGAGGTCATGACCGCTTTGCGCGACGGCACGGTGCCCAAGGGCGATGTCCTAGCTGTAGCCCGCATCGCCGGCATTTCCGCTGCCAAGAAGGTCCCCGAGCTGCTTCCACTAGCGCATACCATCGGCGTGCACGGCTGCGCTGTGGAGCTCACGCTTGCCGACGACCACGTATTCATCTCCGCCACCGTCCGCACCGCCGACCGCACTGGCGTGGAGATGGAAGCGCTTACGGCCGTGAATGTTTCCGCGCTCGCCATCATCGACATGGTCAAGGGCGTGGACCGCTCCGCCTATATCCGCCGTTGCGGCATCGTGGCGAAATCCGGCGGCCGCTCCGGAGACTGGTCCCGCACCCTGCCGGAGGCCTAATGCTCGGCGCGATAATCCTCGCCGGTGGCCACGGCCGACGCATGGGTGGCACAGATAAAGCCTCTCTTTCCGCCCACGGAACACGTTTTATAGACCGCCTGCTCGCCCAGCTCCCCTACGGCACCCCGGCCGTGGCCGTCTCACCGCATTATCTCGGCCTACCCCAGGTGTGCGAGTCCCCGCTCTACGGTGGTCCCGTCGCTGGCATCGCGGCCGGCGCACAAGCGTTATCCCACTGCACCGAACTTGCCCTCTTCGCCGTGGATGCCCCCGATTCGCCGCTACTGCTTCCCCGTCTGCGCTCGACCCTCGCCTCCTCCACAGCCGATGCCGTACTCACCCGCGCCGCCGACGGCTACCTCCAGCCGCTGTGTTCCCTCTGGCACGCCCCCGCGCTCCACACTCAGCTCGAATCCCTTCCTACGGCTAGGAACGTCTCCGTCCGCCGCCTCATCCGCGGTGTGAATTTTGTCGAGGTCCCTGGCACCGGCGCCGAACGCGACTACGACACACACGCGGAATTGCGCGAGCTCCCCCTGCTCCGCTTCCCGGACCCTGCCCTCCCCCTTCGCGCTCACTAGCAGCCGCGGGTAGCACGAAATCACCGTCCCGGTGAGCGCGAAGGGGAAGCTGCAGAACTACCCCGCTCTTCGCGATCACCGTGAAGCCGCGGATTTATGAAACTTGTTTCATGGTGAGCGCGAAGGGTGTATCGAGCGAGGCTGGCCTACTCCGTGACGATGAACTTGCCGTGCTGCCCCTTCTCGGCGTTAGTCATGATGTGATTGACAAAGGAATAAGTACCGGGCTCGTTGAAGGTCATCTCGACGAATCCGCCTTGCGCCGGGAGGAGGTCCAGGGCTTGCGAGCCGGTCGAGTCCTCATTCTTGATGAGGTAAGCGCCTTCTTTGTAGGCGGTATCGAATTGTTCGCCCACAACGTGGAAGCTCAGCGGCTGGTCGGGGCCTAGATTAGTCAGCCACAGGCGAACGGTATCGCCCACCTTGGCCTTGATGGGTTCTGCGTCGTACTGGCCGGGATAATAGTTAAAGGCCATGAGGTCGAAGCGGCCGTCGGCTACGCGCTGGGCATCGGCACCAGTGTTTTCCTCACCGAGGAACACGTCGGTCGCCATGAAGTTGTATTCCGCGTCCACGGGCTTCAGGTTCGGCGGATCGATGATGACGTTGCCGGCCATGCCATTAGCGATGTGGAGGGACATGGGCATCGTAGAGCAGTGATACATCCAAATGCCGGAGCGATGCGCGGTGAATTTATAGGTCAATTCCTCACCCGGTTGGATGGATTTCATGGTCTCATCAGGGTTGACCTCGCCGGCGTGGAAGTCGATGGAGTGGGCCATGGAGCCCTCGTTTTTGATGGTGATTTCGAATTTATCGCCCACTTTTCCGCGCAGGGTCGGGCCTGGGGCTTGGCCGTTGAAGAGCCAACGCATTTGCTTGATGCCGGGGGCGACCTCTACGACTTTTTCGGTCATCGTCCAGGTCTCTTTGTGGGTCTTCGTTTCGGCGGCAGGTTGCACAGAGGCGTCGAAGGCAGAAAAGCCATCGCGCTGGGTGCCGAGTTCGGCGGCGGTGGGCACGTCTACGTGGGGGTTGCTTGCAGAAGCCACCGTGTGATCATGCCCTGCGGCGGCGCCATCTCCGACGTTGACCTTAAAAGTCATGCCCTGCATCTTGTGGCCGGCGATGGTGCAATAGCCTTCCTCGGAGGAGTCGATGACTCCGGCATCAAGTTGGACGGTCTCGCCGGGATCGACGCGGCCGGTTTCGGCATCACCTATCTTCAGGTCATGGACTTGGTCACCCGAGTTGGTGAAGTTGACCACCAGATGGGTTCCAGGGTCGATATCGATAGACGAGGGCGTAAAGGCCATGCCATCCACACCAACGTCAATGGTCTGCGTTTCACCAGAGGCTACAGGCGTAGCGGACTGAGAGCTCTTGCCAGTGGAATTGACCACCGCGAGTGCGATAACTGCCGCTAACGCGATACCGATGAGTAGCCACGAAGCCCAAGATGAGTCCTTGGAGGCGGGCTTGTCCGCGGGTTGCGAGGAAGAAACGCTCAGCATTTAGTTCTCCAGTCTTTTCTGTAAGTAGAGGGCGCGGCCGACGGCGAAGATATTGGCGGCAATCCCTATCCCCATCATGATAAGCCCGGCCGCAGTAGCGTCGAGCAAGCTAAGTAGTCCGCCTACGTTGATAAGCAGCAGGCGGGCGTAACCGGTGCGCTCGGCGGTATTGGGGCGCGCCCCGGTGAGTATGGGCAGCAGGTGGTGTAGGACACCGGTCACCAGCTGCAAGAGGCCAGCACCGAGGAAGGCGGGAAGCACAACCAAGGTGATGGTGCGCGGGTAGGCTCCGACGGCTGCGGAGATGGCATCACCGGCGCACAACGCCAGCATCCACAGCAGGCCGGCGATGACGGCAACGGTGGCGGTGGTCAGCCGTGGTGAGCGCCCCATGACGGTAGCGAGTACCGGCTGGATGATGAGCAGGGCTGCCAAGACCACGAGCAGCTGGGCCACGCCTGCAGCTCGGGTGAGGCCTACCGCGTATAGTGCCATCGCACATCCCAGCCCCACGCAATGCACGATGAGCGCACGGGTACATCTTGCACGGGCGGTGGAGGAAATCGCAGTGGCAGACAACGTGGGAAGCAGCGTGACCACCGTGCCGATGACGGTCAGCCAGGCAAATCCCCAGACCATACCGCGCGAGTGCGCGCCGATGAGGAGGGAGTACTCGCCTACCCTGTTGCCGCTGAGGATGACGAGTACTACGGAGACAATCATGAACACGCTAGCGGCGATATAAAAGGGCACGGTCACGGCAAAAGAACCAGACAATGAGCCGCGTAGGCGCCGCGCGACGAACCACAGATGCCAGGCGAGGGCGGCGATGATGAGGGTTGAGGCGACGTCGGCAAGCGGGCCCCAGTCATACCCCGCCCTATCGATGAGCAACAAGATAAGCCCGATCTGGACTAGTGCCACGCGACTGCCGACGCCCCGGTAGTCCCCACCCGCAGTCCTAGTCAAGGCCTCGGTGAAGTGGGTGGAAAAGACGATGATCGCCGTGGTCAGCGCGCCAATTGTGAAGGGGTGGATGATATCCCACCACACCACGGGTGCGCCCAAGGAGCTAGCGATGAGCAGGCCGAGGCCGACAAGGATCCACCCGGCGATAATGGCAGCGCTAAGGGTATGCCAACGGCCGCGTGCGGCCAGGGAAATGTCATGAATGCGCACGTCGCGCCTCCTTGCTGGTCAAGGTAATGCCGCAGGCAAGAAAGCCTATTACCGCAATAATGGTAACCACCCCGCCGCTTTGGAGCGCTGTGGTGTGCTGGGCACAATCTGCAAGGACTCGCAGCGCAAGGCCACCATGCAAGAGCCCCACAGGTACGTAGAGCACTTTGTGGTATGGCAGGCGGCGGCGAATAACAGAGGTGAAGAGATGGGCGCGTGCGCGAAAATCATGGACATGACAAAGCCCAGGAAAATGGTGTGCACCGAGGCATCATAGACAAAGCCGGTGGCCTCGCCATAGATCAGCCACAAGTACCCGCCGAACGCGAGCCAGGCGTAGCCGGCCAGCATGCATGCCGCCGAAAAGCGCGGCAATCCTTGTGAGCGCACCAAGTTCTTGGCCACATCCACCCGCGCGGTCGCCACGGCGATGGCGATCAACATCAGCCCCATAGCGCGATAGCCCACCGCCGGGGAAAGCATATAGATAACGCTTACTGCCGCCAGCCCCAGCACTAAGAGGGTGAGCTGATTTTCGGCGCGCGTTCCGGCCATGGTTATGCGCGCTAATTCCATGCGCTCGCCGATGATGGTGGCCACGGCATAAAGTGCGCACAGCGGCATCGCTGTAGCAAACCCCGGCCCCATGGCCCAGAGGGCAGCGGCGGCTACTCCCCCAATGACGCCGACTGCCTGCACCAGAATCGCGAGGCTAGCCTGACGGCGGTAGATAGTGGCATAGATGCAGCCAAGGACAAGGAAGCCGGCGGCAAAGAACATGGCTGCGACCCCACGCGGTAGGCCGGCGAGAATGCTGAGCACGCCAGCGACGTGGCATACAGGCCCCACCCAGGCCCACGTGGTGCGCACGGCGACGGCGCGTTCGAGGCCTATGGCTCCGCCTACGAAACCAAAGATCATTAGCGGCCCGTGGTCGGCGGCAAAGGATGCTCCCGGGGTGGCGTTCAAACCCAGGAGGGAGGCGCCCGCACCCAGCCCAACCAGCAGGGATAGACCCGCACAGGCAAGAATGACAAGGCGAAGCGCCACGCTATTATTTTGCACGAGTTTTATCGTACTAATATTGGGGTCAGAGCGAAACTCGCACCCCAGTAGAAAGGACTACTTGCCATGCAGCTGCCCATTTCCGACGCCAATAAGCCGCATTCCATCCCCACCCTCAACGCCTCCGAAATTCCGCACGCCGTTCGCCACGGTGCCATCCATGGCGCGCTGGGCACCCTTAATGTAGGCGAATCAATGATTCTTATCGCCCCACACAACCCCGTCCCACTGCTCAAAGAGGTCGAGTCCCGCGAGGAGAACTTCGAGCTTGACTACCTCCAGGAGGAAGAAAACGACTTCCACATCAAGTTCACCCGCGTGAGCTAAACCTTTGTTCGGTGGAGGGCTATTCTAGGTAGGTCATACTCACCGCCAAAGAAGCCGAAAAGGAGCTCTCCGCAGATGCACAGACGCGTCACCGCACTCCTCGTTGCCTTGGGAATCGCTCTTTCAGGCTGCGCTCCACACACGTCAGTAACGTCGTCACAGGATACGGCGGATACCACGCTCACTGTACTGGCGGCCTCATCCACCCGCGTTATCAATGATGAACTTACCGAACGCGCCGGCCAGCTCGAATCTCCGGTGAATTTGAGCTTTGAAAATGGCGGCTCTTCCGATCTGGTGAGCAAGCTGCGCGAGGGCGCTCCGGCCGATCTTCTCCTCACGGCTTCCAAAAAGACCATGGATAAGGCGGTCCAGGATGGAACCGTGACCGCCCCCGAGGTGCTCGCCACGAATGTCATGGTCATGGTGGTACCTAAAGGAAACCCGGCGGGAATCCATTCCGTGCAAGATCTATCCCACTCCCATCACTTCGTACTCTGCGATCCGCAAGTACCCTGCGGCGATATTTCCTCCCAGATCATCGATGACCAGCATTTGGACGTGCACCCCTCCTCCCAGGAGCGCCAGGTAGCGGATGTTTTAGGAAAGGTGGCCTCGGGTGAAGCCGATGCTGGATGGGTCTACTCCACAGATGCCGCCGCGGCCGGCAATGATGTTGAGGTGATTGATATTCCTGGGGCGGAGAAATTCTCTAATCAGATCCTGGGCGCCGTTGCCACGGACGCCTCTCATCCCGACCAGGCCCGCGCGGTGCTCAATTTGTTGGCCAGCGACTTTGATTCCACCTGGCACCACCTTGGCTTCAGCCCAGCGAAGTAGTCTATGTCCGCCCCTCAGCCTGTCCGCCCCAAGGCCCCGCTGCTTATCGGCCTCATTGGTCTCATTGCGGTAGCTACCATCATTGTTCCCGTGGCAGCTCTCGGGCTGCGGGTGCCGTGGGCGCGCATCAGCGATTACCTTGGCCGCGAAGAGATTCGAGACATGCTGCTCATCTCCGTGGCGGCGGCTTTCCAATCCATGCTGCTCGCGCTCGTAATGGGCTTGGGCCTGGCATTATGGGTCCAGCAGCTCGGTCGCGGCAGCACCATTATCCGTCTTTTGGTCTACCTTCCTCTGGCTATGCCACCGGTGGTCGGCGGTTTGGCCCTTACCGCAGCCTTAGGGCGCAAGGGCTACCTCTCCCCGCTTCTCGACGCCCTGGGCATCCACCTCGCCTTCGCCTTCCCAGGAGTCGTGGTGGCGCAAACCTTCGTGGCACTGCCCTTTGTGGTGGTAGCGGTCGATTCGGCGCTGCGCCAACTAGACCAGGAAATCCTCGCTTCGGCGCGGGGCGTGGGCTTGGGGCGTTGGGAGATACTCGGCAAGATCACCCTTCCTTCGATCGCGCCGGCTGTAACTACTGGCGCGGCGTTGGCCTTCGCGCGCTCATTGGGCGAATTTGGCACGACACTGACCTTTGCCGGCTCTCAGCCAGGGGTTACCCGCACGATGCCGCTGGGCATCTACTTAGAGCGCGAGGTCGACGCGGACGGCGCCTACGTGCTCTCCGCCCTGCTTATCGGGCTGGCCTTGGTCTGCCTGGCGCTTGCGGGCTTGCCGGCCCTGCGCAGGCGGCGCTACCAGCCGCGGGCAAGGCAGCTGCATTCACTGGACGTGGACAAGCTCCGCGAGCTCACCCAGCCCACGAATGCGCAGGCGGTATCCGTGACGGTCGATGGCGTGCGCACGGCTTTGTCTCCGCGAGCCATTACGGCCGTGGTGGGCCCGAACGGCTCCGGCAAGACCACTTTTATGGGACGCATTGCTGGGCGCCTGAGCGGCGGTGAGGTTTCTCCAGACGCAACCGGCATCGTCTTACTCACCCAGCGGCCGGGCTTGCCGCCGCGCTCGACAGCCCAGCAAGCGGTCGCCATGGTTACCCACGATAAGACCCGTGCGCAGGAGCTTCTCGCGGCAGCAGGATTGCACGAGCTTGCCGACGTCCCAGTAACAGCCCTCTCCGGCGGCCAGGCCGCCCACGTGGCCCTGGTGCGCGCGTTAGCTGCACGACCAGCCGTTATCATATTGGACGAGCCACTTGCCGCAGTCGACGTGAAATCGGCTGAGAGGTGGCGCCACTTTCTGCACGCGGCACGCGAGGATCGGACTACCCTGCTCGTTACCCATAACGCGCTCGACATTGCGAAACTGGCGCAGGACATGCTGGTCATGGAAGCCGGACAGGTGCGAGCGCACGGCGCTACCGCGCGGCTCCTTGATGCCCCGCCGACTGGCTTCGTTGCGGCACTCGCGGGGCTTAACCGCATTGAAGGAACGGTGACCGCCACAGATGCCTCCACTGTGGAGGTCGCCTGCGGGGAGATTACTATTTTGGCAACGACGGAATACGCGCCTGTTCAGCCCGGGCAGGAGGTGGCGGTGACATTCGATCCGCATGCGGCCATCATCGGCGCCGTGCCGGAAGCCTGTAACCAGTGGGCAGTGCGAGTCCTAGCGGTCGAGGCCACCAGCCTCGCAGCCGCTCAGCTGCGCGTAGACCTAGGCGGTTACGAGGCCACCGTACCGGTAGACCGCGAGTCTGCTTTAGGTTTTGCGGTGGGTAGCACCGTATCCTTGGCAATATCTACAGCAAACGTTTTTGTCCACTCCAAATAGAATCTCTGTTATGCAGATCCCAAGGCGGATTTCCTACCATGCCTGACTCACTACCCCAGCCCACCACCGAACTCTTCCCCGAGGCCCTCAATCTCTCGCCAAAGCAGCGCGAGGTACTCGCAGCCTTACAACGCCACCCCAATGGCGCCAAAGCTGGCACCGTGGCCGAGGAGCTTGGCATGCACGTCAACACCGCCCGCGGCCACATCGATGAGCTGGTCAACGCCGGAGCCATAAACGTGCTATCCGCGCCGAGTAAGGGCCGGGGACGCCCTTCCCTGATTTTCCAAGTCCGCGTCCCCGATAATAAGACGGTGGCCGAGGAATACATCACCCTGGTAGAAGTGCTGACCACCATGCTGACGAGCAAGGAAGAGCTTGACGACGCCGCGTCTGCCAAGGCCATCGAGATCGGGCGCCGCTGGGCACGCGCCGCAGGCGCGGAGGGCTCCGATCGCGCACTCGATACGCTCTTTTCCACGCTGCGCGATATGGGCTTTGACCCCGCCATGCAGCCGGACTCTACCGACATGGAGCTCCGTGCCTGCCCGTTTGTGTCTTCGGGACTCCAGCCTTCACCATTCCTCTGCGCGGTACACGCTGGCTTCCTGCAAGAAACTACCGATGAAGGCACCACCATTAACCTAGTGCCGCGCCAGCCTCACAACGTATGCAGGCTGGAAATTAAGCCTGCGTAAGCTCCACGCTGACAGGGCCGGCGATGGCGAGGTCGAGGACGCGGAGGTTTTGCTCGCGGGCGTCGGCAAGAATGCTCTCATCGATGTCCTCGGTGTGCAGCACCATTACGGTCGGACCGGCACCGGAGAGGTAAGCTGCGTATCCTCGGTTGCGCAGACGGTTGACCCACTCCGCGGTCACAGGAAGCACATCCGCTCGGTACGGCTGGTGCAGGCGATCGCGGGTGCCTTCCCACAAAAGGTCCGGATAGTTTTGCAATGCAGCCACCTGCACCGCGGTGCGCGAGACGTTAAACGCCGCATCCGAATGAGTCACGTGCGACGGCAAAACGCGACGCACCGCCTGGGTAGACGCGTGGAAATCCGGCACGAGCGCGGTGGCACGAATATCTTTATGCACCTTGATGGAAGCAGCGCGATAGTCCGGCAAGGAGTGACCATCGACGGGGACATTGGTCCACGACACCACGGCATCACCCAGCACGGAGGCGGCCGCATTATCGGGGTGTCCTTCAAAAGCGGAAGAAAGCTGCACCACCTGGTCTTGGGTGAGGGGGCTTCCCGCCAGCGCATTGCCAGCGGCCACGCCCGCCACAGCGGCGGAGGCGGAAGAGCCTAAGCCACGCGACTGCGGAATATTATTATGCGAAACCACCCGCAGGCCCGGCACGGTAGCATCGGCTGTCGAAAGCGCGGAGCGAATCGCCTTAACCACTAGGTGGGAGCCATCGCGCGGCAGGTCTTCTGCGCCCTCACCAAAAATCTCTACCTCCAGCCCAGAGGTGGTGACCTCTACCTCGACGGTGTCATAAAGGCTTAGCGCCATGCCCAAGGTGTCATAACCCGGGCCAAGATTCGCCGTAGAAGCGGGAACGGTCACGATTGCTTTGGTGCCGACTTCAACTTCGATACTCATAGCTATTCAGTCTATTGCGTCGGGCTAGCTGCCGAGGCGGATTACGGAATGGACGGCCTTGACCTCATCTAGCTCATCCAAGTCAGCCACGATCTTGTCCAGGGTGGCTTCCTTGGCAGCATGGGTGACCACGATGAGGCGGGCGGTATCTTCACCGTCCTCTTGGCGTACCGTGCGCAGGGATACGCCATTATTGGCAAAGGCCGTAGAGATGGCCGCGAGCACACCGGTGCGGTCTTGGACCTCCATATCGATGTGATAGCGGGTTTCCACCTCACCAAAGTCAGCGATAGGTAGATTGGCGTAGGTATTTTCACCCGGTGCGCGGCCGCCGTGGACGATATTGCGGGCTGCACCGACGACGTCGCCAAGCACTGCAGAAGCCGTAGGATTACCACCCGCGCCATTGCCGTAGAACATCAGGGAACCGGCAGCCTCGGCCTCGACGAAGATGGCGTTATAGGACTCGCTGACAGAGGCCAACGGGTGCTCCTTGGGCACCAAAGTGGGGTGTACGCGGGCGTTGACGGCTTCGGATCCGTCCTCCGGCTGAAGGCGTTCGCAGATGGCCAACAGCTTGATGGAATAGCCGGCATCATTGGCCGCCGCGATATCCGCGGCCGTGACCTTGGTAATGCCCTCGCAGTGCACGTCTTCAAACTTCACGCGGGTGTGAAAGCCCAAAGATGCCATAATGGCGGCCTTGGAGGCGGCGTCGTGACCCTCAACATCCGCGGTGGGATCAGCCTCGGCGTAGCCTAGGCGGGTAGCCTCGGCCAGCGCCTCATCATAAGAGGCACCCGTGGACTCCATGGCATCCAAAATAAAGTTGGTGGTGCCATTGACGATGCCGGAGATGCGCTCTACCTGATCGCCGGCCAGAGAGCGGCGCAGCATACCTACCACTGGGATGGCGGCGGCCACGGCAGCCTCAAAGTAAAGGTCCACTCCGGCGCGGTCGGCGGCTTCTGCCAACTCATCCGCATGCGCGGCTACCAACGCCTTATTAGCGGTAACCACGGACTTGCCGGAATTGAGAGCGGCGAGGACCAGCTCGCGCGGAAAATCAATGCCGCCGATAACCTCGACTACAAGGTCGATATCGTCGCGGGCGACAAGTGCCTTGGCATCATCGGTCAATAGCTCCTGGGGTACCCCTGGGCGCAGCTTATTCTTATTCTGGATGGCGATGCCGCGAATCTCGGCTGGGCCGCCAATGCGGTGAGCAAAGGCATCAGCATTCTCTCCCAGCAAGCGGAAGACCTCAGCACCAACGGTGCCAAAGCCCAGCAGCGCGATACCAACGGTCTCACCCTCGCCCTTGCCGGAATGCTTTTGTGCCTGAAGCTCGCTAGTCGATGCAGCCATAGTCCGTCTCCATATTGAAGTTGGGGTTAACGTGTCGTTCCCGCTCAGTGCGGATATAGGACACTATACAGAACAAGCTGTCTACTTTCGCCCTAAATAGACCCATAGATAGAAAAAGCCCCGCCACAAGGCCTGAATTAAATTAGGTTTTGTGGCGGGACTGCGGGCACCAGCTAGTCGACCTCGAGGGAGAGAAGATCCTCGATGGTCTCGCGCCGCAGCATTGGCTTGGTATGTCCCACGCGCGTGGCGACGACCGCGGGGCGCACCGCACCGTTATAGCGCGAAGACATCATGTACTGGTAGCCGCCAGTAGCCGCAAAGGCAATCAAGTCTCCCGGCTGGATATCATTGGGTAGCTCGCCATCCTCAAGGAGGATATCTCCGGATTCGCAGTGGAAACCCACCACGCGCGAGGGCACCTCTTCCCCATCGCTAAAGCGGTTGACCACGCGCACGTCATACGCCGAACCGTAGAGCGCTGGGCGAATATTGTCCGACATTCCGCCATCGACAGAGATATAGCGGCGCAGGGGCAGATCGGACTTGCCGGTTTCTACATCCTTGACGGTACCCACTCGGTAGACGGTCACCGCAGAGCCGGCGACCAAGGAACGGCCAGGCTCGACTAGGAGGAAGGGCGCCTCGATGCCCAACTCCTCTGCGGTGTGCTTGACCGCACCGAGCATATCGCTGGCCACGCGCTCGATATCCAGTGCCTCCTCATAGGGCATATAGGGAATGCCGAAGCCACCGCCCAAATCAAGCTCTGCCAGAGTTACGCCCAGCTCGGTATAAATCTGGCGGTACAGGCCCATGACGCGCTCGGCGGCAAGCTTGAAGCCTTCCGCGTTGAATACCTGGGAGCCCACATGGCAGTGCAGGCCGCTCAAGTGCAGGTTCTCTGCTTCCAAGCAGCGCTTAGCTGCGGCGAAAGCCGCACCGGTGGCTAGCGAAATGCCGAACTTTTGATCCTCATGCGCTGTAGCGATGAATTCATGCGTATGCGCATCCACGCCCGGCTTGACGCGGATCATGACCGGCTGCACCTTGCCCGCTTCCCCAGCGATGCGATTGAGTTCTTCGAGTTCGTGCTCATTATCGATGACGACGTGACCCACGCCGGCATCTACACACAGCCGCAGATACTCTTCGTCCTTATTATTGCCATGCGTAGTAATGCGGCCGGCTGGGAACTCTGCAGCCAGTGCAATCTTGAGCTCGTTAAGGGAGGCCGCATCCAAGCACAGGCCTTCCTCATTGACCCAATTGACAATCTTCTTGGAAATGAATGCCTTGGAGGCATAGTGCACATGCTCCGGGCCGCCAAAGGCACGCGCCATGTCCTGGCAGCGGGACCGGAAGTCATCTTCATCGAAAACGTAGAGCGGGGTGTGGAATTCCTCCGCCAAGTCCGGCAACGGAACGCCGGCGATGGTAACTACGCCGTCTTCCTCGCGCTGCGCATTGCGCGGCCAGACATGGGCGGGCAACTCATTAAAATCCGCCATTTACATCTTCTCCGGGGTGCTTACGCCCACCATGGTCAAGGCATTAGCCAGGACCACGCGGGCTGCCTGCGCCAATGCCAGGCGGGCGCCATGGATAGGAGCCTTTTCCTCGCCGGCCTTGGGCAGGACCTGGCAAGAGTCATAGAAACGGTGGAATACCGCAGCGAGGTCCTCGGCGTAGCGGGCAATGCGGTGCGGTTCGCGCAACTGCGCTGCCTCTTCCACTACGGCCGGGAATTCACCCAGCGTACGAATGAGATCTCCCTCGCGTTCGTGTGTAAGCAGGGAAAGGTCCGCACCTTCGGCATCGACCCCCAGCTCGGCTGCCTTGCGGCCGATAGAGCACAGGCGGGCGTGGCCGTACTGCACGTAGTAGACGGGGTTATCGGAAGACTGGGATTCCCACAGGCCGAGATCGATATCGATGCTCTGGTCCACAGAGGAACGCACCAGGGAGTAACGGGAAGCGTCCACGCCGATGGCGGCCACGAGGTCCTCCATGGTGATAACCGTGCCCGCACGCTTGGACATGCGCACTGGCTTGCCATCGCGCAAAAGGTTGACCAGCTGGCCAATCAGTACCTCGACAGCATCGGCATCGTAGCCCAGGGCGGCTGCCGCCGCCTTCAATCGCGGCACATAGCCGTGGTGGTCCGCACCCAACATGTAGATATTCAAATCATGGCCGCGGTCGAATTTATCAGCTACATAGGCAATATCACCCGCAATATAGGCTGCATTGCCATCGGACTTAACCACCACCCGGTCCTTGGAATCGCCGTAGTCGGTGGATTTGAGCCACCACGCATTCTCGGCCTCATACATATTGCCTTCAGCCTTGAGCTTGTCCAGCGCAGCGTCGACCGCACCGGACTCAAAGAGGGAGTTCTCGTGGAAGTAGACATCAAAGTCCACGCCAAACTCATGCAGAGATTGCTTAATCTGCGCAAACATCATCTCTACACCGTCTGCACGGAAGGCTTCCTGCACTTCTTCATCGCTGCCCTCCAAGGCGGATGGATTCTTCTCTACCACGGCCGCAGCGATGTCTTGGATATAGGCTCCGCCATAGCCATCCTCCGGAGTTGGCTCACCCTTCGCGGCCGCCACGAGGGAGCGGGAGAAACGGTCAATCTGGCCGCCATGGTCATTGAAGTAATACTCGCGGGTAACCTCCGCGCCGGATGCCTCCAGCACGCGACCCAAGGAATCTCCTACTGCGGCCCAACGAGTACCGCCGAGGTGGATCGGACCGGTGGGGTTAGCGGAGACGAATTCTAGATTGACCTTCTTGCCTGCAAAGGAATCATTAGAGCCATACTCCTTGCCGGCGCGGAGAATCTGCGCGACGATCTCCCCCTGGGCATCGGCAGCAAGGCGAATATTAAGGAAACCAGGACCGGCAATGTCGGCCTCCGCAATGGCGTCATTTTCCGCCAGGGACTCTGCCAACCAGCCTCCTAGCTCGCGCGGGTTAGCTCCGGCCTTTTTGGCCACCTGCAGTGCCACATTGGTGGCATAATCGCCGTGTTCAGGATTGCGAGGGCGTTCGACGGTTACCGTTTCGGGCAAGACGGAGGGATCAAGCTCATGGCTTTCCATGACCTTGGTGGCAGTTTCTTTAATCAGTGTGGCCAAATCAGCTGGTGTCATGTCGCACGATTCTAGTGGACTGAAAAGTCAAGTGTGAAAAGGGCCGTGCCCTAAAAGTCCCCTTTACTGCACAAACGGCTGATAGAGACTTTCTGCAACACTAATATTGCAAAATAATCGCTGGTCAACGAGGAGACGCATTACGCACGTACTGCTTAAAGGGAGTAAGGTTGTGGCTACCCCATGTCAAAAATCAACGAGGAGCACCGTATGCGCATTGCGCTATTTTCCACTTGCATTGGTGACGCCCTTTTCCCGGACGTACAAAAGGCAACGGCACTGGTTCTCTCCCGCTTGGGCCACGAGGTGGTCTTCCCGGAAGAACAGACCTGCTGCGGCCAGATGCACATCAATACCGGCTACCAAAAGGAAACGTTGGGCATGATCCGCTCTTATGCGGATGCCTTCGCAGATCCCTCTATTGACTACGTAGTTGCGGCCTCCGGTTCATGCGTGGGCGCCGTTCGTGAACAGCACGAGCGCATCGCCGACCGTTTCGGCAACTCCGCCGACGTCGACGGCGCCCGCAAGACCACCCAAAAGACCCTGGATCTACCCGAATTCTTGGTCGACGTTGCCGGCGTGACCAATGTGGGCGCATTCTTCCCGCACCGCGTGACCTACCACCCCTCCTGCCACGGCTTGCGCTTCCTGAAACTGGGCGACCGCCCGCTGCAGCTGCTCCAAGAAGTAGAGGGCATCGACCTGGTCACCCTTCCTAATAAGGAAGAATGCTGTGGCTTCGGCGGTACCTTCGCAATCAAGAATGCGGAAGTATCCCGCGCGATGGTCACGGATAAGACCCGCCACGTTAAGGAGACCGAAGCAGAATTCGTCACCGGCGGTGACTCCTCCTGCCTGATGAACATCGGTGGTGCCCTGAGCCGCCAGCGTTCCGGTGTCCGCGCCGTTCACATGGCTGAGATCTTGGCTTCCACCAAGGAGCACCCATGGACTCCTACCTCCGCCGCCTACTCCAAGGAGACGATGCTCTAATGACCTCTTTCCTCGATACCACCCCACCGCGTGCGCCGGAAGGCTACGGTAACCTGCGCGGCAGCAAGGCCTTTGTTCCCCTCGCACACGTTGGCCTAAACAACGCCACCCAGCGCCACAACCTGCAGCATGCCACTACCTCCATTCGTGAGAAGCGCTCTGGCGCTGTAGAAGAGCTGGATGATTGGCAGGAGCTGCGCGCCGCTGGTTCCGCAATTAAGGAAGATGTCGCCGCCCGCATGCCAGAACTGCTCGAGCAGTTCGAAGAGGCAGTTAAGGCGCGCGGTGGCACTGTCCACTGGGCACGCGATGCCAAGGAAGCTAACCAGATCATCGAGGGTCTGATTCGCGCCACCGGCGAGACCGATGTGGTCAAGGTTAAGTCCATGGCCACGCAGGAAATCGGCATGAACGAGCACCTAGAGGCGGCCGGCATCAACGCTCGCGAGACCGACCTCGCGGAGCTCATCGTGCAGCTGGGTGAAGATAAGCCATCCCACATTCTGGTTCCGGCTATCCACCGCAACCGCGCGGAGATTCGCGATATCTTCGTCAACAAGATGCCGAACACCGATGACTCCCTGCAGGCAGAGCCGGCCGAGCTGGCAGAGGCATCCCGCCAGTTCCTGCGCGAGCAGTTCATGAAGGCCAAGGTTGCCATCTCTGGCGCCAACTTCGGCGTAGCAGAAACCGGCACCATCAACATCGTGGAATCCGAGGGCAATGGCCGCATGTGCCTGACCCTGCCGGAGACCCTCATTACCGTCATGGGCATTGAAAAGCTGGTTCCTACCTTCCAGGACCTGGAAGTCTTCCTCCAGCTGCTGCCGCGTTCTTCCACCGCGGAGCGTATGAACCCATACACCTCCATGTGGTCCGGCGTTACTGAAGGCGATGGCCCGCAGAACTTCCACTTGGTGCTGCTGGATAACGGCCGTACCGCGGCCCTGTCTTCTCCGATTGGCCACCAGGCCCTCAAGTGCATCCGTTGCTCGGCCTGCCTGAATGTTTGCCCGGTCTACGAGCGCGCCGGCGGCCACGCCTACGGCTCGGTCTACCCTGGCCCAATTGGTATTTCCCTGACGCCGCAGCTCACCGGCATGAAGGACCACAACGATCCTTCCGCCAGCCTGCCTTATGCTTGCTCGCTGTGTGGCCGCTGCGACGAGGTTTGCCCGGTTAAGATTCCGCTTTCTGACGTCATTTTGGAAAACCGTCACCAGAAGGTCACCCACGCCACCCCACCAATCGAGCCGAAGCTCTTCAAGACCATCCAGCTGCTGTGGAGCAACCCGAAGCTGTGGAACAAGGCAACACACATGGTCGCCTTGGGCCGCATTTTGGGTGGCACCAACAAGACCATCGAATCCCTGCCACTGTTTATGTCCGGTTGGTCTGAGGGCCGCGATACCGCGGTTCCGCCGAAGAAGTCCTTCCGCCAGTGGTTTGAATCCGAAGAAGGCAAGGAACTTCTTGCCGAGGCCCGTGAGGAGTCCAAAAAGTGAACGCAAAGCAGGAAATCCTAAGCCGCATCCGCTCCGCCCAAAAGCAGGCTGGTCTCCCCAACCACGTTGATGCCCCGCGCGACTACCAGCGCGAAGGCACCCTGAACGCGGACGAACTGCGCGATATGCTCATTGACCGACTCGAGGACTACAAGGCCGAGGTGCACGTCACCGAGGAAGGCGAGCTCAAGCAGGCCATCGCCAAGATCCTCAAGGACCGCAAGTGCAACGACATCCGCTATGCCGAGGGCATGGATGCCAGCCTATTCGAAGGCTTCGACGCGAAGCCGGACGATAAGAGTGTCGATCCGCGCACCCTCAATGAGACCGACGCCGTTGTCACCTTGTCTCACGTCACCTCCGCCCAGACCGGCACCATCGTGCTCGAGTCTGACGAGCGCTGCGGCCGTCGCGCTCTCACCCTGGTCCCGGATCGCCACCTGTGCATCGTCCACCAGGATGAGATCGTCTACGGCATCCCCGAGGTCATCTCCCGCATGAACCCGGAGAAGCCAGCGACGTGGATCTCTGGCCCGTCCGCTACCTCTGATATCGAGCTCACTCGTGTCGAGGGCGTACACGGCCCGCGTGATCTCATCGTCCTCATCGTCAAGTAGATTGCATAGCCCCTCATCCGTCCCGGCCGGTGAGGGCACCCACCTACTGTGAATATGATGCTAAAAGCATCAAAAAAGCATAGGCTAGGTCTACCAATAATTTTTATTCTGGAGACCTAACCTATGCTTTCTTTTTCTTCTAAGCTTGCGGCCACGCTCGGTGCTGCTGCGGTCACCATTGGTGTTACTGCACCGATTGCTACGGCCGCACCTGCACCTGCACCGCAGGACACCAAGCCCGCTATTTCCTGGGAAGACTGCCCCGAGCAGGTAGATATTGACTCGGCCGAATGCGGACGCATCGAAGTCCCTACCTACTATGACAACCCGAAGGCCGGCAACATTAGCGTCGGCTTCGTGCGGGTGCCCGCCGCCAAGCCAAGCGCCCGCCGTGGCGCGCTGTTCACAAACCCTGGTGGCCCAAGCGGCGATGCTTATGGCTGGGCCGGCAATAGCGCTATTCCGTGGCCACAGGCCGTGCGCGACGAGTGGGACACTATCGGCGTACAGCCACGCGGCCTTCCAGGCTCCACTCCAGTTAAGTGCGATGCTTTGGCTGCTAGTGACCCACTCCGAGATAGCCTGCAGTTTGGAAAACTCACTCGCGATGCCTGTGAGAAGAATACCCCGGGCTATACCAATTCTTTGACCACCGCCAATACCCTGGAGGATTGGGAGATGGTGCGCCGCGCCTTGGGCGAGGACAAGATTGATATCGCCGGTACTTCTTATGGCACTTACCTCGGTTCCGCTTACGCCACCAAATATCCGGAGCACACCGGCAAGGTCTTGTTGGATTCCGGAATGAGCCCCAAGCTGGCGTGGAATGGCATCTTTGCTTCGCAACAACGCGGCTATGAAAAGGCACTGCACGATCTCTTCGGGTTCATCGCCAAAAATGATGCCAAGTACCACCTCGGCACCACCCCGCTGCAGGTCTATGAAAAGTGGTCTCAAAAGGTAGCTCGTGAGGCAGGTGTACGCCCTACCGTCTTGCCACCGAACGCCAAGATTGGTGACCTACCTCCAGGCCTCGAATTTGCCGGTCAGCCCGGTGCGGACATTATGACCGCCACCGGCCCATTGCGCGTGCAGGCGGAGTTCCTCAGCCAGAAGATTCAAAACCCCAACGCCCTGCAAGTAGCCTCCCCGTTACTGAACATGACGCGCCTCCTTGTTGTACCGACCCCTTCGCAATGGGATGCCTTTGCCAAGCACCTCAACGGTAGCGAACCTATGGATGCGGAGCAGGCCGACCCGGAGGCCCTGCGCAAACAGCAAGAGTCCCTCGCTCAGGCGTCGAATATGCAGAACCTCATTGTCTGTAATGAAAATACCGTGCCTGGAAATCCGCTGCTATACCCGAGCTACCTGTGGTCCAACTTCGTCAGCGCTGATCCCTTCACCCAATTCAACTCTCTCTACGGCTCCGGCGCAGGCTGTGGTGGACGTGCGCCGGTCACGGGCCAGGCGCCTCTCGACGGCTCCAAGCTCGCCACCAAGCCCCTCCAGATTCAAGCAACCGGCGACCCACAAACGCCGTACCAATACCACACGAGCCTCTCCAAGCCGATGCAGTCGCGTGTAGTCACCGTCCACGGCCCTGGCCATGGGCACTTTGCCTCTATGAATAAGGTTGTCGATGACATCGGCGTGCACTACTTGCGCACCGGTGAAGTCACTGCCACCGACGCTCCAGGGTTGATTTAGTCCCCCACTACCCCATGCGCTAAAATCACATCGTTGGGAATTTTCCCAGCGATGTCTCCGTAGCTCAGCGGATTAGAGCATCGGTTTCCGGTACCGAAGGTCGCAGGTTCGATCCCTGTCGGGGACACAGTTACCGCTGGCCACCAGTACTTTCTGGTGGCCAGCGGTTTATTTATCTTCCGGCCCGCTAACTATTTCCACTCCGGATTGGCGGTATCCACCCCTTGTACCTTAGCCGCATTCTCAATCGCGTCCGCCAACCACTGGGCCAACCCTACCTGCTGCGCCTCATAGTGAGCACGGAAGCGCTCATCGGCAACGTAGCCGCGGGAAATTAAGAAGTGCTTTGCCGGCGTTACAGGAAAAAAGGCGCTGAGTGCTGCGCGGTGCTTTTCGACGAGCCCCTGGGCCTCCTCCGAGTCCGGTGCCACTCCACTGGCTACAGCCTGGGCCAGCTCTTTCTCCACCTCAGCAACTGCCGCTTGGGCATCGCTCCAGTTCTGCTTCGACCAGTCGGCAGTGCGTTGCTGGTACATTGCCCAGTCCCCGCTCGATCCATAGGCCTCTTCAGCCTCTTGCTGATATGCAGCGAAATTTCCATCACCGACAATTTCTCCGATTTCTTCCACAGTGAGCTTTCGTTTATTCATTGCATCCTCCATCAAGGTGTCAATCGCTGCCAGCATTTCACTGAGGTTGTCGCGCTGGGCAAGCAAGCTTTCCCTCTGCCTCTGCAAATGTTCTATATCGGAGGCAGCGCCATCTAGCAGCTGTTTAATATCGGTCAATTTCATACCAGTGGCGCGGTAGATGAGAATCTTCTGCACCCGGGCACAGTCTTCCTCGGTATATAGCCGGTAGTTGGACCAGCTGCGCCACGTGGGTGACAGCAAACCTTGCGCCTCCCAGTGATGCAGCGTGCGCACCGTAATACGGAAGAGCGCTGCTACCTCGCCAACGGTATAGAGAACTTCATCGATGTCGTCCATGACTTCATTGTCGCGCCTTACGCCACGTCAGGGTCAACCCAGAGAAAATCTGCAGAATCTCTTGCCAGAGTGTTGGGTTTATGCAACACTTGGGTACATGACAGCAAACGACAACCCTGTTTCTACAAAGGTCCGTGCCGAGCGGTTCCGCCGACCAGGCCCCACCCGTGGATTAATCGCGTCTATGTATCTGTGCGTAGCCATTTCCGCGATTTCCCTCATCTGCGCACTAGCGTTTTCCTCCTACTGGTCTCTCTTGGCCATGTCTGTAGCAATGGTCCTCTCGTGCGTCCCGTGGACCATTCTGCGCATAACCATCGATTCCAAGGACAGCAAGCCGCTGTCTTTTCTCGATGAATATGAAGCCCAGGTCCTGGATGAGTGGCGCCGCAGAGCCTTCAAGCTGTCTACTTCCCTGCTATTTGTCGGCGGTTTCGCCACGCTCCTCGTGGGAAATTGGTTCCTCGGAGGAGGGAATACCGGCACTATTGGTACCAAATACTTACTTGGGGCCGGCTATTTTCTGCTTTTTAGCTTCTTCATCTCTACCACCCTGCCCGCCGTCGGCTACGCACTAACCTTCAATCAGAACTCGGAGAACTAAACATGCCCACCTTGACCATTGACCACCTCAATAAGTCCTTCGGGGAGACACAAGCCCTGCGGGATATGACCTTTAGCGTTGGCGAGGGCGAAATCTTCGGGTTCGTCGGCTCCAACGGCGCCGGAAAGTCCACCACCATGCGCATTGCACTAGGTGTGCTGGCGAAAGACTCCGGCGAAGTCTACTTTGATGACGCCCCGATTAATGACGATAACCGCCGCCGCATTGGTTATATGCCAGAAGAGCGCGGCCTCTACGGGAAAGAACCGCTGCTCAGCCAGTTGGTCTTCCTTGGCACGCTGCACGGTATGGACAAGTCTGCCGCCAAGCGCGCCGGCGCTGAGCTCCTTGAGCAGCTAGGCCTGGGCGAGCGCATGGACGATAAGCTCGATGACCTCTCCTTGGGCAACCAGCAGCGAGTACAGCTCGCGGCCTCCCTGATTCACGAACCAGACATGCTGATTCTGGACGAGCCCTTTTCCGGTCTGGACCCAGTAGCAGTCAACGTGATGTCAGATATGCTGCGCGAGCGCGCCAACCGTGGCGTTCCCGTCATTTTCTCCTCGCACCAGTTGGACTTGGTGCAGCGCTTATGTGACCGCGTGGGCATTGTGACGAAGGGGCACATGGTGGCCGAAGGGGGCGTCGATAAGCTGCGCAGCCAGGGCCCGCCGCGCTTTGAGGTCGCTACCCCAGCACGCGGCTGGTACCCGGAGGGCACGGAGCTGGTGGCCGAAACTCCCGACGCCGTGGTAATCCAAGCAGATCCCAGCGTTGATGACCAGACGATCCTGCAGGCTGCCCTAGCCGCTGGCCCAGTGCATTCCTTCGGTCGCAAGATCCCAGACCTGACCGAGCTTTTCCAGGACGTCGTCACTAGCAACCAGAATGAGGAGGCCTAAGCCATGCAGTATTCCGCAATGAAGACCATCGGCGTCGTAGCCAAGCGTGAAATGGCAGTCGCGCTGAAGTCGAAGATGGTAGTGGGCACTATGCTGCTCCTCATCCTCGGCGCCATTATCGCCCCAATTGCTATCAGCTTCTTCAGCGGCGATGAAGAACCTGATTCCGTAGCCGTCGTGGGGATGGAAGCGTCCGCCTTCAAAGATTCCGGCATCGATGCCACAGCAGCGAAAGACCGCCCGGAAGCCCAGCAATTGGTGGAAAATGACGAGGCCGATGCCGCCCTCGTGCCGGCAGAAAACGACGGCTGGGATCTCTTGAGCAAGGGCGATACGCCTGCTGCGGTGACTACCACCGTCAACCAAATCGTTTCTTCTCAAGCACAAGCAACGGCGTTGGAAAAGCTCAATATTGACCCGCAAGAGTTAGAAAAGGCTACCCCTTCGACCGCCGTAAATCAGGTGAACTTAGAAGAAGAGGATGGCACTGAACAAAAGATGGCCGGTGTAGCCACGGTCCTCATTGGCGCAATGGCGGTGGTCTTTTCTGTCATGACCTTCGCAGGCCTGATTGGCGGCCGCGTCACGGAGGAAAAGTCCTCCCGCGTAGTGGAAATCATCTTGTCCTCCGTGCGCCCAGTAGACTTCTTGGCCGGCAAGATTTTGGGCAATACCATCGTCGGTTTCTTGGCCACCCTCCTCATCCTGGGCGGTGGCGCGATTTCGATTGCTGCGTCCGGCCTGGCTAGTGACCTCGAGCTGGACTATGGCTTGGTAGCCGTCCTCCTTGTAGGCGAGATTTTAGGATTGCTTTTCTTTGGCAGCCTCTACGCTGCAGCCGGCTCCATGGTGCAGCGCACCGAGGATCTCCAGTCCACGCAGGCACCGATTCTGTTCCTTGTCTTTGCCACCATGTATGTACCGATGTTCGGCTGGATGCATCTGGATGCCACGTGGATGCAGGTCATGACTTGGTTGCCGCCGGTTTCCATGCTGGTCGCTCCGATGCAGGTGGCCGGGGGCAACCTCAGCTGGCTGGGATTGCTGGCTAGCTATGTGCTCATGGCTGTGGTGACCGCACTGATTATCGTGCTAGTCGGTCGAATCTACCGCCGCGCCATTTTGAATAATGGACGCAAGATGACCTGGCGCCAGGCGGTGGGCAAATAAAATAATCCGGCTCCCCGCCATGTGCAGGGGAGCCGGATTCTTCTATGTGCCGAAGCTACTGAGTAATGAACTCGTTGGTGATCGGCTGGGTGATGTCCAAGGTGCCGTGCTCGATGTAGTACATACCGAAGAACATGGCTGCCAGCATCACTACGGCTAGCAGCATGGAAGGAATCCACTGAAGGAATACGGGAACCCAGCCCTTGCCCTTATCGCGAGCTGCTGCTTCGCGCTGTTCCTGAGCCTCACGCTCGTTCATAATGATAAAACCTTTCGATCCACCGAGGATTAACTACGGATATCTTAACAGTTAAGTCCCCCGAAGGCCGCATTCCTCGCACTTTTGATTGACGCCGAAATTTCGCCCTTAGATTCCGGGGTCCTCGTTATTGAGTAGTGCCTCTACGAAAGACTCGCGGTCCGCGAGCATGCGCTCGATGTCCTCTTCCGCGCCGACAATCCATAGCTCGGTGTCTTGGTCATAAGTCAACGCGTAGTCCGGGTAGGCCTCTAGGGCCTCCTCCATGGCGGCAACTTGGCCCTCACTAGCGGCATCATCCAAGTGCGCTTCGGGGTCACCGATGCGCGGGCTAAGCTCCTCCAACGCGGTGATTCCGTAGGTCTTATATTGCTTCTTTGGGTGCTCGAAGAGCTCTTGTCCCATCATGGAGCTTAATCCCTTCCGTGTAGTAGCGAATCTGGCACATATCCCTCATAGCCGGGGAGGTTTTTGGCCTGCAAAACGCCGTTGAAAAAGCGCCGCAGCGCAGGCACGTCCTCGGGCTGCAGGTGGTCAAAGACCATGCGGCGGACTGATTCCACATGTTCGGGGGCAGCGCGCCGCAGGTGTTCTAGGCCCACGTGAGTAACGCACACATTAATCCCCCGGGCATCTTCCGCATCTGGTTCTTTATAAAGCAAGCCGCGCTTTTCCATGCGGGTTACTTGGTGGGAGGCGCGGGAGCGGTCCCACTCTAGCTGCGTGCACAACTCGTGCAGGCGCAGGCGCTGCTCTGGCGCCTCAGACAAGGCAACGAGGACAGCAAACTCGGAGGCAGATACCTCGCCGCCGGCCTTGAGCGTTTCATCCATTCCCCTATTAATCTTGCGCACAGCGCCAAGGAGCAGGCGCCATAGCTCCTGCTCCTCGTCGTCTAACCAGCGAGTTTGAGAAGGCATGGCACTAGATTACCCCTTTGAGGGAAGCGATGTCGCGCTCGCTGCGACTCGGCACGCGAGAGTAGCGCTCCGGCATGCAGGTAAAGACCAGCACCTGATTATCTCGTCCCACGTGGGAAAAGAGCGTAGCCATAAGCTGTAGGCGGTGCGCGTCGGTAGAGCCCAGCGCATCGTCTACGATGACCGGCACCGACTCTGCCCCTACCAATTGCGCAATGGCAAAGCGGGTGAGGATGGCCAGCTGCTCGCGCGCACCGCCGGACAAACTGGCCAGGTTCACCGTCTCTCTATCCTGGGTACGGGCGGTCACGCGGAGATCTTCATCGAGTTCGAAGGTGATATCGCCACCATAAACGGTGCGAGCCAGCTGTGAGAGTGCGTCCACGAAGGGCGCGGCGTAGCGCTGGCGGGCGGCATCGCGGTGCTTGAGTAAAAGTTCGCGCAGATAGCGGGCTGCTTGCGCGCGCTTGTCTACGCTCTCGTACACCGCGCGAGCCATCTCTACCGCTGCGGTGGCCTGCTGGGCGCGCTCTGCGGCACCAGAGTGGAAGTTGATTTCGCTCGATAGTCTGCCGAGGTCCACCTCACAACGCTGGATGCATCCGGTGAGGTATTCCAGGTGGGACTGCGCGCCTTCTACCAGCGAATTGGCGGTATCAAGATCAACCGCTTCCATCTGCTCCAGCTGCCCGCGCAGCTGTGCCACGACGGTCTCCAAACGGGTGACCTCGGCATGGAGCGCCTCGTCGGCGGCATGCTCGCGCGCGGAGGCGAGCTCCCTGGTCACGCGCTGTGCATTCTCGCGGGCGGCGGTCAGCTCGGCGTTTAAGCGCACTACCTCGTGGGCAAGACGGCTTTCGCGATACGGCACAAGCTCGCGGTCGAGCGCATTGACTTTTTCGCTGGCTGCTTCTTCCGCGGCTTCGGCGGCAGCGAGATCGACCTCACCCGCATCTTTAAGGTCCGCCACCTTCTCGGACAAAGCGGAATGCTGGGCGCGGAGGTCGGCTAAATCATCCGGCCCCAGTTCCGCGGCGAGAGCCCGGGTGGCGGCATCCAGAGTGTCGTTGAGCGCGCGGTGCTCCTCATGGGTCTTTTCGGCCGCTTCGACAGAATCCACGCCAAGGGTATCGAGCAGATCCTGCAGTCGCGTGCGGGCCTGTTCCACATCGCGCAGGGTAGCTTCGGCCGAGTAGGCCCCAGCGGAAAAGCGGGCGGTGATTTCACCAATGGTGATAACTCGGGCATCGACCAGCTCGATGGCGGTGTCCTCGCCTATCTCGACGTCCTCCCCATCAACACGGATCCTAGAACCATCCGGACCCGAAAAGTGCACCTTGGCGGCCGCAGCCTCGTGCAGGCGCGTGGCTACAGACAGCGCCGAGTCCGCCTTATGCAGGCCGCTGATATCGGCCGCGGTGATCTCGCGTCCGCGCTGGGCAATGGCCGCACGGGCTTGGTCTACCTCGGCGGCGAGGGCGTCGAGTGATTCCAACCGGGCGCTTAACTGTTCAAATCTCTGCCTATCTTGCAGGCGGCGAGCCTGTTTGAGAGTGCTGCGGGCCGCGGCATAGTCCTCGTTTGCCTCTGCCAGGCGCTTGTCCAGTGACTCTTTTTCCGCAGCTTCTTCTTGAGCTTTTTCTTGCGCGCCGGTGAGCTTCTTCTCGGCGTCCTTGGCAGCCGTGGCAGATTCATCGGCTGCGGCGACGAGCCCGGCGCGCTCGGTAACCGCTGCCTGGGCGCGGGCGAGGTCCTCGATGGCGCGCTCGAGCGTGGCTTTGTGGGAATCCAGCGTGGCCTGCGCGGTTGCGGCTTCCTCCGCCTGGGTCTGCTTTTCAGTGAGATCGGCCCGGGCGGCGGGAAGCTCGGCTTCGGCGGCGGATAGGTCGCGCTGGAGTTGCTCGTAGCGCTCAACCACGGAGTCCAGCTCCCGCAGTACGCGGGTGGCCTCGGTGTATTCTTCTTCGGCCTGCGTGAGCGCTTCGGCGGACTCCTTATATTCACCGGCTGGGTTGCCCTTCGCGGCGGTGAAGTAGCGCTGGTATTCCTTATCCACGCGGGCAAGGAGCGCGGAATCATCGCCGGAGACCTCTTCTTCGGCCAGGCCAGATTCGCGCTCCAAGGCGCGGGTGAGGCTAGGAATGCCGACGGCCGAGATGGCCTCGCCGGTGTCGTCTTGGCGCATAAAGAGGGCGTCGACAAGCGAGCGGTCCAAGTGCTCCGAGAGGATGCGCTCCAACTCATCATCGGCCTGACTGCCGGTAAATTGCGCCGGCCGCGGGGAAGAAATGTGTAGCTCGCAGGATTTCTTGGAAAGCCAGCGCTTGGCAATGCTAAAGCGGTAGTCGCCTACGCTAAGTTCAGCCGTGATTTCCGGGGCCACGTCTTTGCCCACCGGTTGCAAGGCACGAATGCGTTTGGACCGGCCGCTGTGCTTTTCGGTAAGCACCACGTCGAGCGCCTCCACGATGGTGGACTTACCGGCCTCGTTCTCACCATGGATGACCACGACGCCGGTTTCTGGCAACTCATCCAGGACCAGGTGCTCAATGCCGCGGACGTTATTAAGTTCTAGGCGGTGAATGCGCATTAGGACTGTCCCTCCAGGCGGAATAGCAAGTTGGCAGCGTCGCGGGCGACGGGATCCTCGCGGTTATCCAGAAGCTCCTGCAGGGCCTCGGCCGCGTAGCCGGAAATATCAAGGCTAGCTAGTTCTTCATCGCTGGGCTCAAGGTAGAGATCCATGGTGCGCTCGCGCGGGCGCAGGGAGGCAAATACGGCCTCGTACTCATCTAGTCCGCGCTGCAGGCGGGCGTGGGCCTCGATGCCGAGCGTGCCGCGCAGGCTATATTTCACGGCCGTGCGCACCTTGTCCGGATACTCGCCCAAGCGTGCCAAGAACAGGTCCACGTCTTCGGCGGAATCCACGGCGGCATCGACGGCCTCAAAAGTCCAGCGGCCGATGCGCCGCTTCTCGACGTCCACCTCATCCCCCACGCGCACCACCAGCGCATTGCCAGAATCCGACTCGCCGCCGCCGGTGCTCGTTTCCTTAAAATCCGTGGTTTCTGGACTGCCGGAGAACCACACTCGGCCGGTGGTGCCGAGGCTTTCGGTGGAGTGGGTATCGCCGAGCGCCAGGTAATCAATCACCCCGCGATCCAGGCAGTCTTCAACGAAGGCTAGATCGATGGTATCGGCGTCATCCTCGCCAGAGCGGGAATCCACCTGCCCGTGACCAACGGCGATGCGAATGCCCTCGGCCGGCTCCAGCGGCTCGAGAGCGTGGCGGACTAAGTCGTGGTTCGCGCGCTTGGACAGATAAGGCGCGCCAACCAGCTCCACGCCGGGGGCCACCTCAATCGGCTGGGAGTCCGCAATAACGTGAACATTATCGGCGCTGGTCTTATAAAAGACCGAGTCCGCCACCAGCGGGTCATGATTGCCGGGCAGGACGTAGACCGGTACAGGTAGGCGCTTAAACATTTCCGTGGCGCGGGCGAGGATTTCGCGGGAGAGGGAATTGTGCTCAAAGACATCGCCGGCTACGACGATGAAATCCGCCCCGGTGTCCTCGGCCAGCTCGCCCAGCCGCATGATCGCGGCCTCGCGGTCATCATTAAATCGACCCTGGGCCTCGCCCTTCAAGAACCAGCGGGTCATGCCCAGCTGAAAATCGGAGGTATGGATAAACGTGGTAGCAGTCATTAGTGCGTGAGGTGGTAGTAGAGGTCTTCAATATCGGATACCGCGCGCAAGAGATCCAGGTTGGTATGAGAAACCGAACGCATGGCCTTGCGCAAGAGGTCCGGATCGGAGTCATCGATGGCCGGGGCGACCTTGGGCTGCGGCAGCTTCGGCAGCTCGCGGCCGTTCCAGAAGATCTCATTCTTTTCTTCCTCGGACAGCCCGCTTGGGGTAAAGCTTTCGCGGCTGACTGTCTTAGCCTGTTCGAGGACCATGCGCTCCAGGCGGGCAAAGTCCAAGCCACGCATATTAAAAATGACAGCCGGGTCCGCATCCGCCCGGGTGGCGAGCTTATCGCCCACCGCCACGATGTGCTTGCACACGTACTCGCCGTCCGGGCAGTCACAGGTCAGGCGCAGGTCTTCGGCCTCGGGGGCGAAAAGGGTGTCTAGGGCGGCGTCGGCAAGCAGGCCTTTGCGTGCATTGGCAATGGAGTTGGGGGTGCGGGCGAATTCGGTGGCCAGCTGGGCAATATCGTCATTATTGCGGTAGGGCAACTGGATGAGCACCGCGAAGGGCTCATTCTGGGAGCCGGCCACGCGGCCGTGGATGGCGCCGTTGCGCACCTCCAGTCCCACGACGTGGCCGCCCTCGGCATACTGGCGGCCGCGGGTAATCCGGCCGCGATCCGCACCGTGGGAGGTAAAGGCCGCGATACGCGAGGCCGTCGTGGACAGGATGCGCCCGCTGCGGTCGACGTGATTGACCTCAGCCGGGGTGCTTACCCGCTTGCGGGTACCAAAATTGGCATAGATAACGTTGTCATCGCCTTTAACAGCCATGGATTACTCCCTCCCCCGGTAGCTCATGAGTGCGGCCAGCTGATCTGGGTCCAGCTCGGTGAGCCAACCCTCGCCCTCGCCCACGACGGCGCCGGCCAGCTGCGTCTTACCATCCAAAATGTCCTGGATAGATTCCTCCAGCGTACCCGCGGTGATCATCTTATATACCTGCACATTGCGGCGCTGGCCAATGCGGAAGGCGCGGTCCGTCGCCTGGTTTTCCACCGCCGGGTTCCACCAGCGGTCCATGTGGACGACGATGGAAGCAGCCGTCAGGTTCAGGCCGGTACCGCCGGCCTTGAGCGAAAGGATCATCGCCGGCGGACCATCCTCGGACTGGAAGTCTTCCACCATCTGGTCGCGCTTATTTTTGCTCACCCCGCCGTGGAGGAAGGGGATCTCCCGGCCGAGCTGATCGCTAAGGTATGGCTGCAGGATATCGCCAAAGGCCTTGTATTGGGTAAAGACCAAGAGGCGCTCGCCGGATTCAGTGGCCTCGTCCACGATGCGCATGAGTTCTTTAACCTTGCCGGAGCGATGCTTGCCCTTGAGCGTCACCGGCGAGCTATCGCCCAGGTAATGCGCGGGGTGATTACAAATCTGCTTGATACGGGTGAGCGAGGACAACACCAGCCCACGCTTATTCATTCCCGTAGCTTCCTGCAGGTCTTTTTTCACCTGGTTGACCAGTGCTTTATACAGGGCGGCCTGCTCGGTGGTCATGGACACGGTAAGGATTTGCTCGGACTTTTCAGGCAGATCGTCGATAATATTCGGATCCGTCTTCACACGGCGAAGGATAAACGGCGCGGTGAGCTGGCGCAGGCGTTCAGACATCTCTTCGTCATCATTGCGCTCGATGGCCTTAGCAAAGTGATTGCGGAAGAACGAGGCGGAGCCCAATACTCCGGGATTACAAAAGTCCAGGATGGAGCGCATCTCCGAGAGGCGATTTTCCACCGGGGTACCGGTCAGCGCCACGCGGTGCTCCGAGGGCAGCGAGCGCACGGCCTTGGATGATCGCGTCGCGGAGTTCTTGATGGCCTGGGCCTCATCTAGAACAACGCGCTGCCAGCCTACCTCGCCCATGTCCTTAAAATCGCGGCCCACGGTGCCATATGTGGTGATAACCAGGTCGCACTCAGTAGCGGCTTGAGCGAAGTCTTCGCCCCGCGGGCGGCTTGGACCATGTTGCACCATAACCTTGAAATCCGGGACGAAGCGCTGCGCCTCGCGCGCCCAGTTTCCTACCACGGAGGTTGGCGCCACGACGAGCGTGGGGCCAGTCTGCTCACCGCGCTCCTTTTCCACCGCGAGAAGGGACAGTAGTTGGAGGGTTTTGCCGAGCCCCATGTCGTCGGCAAGCACGGCGCCTATGCCATTGCGAGACATCCAATACAGCCAGTCGACGCCGCGACGCTGGTACTCGCGCAGCTCCGCATGGACAGTTTTGGGAATGTCCACGCGCTCTGGGGCGACCTTGTCCACCCCGCCGAGCAGGGCCGTATGCCAGGTACTGCCAGTGAACTCGATGGGTTCTTGGGTCATGGACTCGAGCGCCAGCTCGCGCAGCTCAGCCACGGTAACCTGCTCGTGTTCTTCGCCACCCTCGTTGAACTCTTGGCGGCGCTGCTCCACGTCCGCCATTAAGGCTTCCCAACCGGGTTCGCCGAGCTGCTTGGCTATCTCCGCGGTAGCGGCCAGCTGCTCAAGTTCCTTCTTCTTGCGCGCCAGGGACTTCTCCCGCAGCGCATCCATGTATCCGGAGACCTGGGAGACAACCTGCTTATCGGCCATGACCCACTTGCCGCGTAACTGGATAAGTCCGGACTTGGAATTGACCAAGTCCTCCATTTCTTCCTCGGTCAACTCCACATCGCCCACGGACATGCGCCAGTTATAGTCCACCAGCTTATTCATGCCAATGTGCTTTTTAGTGGCGGCCTCGGCCGGATCGCGGGCCTCGTGGGTTTCCAGCTTGGCCTTCGTTTCCATCTGCGCCCAGGCCTTGGGCAGCATGACAGTCACGCCACTGGCCTTGAGCTTGTCCACCTCGTGCGTAACAAAATGGGTAAGTTGGTGGGTTTCTAGGTAGACATCCCAGTCGCCGTCGCCGGGCTGCGGCAGCTGTGCGGTCTCCCCCAGCGTGGGCGCGATGCGCACAGCCTTGCGGTGGGCTTCCCGCAGCTTTTCGACGCTCGCCCTATCCAGACTCTGCGCTGACACCGGCCGCGGAGCATCCGTGCCCGAGCGCACCCGCACGCGCACCGGCCACTTGGCCGCATCCGGGTCATCTTCTGCCGGTTCTTCCACGATGTAGACCAATTGGAGTTCCACCTCGTAGATGGAATTCTTCCACTCATTGAGCCCGCGCAAAAGCTGCGCGCGCCCACGCCGGATCGGCCGCGTATCGAGCAGGGCGCGGGCGAACTCGTGCCACGGCATCGGCCGCGGTGCTTCCGCCACGGGCCGCAGCTCTCGAAACGCGATCCAGTGCGTGAGCTCATCGGCCATGTCATCCGACAGTGCCCGATTATTAACATGCAAGATGCCGGGCGCGGCTGCCATCATCTCTGCAAGCCACCCGCGCTCCCCCAAGCCGGAGGCCAGCTGCCACATGGGGAACCACTCATTGGCCTGGTAGGCCAGCCGGAACGTCACGCGCCCGGCGCGCACGAATTTGCATAGGCCACTGTAGGCATGGAGCAGCCACTGGAGGTCAGGGGCGATGGTGGCAGGCGGCTTGTGATTCAGGTGTTCCATCTGAGTAAGCGCCGCGACGGCCTCTTCTGGGCCGAACATTGCCATCGGCACCATCAAGGACACGTCCTTGCCCTTGGGCGTGCGCAGCGAGACCCGCGCCCGGTTGCGGAAAGATTTCTTCCCCAGGATGGACTCTACCGCCGGCGGGAAGGTGCCTTCAGGAACGGCATTGGGCATGACAATCTTGTGCCCTTCTACCTGTTCAATCCACAGACCAAGCCCCGTAACGGGGAGCCACAGTCCATGCACGAGGTAAGAAGCCATAACCGCCAGCATAGCAGCCCTTCCAAGTTTGTTACACGCTCGTTATATTTCCCTCTTTCCCCAGTTGAACGATAGAAAATCCAAACGGAGACATGCGTCACACCTGTATTTTCGCTTGGGTTAACCTTGTGACCCCGTTAACGTGAATATGTCCTACATATCACTACAAGGAGTAAAACGTGCAAGATTCAACTTGGTACGTCATTGCGATGATCGTGTATCTCCTCGCAATGGCAGCCATTGGCTACTGGAGCTACAAACAAACCGACCAATATGACGATTATGTTTTGGGCGGCCGTGGCCTGCACCCATTCGTAGCGGCTCTTTCCGCTGGCGCATCCGATATGTCCGGCTGGCTACTCATGGGCCTGCCCGGAGCTCTATTCCTTTCCGGCATGTCCGAGCTGTGGATGGCCATCGGCCTGCTCGTCGGCTGCTGGGCTAACTGGAAGTGGGTCGCACCGCGCCTGCGTTCTTACTCGGAAATCGCGGCCAACTCCATTACCGTGCCGTCCTTCTTTGAAAACCGCCTGCACGATAAGTCCCGCCTGCTGCGCATCATCTCCGCAGCCATCATTATTTTCTTCTTTACCTTCTACGTCTCCTCCGGCATGGTTTCCGGTGGCCGCTACTTCGAGTCCACCTTCGGTGGCGACTACCTCACCGGCATGCTCGTCATCGCTGCGGTGACCATCTTCTACACTTTCGTCGGCGGCTTTTTGGCGGTGTCTTACACGGACGTCGTCCAGGGCGTTCTTATGTTCGTCGCCCTGATGATCGTGCCGATCATGGCCATTGTCTCTCTCAGCGATCCATCCTCGATCTTCTCGTTTGCCGCCAATAATCCCTATGGCACCGATGGCGTAGTAGAAAATGACAGCTACTTCTCCATGTTCGCAGGCGTATCCGCCGGCGTTATCATCGGCAACCTGGCCTGGGGCTTGGGCTACTTTGGCCAGCCGCACATCGTTGTCCGTTTCATGGCGCTGCGTAAGCCTTCCGACGCCAGCCAAGGCCGCTTCTACGGCGTGACTTGGATGGGCCTGTCCGTCATCGGCGCAATCTTCGTCGCGCTCTCTGGCACCGTTTACTTCACCCAAACCGGCCACAGCATCACCGACCAGGACAATTTCGAAACCATCTTCCTGGACATGGCACAGGCCATGATGCACCCGTTGCCCGCAGGCTTCGTCCTGACCGCGGTTCTAGCCGCCATCATGTCCACCATGTCTTCCCAGATGCTCGTCGTCTCTACTTCCCTCATCGAGGACCTCTTCCTCATCTTTGCCAAGAAGAAGCCAGGCGAACAGGTCCTCATCAACCTCTCCCGCACCGCAATCGTTGCCATCGCGGTCATTGCCGCCCTCTTGGCGATCAACCCGTCTGACTCCATCCTTGGCCTTGTGGGCTTTGCGTGGGCAGGCTTCGGTTCCGCTTTCGGCCCAATCATCTTGCTGTCCCTGTACTGGAAGCGTTTCAACGCCACCGGCGCGATTGCCGGCATGCTCACCGGCGCCATCGTAGCCATCGGCTGGGGCATGTCTCCGCTTTCCGATACCCTCTACGAGATGGTTCCTGGCTTCTTCCTGGCCCTCATTGTGGCGGTCATCGTCACCAAGCTCACCAAGGAGCCAGCACCGGAAGTTGTTAGCGAGTTTGAAGAGGCCACCAAGCTGGCCAAGCTCGTGGAAAATGACTCCAGCCTCGACTTCGAGGAGGCCGCGGAAAAGGTCACCGATAAATAATCGGAACCATCACGGACTCCACGCAGTCCAATAGGACATGAAGTCCTATTATCTGGCCGCGCTATCATGCGTCACCGTCCTTATCGGCGCATGGTATGCGTGGCCTTTTCCACGTTTTGAGGTCGATACCGTAGCTGCACGCCCTAACGCCGCTGGTTACAATCGCGATGATTTCGGCATCTGGCAGCCCCACGGTGCCTGTAGCACCCGCGAGGCCATTCTGGAAAGCCAGGCCAGCGATCCCCTCCACGATTGCCATGCCCGCAGTGGGACCGTCTATGACCCTTATAGTGGCACCACCATTCCTGCCACTTCACCCATAGAGATCGACCACATCTTTCCGCTCTCCGCGGCCTATGACATGGGCGCTTCCGAGTGGGACCGCGAGACCAAAGTGCGCTTTGGCAACGATCCGCTCAATCTCGTAGCCACCAGCCGCAAGCTCAACCAAGAAAAGTCAGATGCTCTTCCTGCCGAATGGCTTCCGCCGACCAACCGCTGCGAATATTCTCGCCGCCTCGCAGACATCGCCCGCAAGTACTCGCTTCCGCTCCCTTCCGCGGACGTGCGCGCCATGCAAAGGCAATGTCGGATAGCCCTACTCACCGGAAATTGATTAGGGTAAATGTGGCAACTTTCCGCGATTGAAGGGTTCTTTCAATGACTACTTTCCTTGTATTCCTCCACGTGGCTGCAGCTATTCTCTTAATCGGTCCAGTCTGCGTATCTACCTCCAGCTTCCAGACGCAGATGGCAAAGGCAGCACAAGGTGAGCACGCAGCACTAGGCTCCGCCCGCGTTCTGCATAACATAACCAATACCTATGGCTACATTTCCGCTATTGTGCCTATCCTCGGGCTCGGCGTATTTCTCTCCGATATCAGCGCCTACAAGTCCGAGGTAAACTTCCACATCGCCATCTTGGTTGCCATCGTCGCGTGGTGCTTGCTCTTCTTCGTCATCATCCCTAAGCAGAAGAAGGCAATGGCCTCCCTCGAGTCAAACGAAACCTTTGACTACGCGGCGGCAAAGAAGCCACTGTCCGCGTTCGGTGGCGTATTTAACCTCCTATGGATCATCTGCCTAATCCTGATGTACGTCCACTTCTAATTGGTCTTCTAGAAGGCCATCTACTCTTCCGGGACAGTTTCTTCGCTGTCCCGTTTCTCGTTTTCCAGCTCTTCTTTCAATCTCTGTGCATCCTCGTGCGCATTGTGCCGACGCCGCTGTGTCGCCTGCGCCACCGTCTGCGCCCACCTCCGATTTTTCGCTGCGAGTGGCCCGCTAGCTTCGTCATAGACCCACGTGGAATCCTCAAAAAGCCAGACTATGTCCCCACTAATCGGATCCTTTATATAAAAGGCCCGCCCATCAGTCTTGATGTTGTGGTGATGTTGGCATAGGCACGCAAGATTGGCCGCCGCCGTAGGCCCTCCTTCGGCAAAGTCGTGTCGATGGTCCATCTGGGAAGCCATTGCTGGCCGCGTGCAGCCGGGCCATCGGCAGGTTCCGTCGAGTCCTTCCACAAAGGCACGGATATGGGGCGGCGTTACGTAGTTTCCACTTTCGTCCTGTGCTGCCTTTTCCATATCGCGGACGGTTGTCGCCCGCTTTTGCATGTCGTCGGCAACCTCTGGCGAGACCCAACCCAAACTTTGAACGAAGGCTGGCGCATCAGGAAGATCGCAGCGGTACATATTGAGCACCACCTTCGCCTTGGCTTCAGCCTTGCCGGTGAGCAGAGCAACTGCCGCTTGGGCCAAGGAAATGTCCTTCTCCGTAGCCACGCTGCGGATATTTCGGTCAATGATTTCGGCGGTTTCTAGGCCCACGTCGAGGCATACTGCGGCCCACTCCCCTCCCGTGGGCTCGAGATTATAGGACTCCTTCCGACGTGGATCGCGCGCGGCGATAGTGGGATCGAGGCGGACAATAAGCTCCCGCAACTTACGCCGCAGGTTGCGATGGGACGGCAATTTTTGGTTGGGGCGCTTGGGGGTGAGGTAGGTGGTTAATTCGGCGTCGATAAGCAGCCGTTTATCGGCGTCAATCTCCCCTAGCTTGGAAAGTGTCTGGTCGATAGTAGGTCTAAATCTAGGTGGTAGAGCTCTTCCTGCCGCGCTTGAAGGTGTGGTAGCTCCTTTAAGCGCTCAAAGGCGAAGATAATATTTCTAATTCGAGACTGCCGCGTACCAGTAAGGTCCGACAACGATTGGCTGATGATTTCGATATCCTCATCCGGATCTGGATGCAGGCGCCTCCATAACAAGTATTCGGCCTTGCGTATGGTTGTAGCTGCTCGTGAGGTTGAATTTTGTGAATTGGTATTGGCAAAGTAGGGCGCATTCATAGACTTCCCCCGCAGAAGTTTCCCTAGAACATGTTTGCGCTTTTAGTATATAAAATCGCTCCGACACGCTACCCCCGTTTATAGTAAAACTGCTGGTCACAGGGCACGAAAAAATGGGCCTCCGAAGAGGCCCATTGAGTCGAAAAATTTAGTCGCGCCAGCGTCCGCCGCGCTTGCGTCCACCGCCGTGATCACGGCGTGGTGGTCGGCCGGTGTCCTTTTGAATATTGATGAGCTGGCCGGAAATGCGCGTATCTTTTAGGCGCTTGAGCACATCTGGATCCAAATTCTTCGGCAGGTCCACCAAGGTGTGGCCTACCGCGATGGTGATGCGGCCGAAGTCCTTAGCGGACAAGCCACCTTCGTTGGCAATGGCGCCAACGATAGCGCCAGGCCGCACATTCTGCCGCTTGCCGACGTCCAACCGGTACGTCTCAAAATCCCCATCGGGTCGTTTCGGTCCACGGCCCTTGCCGCCGCCCTTGAAATCACGGTCGCGCTTACGATCGTCCCGGCGATCACGCTTGGGCTTTGGTAGCGGCTTATCCTCCATGAGGAAGTTCTTGCCGCCTTGCAGCATGACAGCGAGGGCTGCGGCGATGTCGTCCATGGCCGCGTTGTTGTCCTCGGAGTACTTGCGCACCAAGGAGCGGAAGAAGTCCGCCTGCTTATTGTCCATGGAGTTGCTAATGGACTGCGCGAACTTTTCCTTGCGCTTTTCATTGACCTCGTCGACAGACGGCAGATCCATCTCTTCCAATCGGGCGTTAGTAACGCGCTCAATGGATCGCAGCATGCGCCGCTCGCGAGGAGTGACGAATAGGATCGCCTCGCCGGACCTGCCAGCACGGCCGGTGCGGCCGATGCGGTGCACGTAGGACTCGGTGTCGTTAGGAATGTCGAAGTTAACCACGTGGGTGATGCGATCGACGTCGAGGCCACGAGCGGCAACATCGGTAGCCACGAGGATGTCCAGACGGCCATCCTTGAGCTGATCGACGGTACGCTCGCGCTGCGCCTGCGCAATATCACCGTTGATGGCGGCGGCGCTAAAACCGCGGTCCCGCAAGGTCTGGGCTACCTCTTCGGTCTCGTGCTTCGTGCGGCAAAAGACGATGATGGCATCATAATTAATGACCTCAAGGATGCGGGTGAAGGCATCCATCTTCGCGCGATGCGGGATAAGAAGGAAGCGCTGCGTGATGTTGTCATTGGTGCGGCGCTCGGACTTCACCGTGACCTCGGCAGGGTTGTCGAGGTAGCGCTTAGACAGGCGACGGATAGCGTTCGGCATGGTGGCCGAGAAAAGCGCCACCTGCTTGCGGTCCGGGGTATCCTCCAAGATGCGCTCAACGTCTTCCTGGAAGCCCATGTTCAGCATCTCATCGGCCTCATCAAGGACAAGGAACTGCAGCTGAGACAGGTCCAGCGAGCCCTTCTCCAAGTGGTCGATGACGCGGCCTGGGGTACCCACGATGACCTGCGCACCGCGACGCAGCCCGGACAGCTGAATGCCGTAGGCCTGGCCGCCGTAGATAGGCAGTACCTCGACGCCCTTGAGAGATTCGGCGAAGGACTGGAAGGAGTCTGCCACCTGCAGGGCCAGCTCACGGGTTGGCGCGAGCACAAGTGCCTGCGGGTGACGGGCCTTGGCATCAATTTGCGACAGAACCGGCAGCGCGAAGGCCGCGGTTTTGCCGGTACCGGTCTGGGCAAGGCCGACTACGTCGCGGCCTTCCATCAAGATCGGGATGGTTTCTTCTTGAATGGGGGACGGCTTGGTAAAGCCTACTTTCGCAACGGCTTCCAGAATCTTCTCTGGCAGGCCAAGATGCGCGAACCCCTGGGAATTGTCGTTGGCCGAGTCTTGAGACTCAGCGCCGGTGTCCTCAGAAGTATTCGCAGCCCTGGTGTCCTTGGTGACACCTTGCGAGTTGTCCTGAGATTCCGACTTTTTAAAATCTTCCGGCTCGTTGACGCCGCCGGTGGCGTTATCGGTAATGCTCATTGCTTCACCAACCCTACGCGATTGCGGCTATAAACTCCATTGCGCAGCTCCTAGATTTTCCTAGCCCAGATTTCCTGCCCTGTTCGAAGCAGTTCGAAAACACCGAAGTGTGGTGTCGGGGCGGTCTTCTACTGTGCAGCCTATGAGTCATCCACGCCCACGATTCCTTGACGACCAAGCACGTATCCGTGCCAAGCTAAGTTCTTATCCAGGGTTCAGCACGGAACTGGACCCGCCGGTAGACCTTTATCTGTCCTCGCTGTCTACGGGCCTGATCTATCCCACTAGGCGCAGCCCTCGGCCACAGAGCGGAGGGTATGTACACATTACAGACCGGCGTTTTCATCTAAACCCCGTCTTTCGCATAACCGGGGTGGAGGATAATTTTGAATTTTATGTGGTGGAGCTAGATCCAGTGCGCTTTCACCGCACGGAATACGCCGCACGCCCAAAGCTTCTTAGCCTCGGCAGCGTGGTGGACAACGAGAACACAACCTACTTTCCGGTGGAGTTTGATTTCGCACCCCGTGGCAAGTTTGTGACCTTTAGTGCCGTCGATAAGCCTAAGATAGGCCACCTATACTCCTGCTTTACTTCACGGCCTCGGCACCCTTTATGCCTGCGCATAGAATCCACGGAGGACAAAAATGGGCTGGTGCGTGCCCAAGTGAGCGAGGTCTATAGCGATTTTGAACGCGGAGAAAGAAAAGGACCGCGAAAGGACTATGGGCCCGACAACCTCCCCTACCGGCCACCGGCTATCACCCGCAGGGACGTAGAGATAGAGCTAGGGCGCTTTCGTCGCCTCTACGACCCAGAGTCGTGGACTGTCCACGGTGCACAAGACGAAGAAACCCTCTTTATGGTGGAAGATCCGGATGGATCGCGCGCAGTCTTTATCGGCAAGAAGGATGCGTGGCTACATATGACAAAAGAAAAAGGCCGCCGGCTATATCAGATAGCGGCGACCTTTCTAGAAGAGCGCTAGGCTCCGGCGATAAAGGTGCGATAGCTCAGCGGCATGCCTGGGCGGTAGGCCAAATGCACGGCGCTGGGGGCGTCGAGCACGTGCAGGTCGGCGGCGGCGCCTTCCACGATGGTGCCCTTAGCGGGTCGGCCCTGCGGGTCGAGACCATTGCCCACGTTGTGGCGACGCAGGGCGGTAGCCCCACCGGTGGTCGCCGCGTGGATGGCCTCATCAACGGACAGGTACTGCTGGAGGACCGCGGTGGTCACGCAGTAGTTCATCGAGGAGGTATAGGACGTGCCGGGGTTGAGGTTGGAGGCGATGGCGAGGGTTGCGCCGGCGTCGAGAAGCTTGCGGCCTGGGGCTAGCGGCTCGCGAGTGGACAGATCGCAAGCCGGCAGCATGGTGGCCACTGTATCGGAATTAGCCAGCAGTTCTACGTCCTCGTCGCTCAAGTGATTGACGTGGTCTACCGAGGCCGCACCCAACTCCACGGCTAGGGCCACGCCTGGGCCTTCGCCCAGCTGGTTGCCATGCACACGCAGGCCAAGGCCTAGCTTCTTACCGGCTTCCAGTACGCGCCGGGATTGTTCCTCGTTGAAGGCTCCGCGCTCGCAGAAGACGTCGATCCACTGCACATAGGGAGCGACGCCCTCGAGCATCGGGCCAACGACTTCGTCGAGGTAGTCTTCCGCGTCTGCCCCTGGCGGCACCAAGTGGGCGCCAAGGAACGTCACGTCATCTACGTGGCGGGACGCGACCTTTGCGGCCTCTACCTCGGACTCGGTGTTGAGGCCGTAGCCCGTCTTGGTCTCGAAGGTGGTGGTGCCGCCGCGACGGCCAGCGGCCACGCGATCTGCCACCAGCTTGTCCAGGCGGTCGGTACCGGCCTGGCGGGTGGCGTCCATGGTTACGGCAATGCCGCCAGCCTCATAGGAGCCGCCGGAGATGCGGGCCTCAAACTCAGCGGAGCGGTCACCGTCGAAGACCATGTGGGTGTGCGAATCGACCCAGCCGGGCAGGACGGCGCGGCCACCCAGGTCCACCTTCTCATCGGCGGCCGGCGCTTCGGATGCCGGGCCAATCCAGGAGATGGTGCCGGATTCGGCTACCAGGGCGGCGTCGTTAAGCGTGCCACGCTCGCTGACCGTACGGAGTTCTGAAATGCCGGTAAAAAGTGTGCTCATCTAGTCCCTTGCCTTGAATTCCATCGGAATGCGGACGCCGCGCTCATCGGCGACTTCCTTTGCGCGAGTGTAGCCGGAATCGACGTGGCGGATAACGCCCATGCCCGGGTCATTGGTGAGCACCGCGCGCAACTTGGCTGCGGCGAGCTCGGTGCCGTCTGCAACGGTAACCTGACCGGCGTGGATGGAACGGCCCATGCCCACGCCGCCGCCGTGGTGCAAAGATACCCAGGTAGCACCGGAAGAAACTGCAGTCATGGCGTTGAGCAGCGGCCAGTCGGCCACGGCATCGGTGCCATCGAGCATGGCTTCGGTCTCACGGTACGGGGAGGCCACGGATCCGGAGTCTAGGTGGTCGCGGCCGATGACAATAGGAGCCTTGATCTTGCCCTCGCGCACCAGGTCATTGAAGAGCAGGCCGGCCTTGTGGCGCTCGTTATAGCCGAGCCAGCAAATGCGTGCCGGCAGGCCCTCGAATTCGACGTACTCCTCAGCGGCATCGAGCCAGTTGTGCAGGTGCTCGTTATCCGGGAAGAGCTCCTTGAGCGCTTGGTCGGTGACCTTGATGTCCTCTGGGTCACCGGACAGGGCGGCCCAGCGGAACGGGCCTAGGCCCTCGCAGAAGAGTGGGCGGATATAAGCCGGGACGAAGCCGGGGAATTCGAAAGCGCGCTGGTAGCCGGCCTTGCGAGCCTCATCGCGAATGGAGTTGCCATAGTCAAAGACCTCGGCACCCTCATCCTGGAATTCGACCATGGCCTGGACCTGGGCCGCCATGGACTCACGTGCCTTCTTGGTAAAGGTGGTCGGGTCTGCCTTGGCCTCGTTATGCCAGTCCTCCATGGTGATTTCAGAGGGCAGGTAAGACAATGGATCGTGGGCCGAGGTCTGGTCGGTGACGATGTCGACGGTAAATTCCCCGGCGCGCTGGCGGCGCAGGACCTCTGGGAATACCTCGGCGGCGTTGCCTACCAGGCCTACGGAGAGCGGCTTCTTGTTTTCCTTAGCATCAAGAACCAGCTTGAGTGCTTCATCTAGGTCGGTGACAACCTCATCGAGGTAGCGCTTATGCTGGCGGCGCTTCAGGCGGGTTTCATCAACGTCGACAATGAGGCAGGCGCCACCGTTAAGGGTGACGGACAGCGGCTGTGCGCCGCCCATGCCGCCGCAGCCGCCGGTCAGGGTGAAGGTGCCGGCCAGGGTGCCGTTGAAGCGCTTCTTGGCCACGGCTGCGAAGGTCTCGAAGGTACCCTGCAGGATGCCCTGGGTAGCGATGTAGATCCAGGAGCCGGCCGTCATCTGGCCGTACATCATCAGGCCTTCATCCTCGAGCTTGCGGAAGTGCTCCCAGTTAGCCCAGTCTCCCACCAGGTTGGAGTTAGCAATAAGCACGCGCGGTGCCCACTCATTGGTCTTCCAGATGCCCACCGGCTTGCCGGACTGCACCAGCAGGGTTTCATCGGATTCGAGGTCCTTGAGGGATTCTACGATGGCGTCAAAGGCTTCCCAGCTGCGCGCTGCACGACCGGTGCCGCCGTAGACCACGAGGTCCTCGGGGCGCTCGGCAACCTCGGGGTCGAGGTTATTCATGAGCATGCGCAAGGGCGCTTCGGTCTGCCAAGACTTGGCGGACAGTTCGGTTCCGCGCGGCGCGCGTACTTCGCGTGGTTGAGACATGGCTTCCTTTCTTCGTGCTTTTTCGACGCCCTCCCAAGTCCCCTAGGCCGGTGTCCCGGGGCTGTCCCCGAGGACTTGTTCAGCGTCACATGTCATAAAGTACTGTGACCTAGCTCTGTGTACCATGCCACATGAACCCTAACTGTCTCGTATATGAGACAGCTGCGGGATGATCTACGATGGCCTGCATGCGCCGGTTCATCCCCTTCCTTTCCGTGGCCCTCCTCGCCGCTTGTTCCACCCCCGCCGAGGAGCCACAGCCACCCCACTATGTCGCGCTGGGGGATTCCTACGCGGCCATGGGATCCACTACGCTGCCGCTCGATCCGCCCAATACCTGCGTGCGTGCGCAGGATTCCTACCCCGAGCTTGCAGCCAAGGAAATGGACGCGGAGCTCACCAACGTAGCCTGCCAGGGCGCTAGCACCCTCGATGTGCTTTCCTCGGCCGGCGAACACCCCGCCCAGGTCGACGCCCTGCGGGAAGACACCGACCTAGTGAGCCTGTCCATCGGCGGCAATGACGCCAGCTTCGTACGCCTTACCCAATGCGCCACGGATGATATCTGCCAGACGGAATCCGGCCCGCAGATAGACCTGGAAATCCGCGATCTACCCCGCCGGCTAGACAAGGTCTACGAGGAGATCCACCGCCGCTCCCCTGACGCGAAAGTCCTGGCTACTGGTTATCTTCCGCTAATTAAGCGCGGCGAGACCTGCCCCTACATAGAAAAAATCCCGGCCAGTGACCGGGAATGGTTGGCACGCTCCATCGAGCGCATCAACCAGGCGGTGCGCGAGGCCGCCCAGCGCAATGGGGCTATATACGTGCTTGCCGACGCCGCCTTAGACCACACCGCCTGCTCCCCTTCACCGTGGGTGGATTTCACGGGCCAGGAGACTAATTCCTTTCCCATGCACCCCACCCACGCGGGTCAGCGGGCTATGGCCGATGCACTACGCGCTGCCCTCTAGCCCGGCGCGTGCGGCGTCGTCGGAGCCGGGCACGCGCATCTCGAACTTTTCTGTGACCACGGTGTAGTCAAAGTAGCCCATGCGTGCGATGGGCTTGATCTTGAGGATGTCGAGCTTGCCTTCCTCATCGATGACAGATTCATCGATATGGATGGTTTTCACGTCCGCCACCACGAGGTCGATGCTGCCCACCTTGGAATTACCGGGCACGCGCAGCGTGGTTTTGTACTGGCACTCGAACTTCACCGGCGATTCTTTCACCATGGGAATGCGGTGATTGTCCGCATACTCCTTAGTAACGGAAAGGCGATCCCACTCGCTGACGCCATAGTCAAGCACCTGAGCGGATTTATTGACTTCCTCGCGCAGATCATAGGTGGCCATATTCCACACGAACCAGCCGGTTTCCTCCGCGTTAAGCACCGTGTCCTTGCGGCGACCTTCCGGGTATTGGTTGGCCGAAAACATCACCATGGGTGGATCGAAAGTGAGGTTTTGCCACTGACTATAGGGCGCGATGTTTTCGCGGCCCTCACCATCCACGCTGGAAAGCCAGCCAATGGGGCGCGGCACTGTGCTGGCTTTAAAAGGGGAAAACGGCAAGGGGTTGGGCTCAGATTGTGGGTGCCAAGAAATGGTCGCCATATTAATCACGCAGCTTTCCAGTAGCATTCTCAACGGCTTCAACAAGCGCGCCCTCCTTAACCAGGCGCACGGTCTCCTCGATTTCCGGCGACAGGTAGCGGTCCACACCTGGACCCTTGACGGTCTCGCGCAGCTTGGCGATGACCGCGCCGGTTCCCTTGGCTGGGGTGCCCTCGCGCATGTCGATAGCGCGGGCGGCGGTGAGGATTTCTACGGCAAGCACGCGCTGCAGGCCATCGACGGCCTTGCGTAGCTTGCGGGCGGCGGACCATCCCATGGACACATGGTCTTCCTGCATGGCCGAAGAAGGAATGGAATCGGCCGAAGATGGGTTGGCAAGGCGCTTCATTTCGCTCACGATGCCGGCTTGGGCGTACTGGGCGATCATGTGGCCGGAGTCAACACCGGGGTCGTCCGCAAGAAAGGCATTCAGCCCCCGGTTGCGCGCCGGGTCCAGGAAGCGGTCGGTGCGACGCTCAGAAATGGAGGCCAAGTCCGCGGTGACAATTGCCAGGAAGTCAAGCGCATAGGCCACCGGCGCGCCGTGGAAGTTGCCGTTAGAGACCACGCGGCCATCCTTGGTCACCACCGGGTTGTCCACCGCGGCAGCCAGCTCGCGCTCGGCCACCTGGGCGGTGTGGGTCAACGTATCGCGGAATCCGCCAGCTACCTGAGGGGCGCAGCGCACGGAGTAGGCATCCTGCACTTGGTTCTTCTTAAACTCCTCCAGCGCGGCCTCCAAGATCTCAGAGCCTTCGGCCACCTGGAGGATATTAGCCGCAGCATCGGCCTGGCCCGGATGCGGCCGCAGCTGCTGCAGGTCATCCGCGAAGACCACGAGGGTACCCAGCAGGCCTTCCACGGTCATGGCGGTGGCAATATCGGCGGTCTTTGCGGCCGCGCGCAGGTCAGTGATGGCCAAGCAGAGCTGTCCCAGCATGCCATCGGTGCCGTTGATAAGCGCTAGGCCTTCCTTCTCGCGCAGCTGCAGCGGCTCGATGCCAGCTGCGGCCAAGGCTTCGCCCGCATCCTGCAGCTTGCCGTTCACGCGCACCTCACCTTCGCCCAACAGGGCCAGCGCACAGTGAGCAAGCGGCGCCAAATCGCCGGAGCAGCCCAGCGAGCCATACTCGCGCACCACCGGCACAATGCCGGCGTTAAGGGCCTTGGCATACGTTTCCACCACTACGGGGCGCACGCCGGTGCGGCCAGTGCACAAGGTGGACAGGCGCAGCAGCATCAGTGCGCGGATGACTTCTTCTTCCACTTCCGGGCCGGTACCCGCAGCGTGCGAACGCACCAGGGAAAGCTGCAGCTGGGCGCGCATCTCCTCTGGGATATGGCGGCGAGCAAGCGCGCCAAAGCCGGTGGAAATGCCATAGACCGGGGTGGGATCTTGTGCTAGTTCTTCCACGCGCTCGCGGGTAGCAGCCACCTCTTCTAGGGCTGCAGGCGCAATCTCCACCTGCGCGCCATAGCGGGCAACGGCAACAACATCCTCGATGCTCAGCGCGCCGACGTTTACGGTCACGGTGGTTGGGTAGGCGTTAGGCATGGCAAATACTCCTCTAAATAAGGGATCAACAATTGTGATGTGTCGCGCGACAGCCTAACGCGATGAATGTATGCTACCTCACTTTTTGCGATTGCGGTACATTTTGGCCGCGACCTTGTCCGATACCTCTAGCAAGGCCCGAATGGCGGCGTCCACCTTCACATCCGGCGTCCCTACCGGATACGTCACCGCCACCGCCGCCGCAGGGCGGTCCAAGTGGTCCAGGATGGGCGCCGCTACAGAGGCCTGACCGCGAGTAATCTCTTCGATCTCTTGATCCCACCCGCGTGCAGCCACCAAACTCAAGCGCTTTTTCAATGCAGCAAAGCCGCTACCTCCTGCGGTATCAAAGGCGGCGCGCACCTCCGCTTCAGGCAAATGCGCCAGCATCACGCGCCCAGACGCCGTCTTATGTGCCTGCAGGCGCACACCCACCTCAGTGACCAAGGAGGTAGCACCCGCCGCACGCACCTCTTGCAAATACAAGATTTCCGAGCCGGCCATACGTGACAGGTGCCCCGATCCACCCACCAGCGCCGCACACTGTTCCAAATCCCGAGTGGCCATGCGCACCAAGGGCTGCTGCGTTACATAGGCCGAAGCCATGGAATACGCCGCCAGGCCCAGTCCATACGTCTTGTGCTCCGGCAAATGGGCTACAAAACCAGCATCAACCATCTCCGCCAGCAGGTGGTATGTAGACGAGCGTGGCAGGTTGAGCTCACCTTGGATGCGGGCGGCGGATATAGGGACGTCGATGGTGGACAAAAGCCTGAGGATCTCCATCGCATGACGCGCCGCTGGGACTCTGTTGGTGCTCACGGAGGGCAATTTTAAGCACCACTGTGGCGCTTATCAGTGCAGCACACGGCACCAAGTCTGAAATTCCAGACAAATAAATATGTTCCACGACACACCTGGGACAAATAGAGACTTAGACTACATAAAACTTTTCATACGCTAGGAGATGCCATGTCCCAACACGGCCTTAAACACAGGCACCTGCACTTCATCGCCCTCGGATCCGCGATCGGCACCGGACTGTTTTATGGTTCAGCCGGTGCCATCCAAGCCGCTGGCCCCTCTGTCCTCGTCGTCTATCTCCTCGCCGGCGCGGTGGTGTATTTCATGCTCCGCGCCCTAGGTGAAATGGCCGTGCGCCACCCCATCACCGGCTCCTTCGCCGGCTACGCCCGCATGTTCATGGGCGGATGGGCGGGCTACATCACCGGCTGGATGTTCGCCTTTGAGATGGTCATCGTAGCGCTTGCGGACCTCACCGCCATCGGCGTTTATATGCGCTTTTGGTTCCCAGACGTCTCGCAGTGGGTTTGGGTTGCAGCCACCTTGCTCATCGTGGGCGGCGCAAACCTCGCCACTGTCAAGGCCTTCGGTGAACTAGAATTTGCCTTTACCATCATCAAGGTCGGCGCCGTACTCGCCATGATTGCCGGCGGCCTTGCGGTATTAGCCTTTGGGCTTTCTGATGCCCACACCACCGGCCCCGTCAACCTCGTCAACGACGGTGGCTTCTTCCCCAACGGCCCCACGGGCATGATCGCTTCTTTCATCCTCGTTCTCTTTGCCTTTGGCGGCACCGAAATCATCGGTGTGGCCGGCAGCGCCGCCCAGCACCCAGAAAAATCCGTACCCAAAGCAATCAATACGGTGCCCATGCGCATCCTGCTTTTCTATGTGCTTGCCATCGCCGTCATTCTCATGATCACCCCATGGCGCGACATCACCGGCGAGCAGTCCCCCTTCGTCCAAATCTTTAATACCCTCGGCGTTTCCTGGGCTGCAGGTTTGCTCAACTTCGTGGTCATCACCGCCGCTTTATCGGCCATCAACGCCGACCTCTTCGGTGCAGGACGCGTTATCACCGGCCTTGCCCACCAAAAGCACGCCCCTAAGTTCATGTCCAAGGTAGTGCGTGGCGTACCCGTAATGACCACCATCATCCTCATCGCCACCATGATCATTGGCACTATCCTCAATGCCCTCCTGCCGGAAAATATCTTCGAGGTCATCGCCTCGCTAGCTACCTTTGCCACCGTGTTTGTCTGGCTCATGATTCTGCTGGCTCACCTATACTCCCGACGCGGAATGAGCACACAAGACGTAGCGAACCTCAAATACAAAGTTCCCTTCTGGCCCTATGGTCAGTACCTGTCCATCGCATTTATCCTCATGACCTTCGGCATCATGGTCTGGCAAGAGGAATACCGCATTTCCCTCGTTGTGGGTGTGGCCTTCATCGCCATTATGACGGCGGTTTATTTCCTCACCAACCGGCACGAGGTAACACATGAGAATGAACCCACCGAAGAGCCAGAAGAACTCGTCGTTTCCGCCTAACATCGAAAACCATGAACACTGAAAAAGCTGAACTTTTCACCCCCGCCCCCGAATGGTCCGGCCGCTCCGATGGCCCTGGCCCAGAGCATGCCCGTTGGCATAGCGTTATCAATCAGTCCACCGAATCCCCCGCCCCAGTAACCCTCCTGGGGTTTGCCTCCGATGAGGGCGTGCTGCGCAACGGCGGCCGCCAGGGTGCAGCCGCAGGCCCGGCCGCGCTGCGAGCTGCCCTAGGTTCCTTGGCAGTCCACCATGAGCATGCGCTTGCCGACGCCGGCACGATCACCACCCAGTCCGACGACCTCGACGGCGCCCACGATGCTCTTTCCGATAAAGTGCAGGAACTCGTCGAGGCCGGCACCCTCCCCATCATCCTGGGCGGCGGACACGAAACCGCCTTCGGCTCCCACCGCGGCCTCTACCGCGCGGTAGGCGCCACCAAGATCATCAACCTGGATGCTCACTTCGATCTGCGCCGCGCGAACCAAGCCACCTCCGGCACCCCGTTCAAACAGATTTCGGAGCTTTCCGACGACTTCGACTACACCGTGTTGGGAATCTCCCGCCCCAATAACACCGCTGTGCTTTTCGACGAGGCAGAGAGCCTGAACGTCGCCATCACCCTGGACGAGGAACTAGTCAATCTCACCCCAGCCGAGTGCGCTGAGCTAGCCGCCAAGGCTACCGAGGGCAAGGACAAGGTCCACTTGTCCATCGACCTCGATGTCCTACCGGCTTCTACCGCGCCGGGCGTATCTGCCCCAGCTTCCCTGGGTGTGAGCTATGAGCGCATCCGCGCCATGGCCGTAGCAATCGCGCGGACGGGCAAGCTGGCCCTGGTGGACGTCGTCGAGCTCAATCCCACCTTTGACATAGATAACCGCACCGCCAAAGCGGCGGCGCGGCTTATCGATGACATCGTCACGGCCCACCTCGGGGCCTAGCTCTTAAATCAAAACAGCAGGTGAGCAATCGGCGTGGCGATAAGAATGGTCAGCGCCACGCGCTCGAACCAAATGATGACCAGGTGACTCAGCTTCACCGGAATCTTGGTAGCCAGGATGCAGGGCACCAGCGCGGAGAAGAAGATAATGGCAGAGACTGCCACCACGCCGATGACGAACTTGAGCACCATGCTGTCGCTGCCTGCCACTGCGGTGGCGGGCAGGAACATCTCCGCAATTCCCATGGCCGCACCCTTGCCGGCTTGTACCGGCTCCGGCAGCCGCACTACCCAAGCGAATGGGTAGAACAGGTAACCAATCCACTCAAAGATGGGCGTAAAACGCGCCAGCAGCAGGCCAATGAGACCCACCGACATAATGGAAGGCACAATGGCCGCCGCCATGCGGACACCATCGCGCAGGTTCTCCCAGATGGATTCCCACAACGACGGCGCGCGCTGTAGCGCCAGCATGGCCTCGCGCCACGCGTTTTTGATGCGCGAGCCTTCTACCGGCTTTTCCGGATCTGGGTGCGCATCCGCAAAATACTCGTCCGGAATGGTCCGCAGCGGCGGAATCCGCACGGTAATGGCGGTAACCACGAAGGTCACAATGAGCGTGACAATGAAGTAGGTACCCCAGACCTTCATCAGGTCAAGCTGCTTAGCCACGATGACCATGAAGGCCGCAGAGACCGTCGAAAAGCCGGTGGCAATAATCGCTGCCTCGCGCCCGGTATAGCCGCCTTTTTGATACACGCGGTCCGTGACCAAAATTCCGAGCGAATACGAGCCTACAAACGAGGCCACCGCGTCAATTGCTGAGCGCCCCGGCGTCTTCCACAGCGGCCGCATGATGGGCTGCATGAGCACGCCGACAAATTCCAGCAAACCAAAGCCAATGAGAAACGCGAGGAACGCACCGCCAATCGGCACGATAAGCCCAACCGGAGTGGCAATGGAGTTCCACAAGAATGGCACCAGGTCCTCGTCACCGAGCACCCACGGCAGTGCGTCGATGACCATCAGGAACGAAACCACCGCACCCACAATATTGAGCACCGCAAAGACTGCCTGCAGCACGCTTTCTTTAAACGCGCCGGTAGTAAAACTGCGCACCGTCCCGTACACGGCCAAGGCAAAGATAATCCACGGCACCGCCGCAGGAATCCCCTCACGCACCATCGTGACCATGTGGTCCAAAGGAATGGAGCGCTTATCCTGATACGTCACCGGCAGGAAGAATACGAACGCGCCAATCGCGCTATATAAAAAGAGTTTCCACCGTCCCCCAGGCTGCGGGATTTCCCCGTCATGGCTCTGGATGGAGGAGTAAACCGATTCGGTAGAAGTCACAGTAAAACCGTCCCCTCAAGCTTGCCTACAAAAATCAAGCCCGCGTGACAGCCTTACGCGAACATTGGGGACATGTTATCTAAGTAACAGCTCACTGTCTAGACGTTTTCGAGATCCAAGGCACAATAGAGTCATGTCTAAACCCATTCGCGTCGTCGGCGCCGTTTTCCATGACGGCCAGCGCTTCCTCGCCTGCCGAAAGAAACCGGGCAAGCCATTAGAAGGCCACTGGGAATTTCCAGGTGGAAAGATTGAGCCTGGTGAAACGCCTCAGCAGGCTCTAGCTCGGGAGATACACGAAGAGCTTAACCTCAAAGCCGAGGTGGGAGCGAAGCTCGCGACAACAACTTACGAGTACGAATTCGCGACCATTGAGCTAACGACTTTCTATTGCACGCTTGTCGACGGCGACCTCCGCCTGACCGACCACGACGAAACGAAGTGGGTTACCCCCGCAGAGGCCGCCAGTTTGAACTGGGCTCCCGCTGATATTCCAGCGGTAGAAGCATTAGCTTCTAATCACATCTAAGGAACGAAAGTTCCTTTCTTTCATAGTGTCCTTTCGCCAGCATTCGGCGGATATCCTCCGCTAAACGCAACACCAGCGGGAGAACATTTAGTCAATAATGCTCTCTTATGCCAATTTAGGATGCCCAGCCTTTAGAATTTGGTCATTATGAGCATCAGTCCCGACTCTTCCCTACCTTTCGGTGTATACGAAACCCCCATTACGACCCGTATTCGCGAACGAATGGAGGAAACGTTAAACCAACATCCTGCTGCAGGATTCGGTATCGGGCGAAGCTCCGATCAGGAAGCTCAGGGCCGCTATACTTCGGCGGTTTCTCAACACATCGGCTCACTCTTAGAACACCGTCTCCGTAGTTTGAAGTCGCCCGAGGACCGCGTTGCCCTCATCAACACCATTGCGCTTCTGCTGGGCGATGATGAAGGAATCGATTCCGAGGAGCTCCTCTATGCTGTGTACAACTCCGGATTAGCGGATCCTCCCCTCCTTCCTGACGTTTCACTCACCAAGAGCGCACTATTTACCAATGCCCGGGGAGAATCTAGTTTAACCAGCGAGATCGAAAGAGAAATTAAAACGGCCGATTCGGTAGACCTGCTGTGCGCTTTCATCAAGAATTCGGCATTAGCGTCCTCGATAGACAGCTGGAGTATCTTCGCGATAACAAAATCCCATTCCGTCTTCTTACTTCTACGTACTGCGGTGCGTCTGACGCAGCCGCGCTCAAGCGATTGGTCGAGAAGTATCAGGCAGACGTGAAAATTTGCTATGAACACAAATCCACTCGCCTTCATGCCAAAGCTTGGCTGTTCCGACGAAAATCCGGTTTCGACACTGCATTTATTGGTAGTTCTAACCTGTCAAGGTCCGCTCTTGTCGATGGTTGGGAATGGAATGTCCGCGGCTCTAACACCGCAACACCGGAAGTGATTGATAAGTTCATCAAGACTTTCGATAGTTACTGGCACGACAGCCACTTTAAAACCTTCGTCCCAAATAGTGACATGGAGCGTCTCGAGCGGTCTCTACGCATAGCCAAAGGCGGTGAATCGTCCGGAGCACTTCGCCAATTGGAGCTTTCTGGCCTAGAGGTAACGCCTTACCCATACCAAGAAGAGATGCTCGAGGCTTTGCGGTCAGAGCGGGAGATAATGGATCGACATCGAAACCTTCTGGTAGCTGCGACAGGAACTGGAAAGACCGTAGTTGCTGCACTAGATTATCGAAATCTTTGCGAACAATGGAAGCGACGTCCCCGATTGCTCTTCGTGGCTCACCGGAAGGAAATTCTTCACCAAGCCCGACGGACATTCCGAGAAGTTCTCAAAGACGCAGACTTTGGCGAGCTGCTTGTCGACGGCGCCGAGCCGCACCGTTGGGATTTTGTCTTTGCCAGCGTGCAATCCCTACGTGCTTCCCGTCTAGAACAGCTAGATCCCAAACGCTTTGATGTCGTAATAATCGACGAGTTTCATCACGCACAAGCTCCCACCTATAACGCGCTTTTAGGCCACTTCCAACCACGAGAGCTCTTAGGCTTAACAGCTACGCCGGAACGTGGTGATGGCGAAAACGTTCAGAAGTACTTTGACTATCGCGTTGCCCATGAACTGCGATTGTGGGATGCTTTGCGTTTGCAGCTGTTAGTTCCCATGCATTACTACGGGATCGCTGATGGGACGGACCTTTCTTCGTTGACCTGGATCCGAGGCAAGAAAGACTATAACTCCAGAGAGCTCTCCGAGTTCTACATCAAAGCAGGAGAAAAGCGCACCCGCTTCATTATTAACGAGCTGAACCGGCGCATTTTCGATCTCTCAGAGATGAAAGCCATCGGTTTTTGCGTCACTATCGCTCACGCAAAATATATGGCAACGCAATTCCAACAATTTGGAATCCCAGCGCGCGCTGTAACGAACGAACTCTCCGCCGCCGAGCGGGCCCAGGCCATTAGAGATCTGGAGACGGGTGAGGTCAAAGTTCTGTTTTCTGTAGATATATTTAACGAGGGCGTAGACATTCCTGCTGTTAACACCCTACTTTTGCTCCGCCCGACGCAAAGCCCCGTGGTCTTTTTGCAACAACTGGGTCGCGGTCTCCGTCTATCTCCATGTAAAGACTCCTGTGTCATTTTCGATTTCATTGGCCAACAGCATGCGGATTTTGATTTCGAGCGCAAGTTCCATGCCCTAACTCGGAAACGGGGTAAGCGCTTGACCGAAGAAATTGAACAGGGATTTCCCACAACTCCGCCGGGATCACATATTCAGCTAGACCAAACGACAACCGAGCAGGTTCTTCGCAATGTCAAGAAGATCTCACGAAATTCACTACGCAAAGTACGTGCATTACTTTCTGAAATTGGAACTACAGATCTTAAAGAGTTCCTTGAGGAATCAAATCTCCAGCTAGAAGATATCTACCGCCCCTCAAAATATTCGTGGACGCGGCTTCTTCGTGAAGAAGGCCTTATTCAGCAGAACGCCAATGAGACTGAAACATTTCTGCTCAATCGGATTCGGGTTTTCCTGCACGTCAACGATCCGCACCGAGTCGACGCCTATCTGCGCATCCTTTCCACCCCAGATCTCCGCTACGCTGACATGGCTCAATCCGATCAAGCCTTCACCCGAATGCTCGTCCTCGGGTTCTGGGCGAACTCAAATTCTCCGCATCCCGGTTCCTATGACAAGGCTCTGTCAATTTTGCGCCAGCACCCGCAGGTCGCTTGGGAATTGCAACAGGTTATGCAACTGTGCAGTGACTCTTCTCGAATCATTCCGCAGCATAGCGAGACTTCTGTGTTGGAAACGCACGCGGATTATTCATTGGCCGAACTAATTGGTGCTTTGGAGACTGGGAGCCTTGAACAACTTGTAAACCTTCCCCGCGAGGGCGTGAAATACTTCCCGGATATCAATACGGACCTGTTCTTGGTGACGTTTCAAAAAGATGAACAGGTAAGTGCCTCTACGAATTACCGAGACTATCCAATTTCACCCGATCTATTGCACTGGGAATCTCAATCAACAACGACGCTGAAGTCGAAAGCGGCTAAACGCTACATCGGCCATCAGAATCGTGATGGCAAGATTCTCATAGCCTCGCGCTTTAATAAGAAGAACGAAGTCGGTACAGCGAGCGCTTATACCTATTTAGGCGCTGTGGATTATGTGTCACACCATGGGGAAAAGCCGATCCAATTCGAATGGAAGCTCCAGCGAGCAATGCCCAAGGCACTCTACGCTGCGGGAAGAACGGTGGCATAGACGGCCGATCGAAAATTGAAATCTGCGTTTTCCTGATAGAAAAGCACCACCCTCCCTATAGTGATTAGCAACATAACTAATTGAGAAGGCGCTATGAGTCATACCCACGAATCAAATTCTGCCCGTCCTGCAGGCAGCAGGCACGACGCCGCAACGACAGACCAAGCCAGAGTGAAATGGACTTTAGTCGGTCCAGGATTAGTGGCTGCAGCGACAGGCGTCGGTGCGGCCGACCTAGTGGCCACCATGATCGCCGGCCAACGCTATGGCTACGCGCTCCTTTGGGCGGTCATCATCGGCACGATTATGAAGATCGTACTGGTCGAAGGTGTCGGACGGTATAGCCTGGCCACTGGAAACACGATGTTCCATGGTTGGCGCGAGCTGGGGCGTTGGACCGCCTGGTACTTTGCCCCTTATATCGTTATCTGGGGACTCGTATACGGAGCCGCCGCGATGTCCGGCACTGGACTAGCCCTCAGCGCTCTTTTCCCGAACACCAGCCTCGAAATGTGGGCAATTATTACGGGCATTTCCTGTTTCATTCTGACTTGGCTTGGCCAGTATCAGCTTTTTGAAAAACTTTCAGCCATCTTGGTCGGGATCATGTTTGTCACCGTAGTGGGCATCGCCGCCATTACTGCACCTAACCTTCCCGAAATCATCGGGGGCTTAGTGCCACAGATTCCGGATGGTTCCTTCGTCTATGTACTATCCATCGCTGGCGGAGTAGGTGGCACTATTACGCTAGCTACCTACGGTTACTGGCTGCGGGAAAAGGAATGGTACACGCCGAAATGGATGAAGGTTATGCGTATGGACAATGCGGTAGCTTACGCAGTCACCGGAATCTTCGTTCTGGCTACACTCGTGCTGGGCGCCGAGCTTCTTTACAGCGCCAACGTCGCCGTATCCGATAACGATCAGGGCCTCGTTGATATGGCGGATGTACTCGAGGACCGCTACGGAACCTTAATCTCCAAAATGTTCATCATCGGATTTTTCTCTGCCGCATTCTCCTCTTGCCTTGGTGTTTGGAACGGCGTGTCCCTCATGGTCGCCGACTATATTGGCCACCTCAAAAAGATTCCGCAAGGCGATCCGAGGACAAGTACCGGTGGAAAGTATTACCGCGCTTATCTCATCTGGCTAACCTTTCCACCAATGTTGTTGCTTCTCCTTGGAAAGCCAACTGGGCTCATCATCGCTTATGGAGTCCTCGGCTCACTTTTCATGCCCTTTTTAGGCCTGACCCTCCTGGTATTGCTGAATACCAGACACACGCCAAAGAAATGGAGAAATGGTTGGTTCGTCAACACCTTGATGGCGATTATCTCCGTCGCCTTCGTTTATCTATGCGTCTCCCAATTGGCTGAACTTTTCTAGCCCAACTCCAAATGCTTAGTTCTCCTGCGGCACCCGCTTCGGCTTATTCCCTACCTCAGCGTGCGAATCGCGGCCGAATGCCCAGGCAATGATGCCAATGAAGGCGATAGCGCCGCAAACGGTGAAGGCGAGGGGGAAGCCGGAGGCGTCGGCAAGCAGGCCAATGAGCATGGGGCCTAAGATTTGGCCGAAGTCTCCGGCCATCTGGAAGGTGGATAGTACCTTGCCGCCGGAGCGGTCATTGCCCACGATGTCTCCCACCGCGGCCTGCTGGGAGGGGTTAATGAGCCCGGAAGATGCGCCGGCGAAGGCGGACACGAGCAGGAGGAACCAGACACTGGTAGCCATGCCCATGAGAACCATGAAAATGGCGGAACCGACCAGGCCGATGAGGATGAGTGGTTTGCGGCCGTGGATATCGGACCACCTGCCCGAAAATTGCAAGACGATGGCGTTCCCAGCGGCGAAGACTGCTAGCGCAAGGCCGGATGCCGCGGCGCCATTGTGGAAGATAGAGGCGGCAAAAAGAGGTAGGACGGACACACGCACGCCCATATTGATCCAGCCATGTGCAAAATTGGAAGTTAATACCGCGCGATAGGCGGTATCACCCCAGGCTTCCTGCAGGCGCATGGGCGGCAGTTTATCCTTATTGGCCTGCTTGTGGTTGACGCGGGGCATTTGCCACCAGACAACGAAGGCGGCGAGTGCGACGCCCACCCCGTAGATGAAAAATGGCCAACGAAAGCCCAGGAAGGACAGGCTGGCGCCTAGAACCGGGCCAGCAACGTTACCTAGCAGGAAGGCCGTGGCATAGGTGGCAGAACATTTGCCGCGAATCGACGGCGGGGACATGCGCACGATAAGGCCCATGGCCGAGACCGTGAACATGGTCGAGCCAATGCCGGCTAGGGCTCGCAGGGCCACGATGTGCCAGTAGCTTTGGGCAATGGAGACGAGTCCGGTGGTTACCGCGACGGTCATGAGGCCAATGAGGTAGACGCGGCGTGAGCCGACGCGATCCACCAATGAACCGGACATCGGCGCGAAAAGCAGGCGCGAGGCAGCGAAGATGGAAACCACCAGGCCCGCGGCGGCCATGGAGACATCGAAGCTCACCACAAACTGCGGCAAGAGCGGAGCGATGAGACCGTATCCCAGCGCGATGATGAATGCGGCGGTGACCATAACCCAGATCTCGCGTGGAATTTGCGGCTTTTGTTCTGGGCTTATTTCCCCACTTGGCGTATTCATCATATCGGCTGCAACTCTAATCCTTCAGTTACGGGAAAGCCATTTTCAATCTCTGTTCGTACAGGTGTTCTACTAGCGTGGGCGAGTGTCCGCGCAGGGTTCTAATGTGATGGCCATGTACAACGCAGAAAAGAACTTTCCCCAGTCCACCCCGATGTTCCTGCCACGTTCCGCCAGCGAGATTGCCGCAGACTTGCTCTACCACGAATACGACACCATCGAGTCCATTACCGCTATCCTGCACCACCCACGTTCCCTGGCCCGCCCTACTCCCACCTGGCGCCCACCACTCAAGCAGTTGCCGACGGCCGCGGGTGGACCGGGCGGAGACTACTGCATGAGCATTACCCGCCACCGCGTGGGTTCACGCGTAAAGGCCCGAGTGCGCGGCTTTGGGCAAGACCGCATTCCCGCATACCTCATCACCATCCGCATAACCGAGAACTTTGGCCAAACGGTGGAACCTGCCGTGGCCGAAGGCTGGGTACGCACGCTTGTGCCGGCGGAGATGGTTGATGCCGTCCACGAGGTCTCTCGCGGCCCCAATGCCACCTATGTATGGCTCGTGGATAGCTCTTTTCAACCCGTCCGCTCCCCCGAGTCGTTATTCGCCGGCTTAACCCAAGCCGCCTAAGCGGTCACGGGCTGTTTTGTCTGCTGCCCCGGCACATCCGGTGCTGCATGCGGGTCAGGCGCGTGCAGGATCTTTTTCAATACTTCGCGGTTAAAGGTCACCGTGTAGTGTCGAGCGATTGCCTTGGGCATAAAACGCAAAACCAAGCAGGCGATGAGAACGGTAAAGACCTTGTCCAAGATGTCAGAGGTAAGGCCTTGCAGGATGATGGCCAGGCGCTCATCTTGAAAGATCAGCTCATAGAACTTGGTAAGGTTTTGCGGTTCCTGGCGTGGACGCCCGCTGAACGAAAAGATCAGGACATATACGCTCATCACGCCGGAGCCGATGCCCATACCGAGGCCGGAAAAAATGATCGACGAGAGCCTATTAAATACCCCGCGGCGGGCCATCAAACCCACGGCGGCGCCGATAAAGATGCCCACAGGAGCAAAGGCGAGATCATAGGCAAAGTACACTCCTCCCAACACCGTGGTGGTCAAGCCCGTGGCCATGCCCAGCACAGGACCGGCGATGATTGCCACGATGGAGGTACCCACGGCATCGAAGAACAATGGGACCAGCGAGCGCACCGTCAACGAGCCCAACAGCAAATTTACCGAGGCACCGAAGATGGGATACAAGAGGATGCAATTGGGTACCAACCCGTACTGCGAGGTGTACAACAGCACCGCGGCCAGCAAGAGGAGCACCCAGACGCTGGCGGTCAGATAAGATTCAAAAGTCACGGTCACCGTGGAGTACACACCAAGGACGGTGCAAAACCACGCGGCGAGCGAGAGCGCTACGGCGACAACGACAAGGACGTATCGCCACGTAGTATCGCGGTTCAATGCCATGGTTTTCCACTCCTCACAAGGCTTGGCCTGGGGCGAAACTCCCACCACAGGCCGGGAACCTTCTAAAGCCTAGTTGGCGGCGCGCGAAAGTAGCAAGACAATAAGGAATATATAATCTATAGCCCTACCTGCAATGATGCTATGAGAATAAGAAAAGCCCAGCCCCGCCGCAAGAAGGCGGGGCTGGGCTATGGGTGGCAGTGATTACTTTTCTTCAGCTGCTTCACCCTCGGATTCATCGTCCACATCGGCATCATCGTTGTCGAAGTAGTCCGCGTCCTCGTCTCCATCATCCTCACCGAAGATGTCGTAGACGTCCGGTTCTTCATAGTCTTCGTCATCGAAGGATACGAGCTGCGCTTCCCAGTCCAAAGCTTGCTCAGAAACAAGCCCCAGGACGTCGAAGAGGCGATCGAAATCGGTGTAGGTACCAAGCTCGAGGGCCTCGGCAGGAACCTCCACGATGGGGACATCATCAAAGTCGGCGTTATCAAAGAGGGCGAGGCGGTCGGCCTCATCGAGATCCTCATCCTCTTCATCAACTTCCCAGGCGAGGGTGACGGCCTCATCTTCCATGTCATCTAGATCGTCTTCGTCGAAGTCGAAAGCGAGGAAGCGGACGATGGCAGAAGGGACACCGTCTATGGTTTCCACAAGCACGCGCAGCTCCGAGTCATTGGCTACTTCAGCCACGACAAGGTGTGGGTTGAGCTCATCTTGGGAAAATTCTAATTCCGCGATGCGTTCATCGGTGCCCTCCAGCAGGTCGCGCAGGACGGTGACCACCTGGTCGGTAGCGATGTGGCGAGAAACCGCCTCCACGGCGTCATCTACAGAGAAGGCGACGGAGACCAAGACTGCCTCAAATTCCTCATCGTCTTCATCAACGTCTGCCGCAGCGATATAGACATTTGCTGCAGGCAGGAGCGGATCGATTTCAATAAATTGAATTTCCAGATCAGAGGTGATTGGAACGAACATGACGTCATCATTGACGCGGGACTCGATGCCCTCGGCATCCAATGCAGAAGCAATATCTTCGAAAAAGCTCATGGTGGTTTAAAATCCATCCTTCGGAAGCAGAGGTCCCCACGGTAGGCAAGCCGCCGCCCGCGGTCACTGTGGAGTCTACCGCTATTCCCACCCGTATGGTTGGAAGCCCAAAGATTTCACCAGCTCTGGGCGCCCACTTCCCCACTCCAACATGTGGTATCCCTCCCACGCTTGTCGCTTGAGCTCGTGCGGGGCGTTTTCAATATAGGCTTCCGCATCAAAGATCATGGTGGCCCGCTGCTTGAGCCCGTAGCGCGGCCAGCTCATCTTCGGGTGGCCACCGTGGATAAAGGCGGACCAGTGCTGCTGCATGGTGGCGGTAAGTTCTTCCATCTCCGCGCGCGAGCCCCAATTAGTAAGGAAGGACGCGCGCGAAGAATGTGGGTCACCAAAGACGTTGCCCAGCTCCATCGAGTGCATGGCCCCTAGGCCCAACCACTTGAGTACGGCAGAGGCGAAGTCAAAGCGGTACATCCACGTCGGTGCCACCTGCGCGTGGGCGGCGGCGATGCGGGTGGAGGGTGCCCAAAAGAGGGCGTCGGCAAGCAGGTGCGCAAAGTCCTCGCGAGCCACTGCGCCGTCATATGCGGCAACCACCTCAGGGGCATGCTGGGGATCGAAGGAGGCCAATAGGCGCAAGGCAGCGCGCTCACGGGAGCTTTGGCGCTGGAAGAGGAATTTGCCAAAGCTAGCCTCGTCCGAGTTCGTGCCGATGAGCAGCGGAACTTGATGCTGGTGGCCGTTTTCAAAGGCGGCAATGGGGTGTTCTGGAATAAGCTCCTCATCCACCGTGGGCGCATAGCAAGAATTAAGGTGAATGAGCTCGCCAGCCCGCCACATCATGGACTGGCCGGAGCGCACCAAATCAGCAAAGTTTTCCTGCCGCAGATCCTCTACCGAGGTGCGGCGCGGCAAGGCCAACCGGTGAACCAGCTCGCGCGCCCACAAGGTGGATTGAGCCCGGGAGTGAATCATGGCGATCGGCGGGGACTGGGCGATGGCGCGATGGAATAGGCCCTCCGCGGGCGGGCTCGTCATCAGGGTCAATACCGCCGCACCGCCGGCAGACTCGCCCATGAGGGTGACAGAGTCAGGGTCACCGCCAAAGGCGGCGATATTATCGCGCACCCACTGCAATGCCAAGATCTGGTCAGCCACCGCCGGGTTGGCACTGCAGTCGCCGCCTAGGCTGCGCAGGTCCAAATAGCCCAAAGAGTTAAGGCGGAAATTGATGGATACGTAGACCACGTCCATGCGGGTGGCTAGCTCGAAACCACGTAGCATGAGCATATGAGACGAACCCATAATGAAGCTGCCGCCGTGTAAATAGACCACCACGGGAAGCTTCTTTTCGGTGCGCGGGCGCACAATATCTAGGTGCAGGCAATCCTCAGATCCAATAATTCGGTCGGTCCAGGAATACGTGGGCTGCGGGGCCGGCGGGCCGAATTGACTGCAATCGCGCACGCCCTCCCACGCCGGCGCGGGCTGCGGGGCGCGGAAGCGATTGTCCCCAGCGGTGGTTTCTCCAAACGGGATACCGCGCCACGTCAACACCGGCCCGGCGCTAATGGGGCGATCGGGGCGCAGGTCCTCTTCAATAACACCGCGCACCCAACCAGAGGTGGTGCGCACCGTAAGCTCATCTGCCAGGGCGTTTCGAGCTTCCTCGTAGGCGCGGCGGGCGCGTTCGTGCGCCTGCTCCGCCTTCAGCCGCGCCGCCGCGGAGGACTCCTCCGGGAAGACATCCCCGGAATCGCGGTAATTCTCGTGCGGCCTAACCATGTCCACTAGCTTAGGTGGCCTGCACGCCCAGGGCGATCTGATTGCGGCGCGGCGGCACATTAATACAGCCTTTACTATGCTGGGCACGGATAAGTTTTAGCGAAAGAGAAGGACACATGGGTTTATTCACTAAAGATAAGAAGGACAACTCCACCGAGGTGGATACCGTCGATACCTATGACATCGATCCGGAGGACAGCAACCGCTTTACCTCTGCCCTGCTCAACTCTTTGGACCGCGCGGTATCGATACAATCTGGCGTCATCATCAAGTATGTCGAGAGCCTGAAAAAGCGCAATAAGGGCGCAAGCCCACAGAAGCTGCAGGAGCTCATTGACAAGCACTTCCTTAATATCACCTCCGGTACCGGTGCGGCCGCAGGAGCGTCCGCCGCCATCCCGGGTGTTGGTTTGGTAACCGGCGCTGCCACCATCGCTGGCGAGTCCGTGGTTTTCTTAGAGGCCGCAGCTTGGTACATCTTGGCCTCTGCCTACCTGCGTGGCGATGACATTAAGTCCCCCGAGCGCCGCCGCGCCCTTGTACTCGTCGTACTCACCGGCTCGAAGGGGTCCGCTTTGGTCGATACCTTTGTCGGGGACCTCAATAGCGTTGCTGGTATGCGCTCGGCCGCTAGCCTGTCCCGATTCTCCGGCCCCACTCTATCTGGCATCAACGGGCGCCTGACCAAGCTTTTTACCAAGCAAGTCACCAAACGCCTCAAATGGGCGTGGGTAAGCAAACTGATGCCCATGGGCATTGGCGCGGTATTAGGCACCACCGCCAATCGCAAGCTGGCCAAGCAGGTCATCGAGCACGCCGGCGAGCAGCTTTCCCCCCTTACCTAAGGCTAGGGGTAGCCAGAAACCGGAAAGTGGGGCTATTGATACCCCTAACATAGTGAGTTTAGGGGTATGCCCCGTATCATGTAGGCAGACTCTTTGGCGGGTGACGTATGCGCTCGTACAAAGGCCGCACTAAAGTCGAATAAACGACCATTTTAAAGCAGAGAAATGAGGCGAATACCTGCCGTGAGCACATCGAATATCTTCGGCCCCAATGCGTGGCTGATAGACGAGCAGTTCCAGCAGTACTCCAAGGACCCGAGCTCCGTAGATAAGGAGTGGCGCGACTACTTCGAGGCAAACGGCGCGCCTAAGTCTAAGGCCCCAGCCAAGGAGGCCGCGAAGCCGTCTAAGCCAGCCGCGAAGAAGACTGAGGGTACTACTACCGCCCGCAAGCAGGAGGTCCGCGAAACCAACGTGGATAAGTCCGTGTCCAAGGCACAGGAGAAGTCCGCTAAGGCACAGCAGTCCGTAAAGAAGTCTGAGTCCCCGCTGGACCATATTGCGGACTACAAGGGCGGCGAAGAGCGCCAGCTCAAGGGCATGTTCAAGGCCATTGCTAAGAACATGGAAGAATCCCTGGAAATTCCTACCGCTACCACCGTGCGCGATATGCCGGTCAAGCTCATGTGGGAAAACCGTTCCATGATCAATGACCACCTCAAGCGCACCCGCGGTGGCAAGATCTCCTTTACCCACATCATCGGCTACGCCATGGTCAAGGCCGTGCAGCTGCACCCAGATATGAACGTGCGCTACGAGCTCAAGGATGGCAAGCCTTATGTCATCCAGCCCGAGCACATCAACCTGGGCCTAGCCATTGACCTCCCGCAGAAGGATGGCTCCCGCGCGCTGGTCGTTGCCGCCATCAAGGAGTGCGAGACCAAGTCCTTCTCCGAGTTTGTTGCGGCTTATGAGGATATTGTTACCCGTTCCCGCAAGAACAAGCTCACCATGGATGACTTCTCTGGTGTGACCATTAACCTCACCAACCCGGGCGGCATCGGCACCCGCCACTCCATCGCCCGCCTGACTAAGGGCGCAGGCTCCATCATCGGCGTGGGCTCTATGGATTATCCGGCCGAGTTCGCCGGTGCTTCCGCAGATCGCTTGGCTGACCTAGGTGTAGGCCGCCTGGTTACCTTGACCTCCACCTATGACCACCGCGTTATCCAGGGTGCAGAGTCCGGCGAATTTTTGCGCACCATTGGCCAGCTGCTTGTCGACGGCGCGTTCTGGGACGACCTCTTCTCCTCCATGGGCGTGCCTTATGAGCCATTCCGTTGGGCACAGGACGTGCCAAACTCCGGCGTGGACAAGAACACCCGCGTCATGCAGCTCATCGAGTCCTACCGCTCCCGCGGCCACCTGCTTGCCGATACCAACCCGCTGGGTTGGGTACAGCCGGGACTGCCTAACCCGGATCACCGCGACCTCGATATCGCGACCCACGGCCTGACCATTTGGGATCTGGACCGCACCTTCAACGTCGGTGGCTTTGGCGGCAAGGAGCAGATGACTCTGCGCGAGGTGCTGTCTCGCCTGCGCGCCGCCTATACCTTGAAGGTCGGCTCCGAGTACACCCACATCTTGGACCGCGATGAGCGCAGCTGGCTGCAGGACCGCCTCGAGGCTGGCATGCCGAAGCCCACCAACGCGGAGCAGAAGTACATCCTGCAGAAGGTTAATGCCGCCGAGGCATTCGAGAACTTCTTGCAGACCAAGTACGTGGGCCAGAAGCGCTTCTCCCTCGAGGGCGCTGAGACCCTCATTCCGTTGCTGGATTCCATCATCGATACTGCCGCTGGCCAGGATTTGGACGAGGTCGTCATCGGTATGCCGCACCGCGGCCGCCTGAACGTTCTCTTCAATATCGTGGGCAAGCCGCTGGCCGATATCTTCGGCGAGTTCGACGGCAACTACAAGGGCGGCCAGCTCGGCGGCTCCGGTGACGTTAAGTACCACTTGGGTTCTGAGGGCCACCACCTCCAGATGTTCGGCGATGGCGAAATCAAGGTCACCCTTGCTGCCAACCCGTCCCACCTCGAGGCCGTGGACCCAGTCATGGAAGGCATCGCGCGCGCTAAGCAGGACATTTTGGACAAGGGCCCAGAGGGCCACACCGTTGTTCCGGTCATGCTCCACGGCGATGCATCCTTCACCGGCCTGGGCATTGTCCAGGAGACCATCAACCTGTCCCAGCTGCGCGGTTATACCAACGGCGGCACCGTCCACATCGTGGTCAATAACCAGGTGGGCTTCACCACTACCCCGGATTCCGGCCGTTCCACCCACTACGCCACCGACTTGGCCAAGGGCTTCGACTGCCCGGTCTTCCACGTCAATGGCGACGACCCAGAAGCAGCTGTCTGGGTGGGCCAGATGGCTGCCGAGTACCGCCGCCAGTTTGGCAAGGATGTCTTCATCGACCTCATGGTCTACCGCCTGCGCGGTCACAACGAGGCCGATGACCCATCCATGACCCAGCCAGAGCTTTACTCTGTCATCGACGAGCACAAGGCAGTGCGCGAGCGCTACACCAACGACCTCATCGGCCGTGGTGACCTCTCCGCCGAAGACGCCGAAGCAGCCGCACGCGACTTCCATGATCAGATGGAGTCCGTCTTTGCTGAGCACAAGGAAGCTGGCAAGGCTCGCCCGAAGGAGCAGACTGGCATCACCTCCTCCCAGGAGCTCACCCGCGGCCTGGATACCTCCATCACCGCCGAGGAACTCGCCGAGCTGGGTGCCGCCTATGGCAACCCACCAGAGGACTTCGAGTACCACAAGCGCGTGGGCAAGGTAGCCAAGGATCGCGAGAAGTCTTCCCGCGAGGGCGGCATCGACTGGGGTTGGGGCGAACTCATCGCCTTCGGTTCCCTGGCCGGCGAGGGCAAGGTCGTCCGCCTGGCTGGTGAAGATTCCCGCCGCGGTACCTTCACCCAGCGCCACGCCGTTACATTCGACCCACGCAACGGCAATGAGTACAACCCGATGCACGCCATCGCCACCTCCAAGGGCAATGGCGGCAAGTTCATGGTCTACAACTCCGCGCTGACCGAGTACGCTGGCATGGGCTTCGAATACGGCTACACCGTGGGCAACCCAGACGCCCTCGTGGCGTGGGAGGCACAGTTCGGTGACTTCGCCAACGGCGCCCAGACCATTATCGATGAGTACATCTCCTCCGGTGAGGCCAAGTGGGGCCAGCTGTCCAGCCTGGTACTCCTCCTGCCGCACGGCTACGAGGGCCAGGGTCCGGACCACTCCTCCGCCCGCATCGAGCGCTACCTCCAGCTGTGCGCTGAGGGTTCCATGACCGTGGCTCAGCCTTCCACCCCGGCTAACCACTTCCACCTGCTGCGCCGCCAGGCTCTCGGTGAGATGAAGCGTCCATTGGTCGTCTTCACCCCGAAGTCCATGCTGCGCAACAAGGCGGCCACCTCCGCCGTGGAGGACTTCACCGAGGTCAAGCGCTTCCAGTCCGTTATCAACGATCCGAACTACGTTGACGTTGACGGCAAGAAGGTTGGCGATACCGACAAGGTCAAGACCATCATGCTGGTTTCCGGCAAGCTGTACTGGGATCTGGAGAAGAAGCGCGAGGCCGACGGCCGCGATGACATCGCCATCGTCCGCGTGGAGATGCTCCACCCGATTCCGTTCAACCGCCTGCGCGAGGCATTTGAGGCTTACCCGAATGCCACCCAGATTCGCTTCGTACAGGACGAGCCGGCCAACCAGGGTCCATGGCCGTTCTACAATGAGCACCTGCGCACCCTGATCCCAGATATGCCTGAAATGGTTCGCGTTTCCCGCCGTGCCCAGTCCTCGACTGCTACCGGCAATGCCAAGGTGCACCAGATTGAGCAGAAAAACCTGCTGGAAGAGGCTTTTGACATCTAAAGCTCTTCGAAATGTTTAAACCCCAGTGAGGACTGAACTAGCCCCCAAAAGTTGGACTGGTTTAATTCTAGGTGGTTAGGGGTTCAAGGGCCTGATTCCGATAGTGCATC
>NZ_JASPJA010000059.1:0-336 GCF_030232125.1 Corynebacterium sp. MSK071 | reverse complement strand
TGGGTCGTCAACCAACCCATACTCAACGCCACCAACCAACTACACGCGCTCTTCTTCGGCCCAGATGACTACACCACAGGCCGAAACACCATCGAAGCGCTCACACCAGCCCTACACAGCTGGCTCAACAACTAAAACCACAAAACAAGGGGGAAAATAATCATGCCACTGTACGGACTCGACGTGTCTGAACACAACAACGGACTCAACCTACACACCGCACAACAAGAAGGCTACGACTTCGCCATCATCCGCATCTTGAAGTGTCCCGGGTTTTGTTCCTAGGCATTTGCCTTGATTTCCATTATTTCTTGGGCCGGGTTGGTTTCCCAAAAC
>NZ_JASPJA010000058.1:0-345 GCF_030232125.1 Corynebacterium sp. MSK071 | reverse complement strand
CAAAAGAAAAACAAACCCAAGAACAAACCCGCTACCCCGAATGGAAAGCATTCGTCGACACCATCCAACAAGAAACCCATCAACTCACCGACCGAGTCAACAATCTCCAGGACCAAGTGGACACACTCCGCGGCCGCGTCAACACACTCAGCCACAAGTACAACTCCGCACTCAGCCACATCACCGAATGGCGACAGGCACACCCAGAAGAAATCCCCCACCACCCAGCACCAACAGCAATCAAACCCGACCTCTAAACCACCATGAGCAACAAAAACCCACACCACCCAGGAACACCACACCACCTACGCCAACAAATCCGAAACCGCGACAACCACACCTGCC
>NZ_JASPJA010000057.1:0-350 GCF_030232125.1 Corynebacterium sp. MSK071 | reverse complement strand
TGCGCCCGAATCGTCGACTCTGGAAGCTCAACGTGCCCCCGCTTACGACAAATCACCAAACATCGGCAATGGTCATGAAAATGCGCACCAGAGTAACCACCACCAGCAGTAGAACGGGAAGTGTAATCAAACCCGCGCGAGGCCAAAAGGGTGCAAAAAGCACATGCTCCAGGGTGCGCAACACGAGCCCACGAACCCCCACCCTTCCACGCGGTATGCTCTGCATTCTTTCGCTGACGGGAATACAACTCATCGGCGACGATAAACCCCATCGAATTCAACGCCCGGTTATAGCCCTGCTCCTCGAAGAACAAAGGCGCGAAATCATGCGCCATACGCGCCTCAACCTG
>NZ_JASPJA010000056.1:0-365 GCF_030232125.1 Corynebacterium sp. MSK071 | reverse complement strand
CCGGCGACAGCGACTTTGACACGGCCTTGATTGTCAAGAATGTCTGGGGCGTTGGCCCCGTCGATTCCCCAGGGGGAGCCGAGGTCGTCGGTGATGTCGGCAAGTACGTCGCCGAGGAATTGTGAGCCCCATTCGATGGGGGCGCCGACGCGTTCTTCTTGACCGTTAAGCCATGCTTCGACGCCTTCTGAGAAGGTCTGAGCGGTGGCGTCCAGGTGCTTGGCGGCATAAGTAATGCCTTCAGCGAAATTAGTCATCTGTTGGGAGTTAAGTACCCATTCTGATTGGCCGGACGTGTTGACTGCAACAGAGTTATTGGGGAGTACACCACCGGAGTCGCGTAAGAATGCAGGTAGTACACCGCC
>NZ_JASPJA010000055.1:0-376 GCF_030232125.1 Corynebacterium sp. MSK071 | reverse complement strand
GTTTGTTGCGGTTCCGTGTGCACTCTATTCCGCCGGTGGTCACTGCGGTTGCGGTGTCGTTGCCGATTATGCAGGTATTGGCATTCCGGTCACTGGTAACGGCACGGCTTGCAGGTAAGCAGCTTCAGACGGCAATGCTGGTTATTCGTCCGTTAGTACGCTTTGTTTTGGCGGTACTGTTTTTACTGTTTTCCACCGTAGGGGCTTTGTTGCCGGTAGCTGGCTCTGGGGCAACTGCATTTGTGACAGCACTTATTGCTATTCCGGCGTCGATTATTTTCTATGTGGCTTCTGTGGCATGGGTGGCGTCGAATGTGGCGGCGTTTCCGCTTTTGAAGAAGGCAGTCGCTCCGGTGTTGTTGGCGTTGGGGGCTAT
>NZ_JASPJA010000054.1:0-377 GCF_030232125.1 Corynebacterium sp. MSK071 | reverse complement strand
ACACACCACCAAGCCACCCGCAGAGCACGACACCTCGGCCCCTACCGACGCCGCGAGCTTGTCGCCTCCGGCGAAGGATTCACCATCGAAGGCCAACAACAAGCCTTTGAGGCACTCGCCAAAGGCAAAGGAAACCTCTCAGCCTCATTCAAACTCACCGACACTTGCCCCTACCAACTCGGCTACGAAATAAACGTCGGCGACCAAATCGGCATCCAATGGCGAAACATGAACCTCTCCACCTGGATTGATGAAGCCACCATCAGCCACACGCCCGGCACACCACCGAAAACCGAACTAGCTGTCGGCGAAGCACAACCCCGCCAATCCGCCCTACAACAACTCAACGAAAACCAAAAACACATCTCCGCCACAAC
>NZ_JASPJA010000053.1:0-377 GCF_030232125.1 Corynebacterium sp. MSK071 | reverse complement strand
CGCCCCACCGGCGAATGCCGGGTGAGAAGGTTGAAAATATCCAACGGAATACCCACCAGTGGGAACGCAATCGTATTGACAACACGCAGATAAATCGGCACCAGGCTTAAGATGAGGATAAGCCCAGATACGGCAATAAACGTGACAGTCACAATGCCGGCAATTGCCACTCCTGTCACACGGTTGAATAGTGTCAGCGCCAGCGAGCCCAAAACAACACCCAAAAGACCTACCACCGCCGCGAAAACCGCAATGGATGAAATAAGGTCAACGGCCCGAATCGTATGCGAGATACTTGCCACCGTGACAATCAACAGGGCAGCAGACAAAATCAACACAGCCCACACGATGATGGGAGTAGCCGCGACGACCGCGGC
>NZ_JASPJA010000052.1:0-386 GCF_030232125.1 Corynebacterium sp. MSK071 | reverse complement strand
TGAAGTGTCCCAGGTTTTGTTCCGTCTGAGTAGATGGGAAAATCTGGAATATGCCAAGAAAATTTGACCAGGATGCGAAGGACCGTGTGGTCCGTCTTGTAGAGGACCGTATCTTGGCGGAAAATATGTCGATGCAAGCCGCGTGCAAGGCAGTAGCTCCAAAGTTGGGGGTTTCATGGCACACGGCTCGTCAGTGGACCCAGCAGGCCCGTCGTGCGGGAAGCATCCCAGAACCTGTGCCTGAAGACTTGGCCGCGGAAAACGCGAGGCTACGCCGTGAAAATCAAGAGCTACGCGACACCAATGAGCTACTGAAGGCTGCCTCGGCTTTTTTCGCGTCGGAACTCGACCCAAAACGTCGGAAATGATCCGGTTCATCGATGAGT
>NZ_JASPJA010000051.1:0-416 GCF_030232125.1 Corynebacterium sp. MSK071 | reverse complement strand
AACCGCTTTCTCCACACCGGTCAAACGCAAAGGCTGCGTAACCCGCAGTAAAATACGAGCCTTCGTCACCACCATCAGAACAACTGCAGCTAATGCTGCGAGATGAGCTAAAGCCCATCCTGCAGCCACAAACAGAACGATGGCCTTCAACGTCACCGGCAACGCGCCAGCAATAACAACAAGTGGGAAATCCAAAATAATGAACTTCGCACCATTGACCACCGACCAAAAAATAAACAACGCCGCCAGCGGATGCCCAGTCAGAAGAGCAATCACAATCAAGTCCGCCGCCCACGGCAACACCACACCGCTGAGCCCAAAGCCGAAAAACTTCAAGGCCACAACCAGCATGCCCAACAACAGTCCCGCGGTCGATAAAGCAACCGGAACTGCAAGCAATGGTTTGCCAAACACCA
>NZ_JASPJA010000050.1:0-434 GCF_030232125.1 Corynebacterium sp. MSK071 | reverse complement strand
TTGGGACGAAGTCGTAACAAGGTACCCGTACCGGAAGGTGCGGGTGGATCACCTCCTTTCTAAGGAGCTTTATTATTCGGGCACAGTTGTGCCTTGTCCTGCCACTTTGTGGTGGGTGTTGGTTGAGTGTGCGAGTGTCATGCTGCCAACGTTGTTTGTTTGAAAATTTCCGGGTGGAAGATACACCTTTAAGACAAAGACCGAGTGTTTGAATGGCGCTTTGTGACACACAGTGTCGTGCACAGTTTGAAAAAAGTATTTGTTTGTATGTTGGTGCATTGTTGGGTGTCTGGGGCATTATCCCCTTTTTTGGTGCCTGACCATATGACTGGTGGACACAGTGTGTGTGCTGGTTGATGGTTGGGGTGTTGTGTGAGAACTGTATAGTGGACGCGAGCATTAAACACGTATGGCAGGCTGCGCTTTTGTGTGGT
>NZ_JASPJA010000004.1:0-250145 GCF_030232125.1 Corynebacterium sp. MSK071 | reverse complement strand
AATCCTCGGCGGCGCAACCCCACGTGAAATACTTAACGAACTATTCAAGCGTGGCGCATCCACCGCTTGATTCCGCCGGTGGCGATTGGTCTTATTTGTGCGAGTGTTTAGCTAAAATGTATGCATGTTGCGGCGAGGTTTTCGTGGTGGAGGGCGAGGCGAAGGTTGCGCGCGAGCTTGCCGAAAAACAGGGACCTAACTCGTACACCACGCTAACGGACGCAACCATTCTGAACAGTTCGAAATATCTATTTGGGCTAGTCATTGAACAGAATTTCCATGCTCGAAATTAGGCGTTTCTAGGGCTTCTCTAGAGGAATGAGTACTGGTTTCGCATTCGAGAAGTAGGGGGTGGTGAATCCGTGGATCGGTGAAGTTTAGTTGGGTCCTTTGTCTGGGGCTGGGGAGGTTGGTGATGTCGGCTGATCCCTCGCTATCAAAGTCCCAGTGGCAAACTCGCACATAGTCTTTTTGAATGATTGCTCAGATTCTTAACGCTGGCTTTGTCTCCGGTGTGGAATCTGGGCGTGATCGCCGCTTTAATTTCGGGGGCATTTTATAGTCAACGTCATAGAATGGTCTGGCGTGATGGCTGGCTTCCTGATCGTGCTACTGTGAACTTCGTCAAAATCCCGCTTGGGTACTGGGAATCAAATAACTTTGCCGCGTGTCGAAAATCGAAGGAATGACCTTCAAGGGAATCTGCAGCGTGTCCATTTTCGCGCGGGCGTCCACGATGGGTGACTTAGATTGCTTTACTTGCTGTGGTGTGATGTAGATGGCATTTCGCGTACGTGGTGTGTGTAGGCTTGGGTTTGTTATGGCCAGTGTGGTTTGGGCTTAATGGGTCGCTGCACTGGGGTTTGGAAAACTCCAAGGAGAGACGTGATGAAAAGCTCATCAACTCACCGGAAAACGTAGTGGCGGAGTCTGTGGAGGGCTTCGCGCTGGCACACGGCGACATCGTCAAGCGCTTTACTGAGCCGCTGTTTGTGGCGCGTGCGCAGAAGAAGGAACAGGGCAAGGTTGCGATTGTCTCTGGTGGTGGCTCAGGCCATGAGCCGCTCCACGCCGGCTTCGTGGGCCATGGCATGTTGGATGCGGCGGTGCCAGGCGCGATGTTTACGTCGCCGACGTCGGATGCGATCCAGGCGGGGACCGACGAGGTCCATGCGGGTGCGGGTGTGCTCTACATCGTGAAGAACTACACCGGCGATGTCCTCAATTTCGATACCGCGGCTGAGTTGGCGGAGTTCGATGACATTGAGGTTGGTCAGGTCATCGTAGATGATGACGTCGCGGTGGAGGATTCCAACTACACCGCAGGCCGTCGTGGCGTAGCAGGCACGTTACTCGTGGAGAAGCTGGCAGGTGCAGCCGCTGAGCGCGGCGATGATCTAGCTGCTGTCACGGCAGTGGCGAAGAAGGTCGTGGAGAACACCGCGACCATGGGCGCAGCACTGAATGCTTGCACCGTGCCGCACGTGGGCAAGCCTTCCTTCGACCTGGCAGACGATGAAGTCGAGCTCGGCGTGGGCATCCACGGTGAGCCGGGCCGTAAGGAGATCCCGTTGGTCTCCGCGGACGACGTAACTGACCACCTCATGGAGCCGATTCTTGCCGACCTGAAGTTGGCAGAAGGCGAGCGAACCATCGTCGTCGTCAATGGCATGGGTGCCACCCCGGCATCGGAGCTCTACGTGGTCTACCGCCGAGTAGCTCAGCGCCTAGAAGAAGCGGGCGTGACTATTGAACGCTCCCTCGTAGGTAACTTCGTAACGAGCCTCGACATGGCGGGCTGCTCTGTCACGGTCATGCGCGCCGACGATAAAGACATCGAGTTGTTCGATGCACCATGCCATACCGCCGCACTACGCCAAGGAGAATAACGTGACTTCTGTTGAAACTTTGAACACCGAATGGGCCCTGGCATGGATGAAGGGCTGCACCGAGCAGGCCCACGAGCACCGCGAGGAGCTTATTGAGCTTGACCGCGTCATCGGCGATAACGACCATGGCGAAAACGTGGACCGTGGTTTCCGTGCTGTCGTTGAGAAGCTTGAAACAGATGCTCCCGCAAGCATCGTGGATGTGCTGAAGCTGACGGCCAAGACCCTGATGTCCACCGTCGGCGGTGCATCTGGTCCGCTTTTGGGAACTGCATTCCTGCGCGCTGTTAAGTCAGTCGGCGGTGAAGCGCTTGATGGCGCTGGCGCGGCCGCACTCATTGAGGCGGCACTCGAGGGCATCACCACCCGCGGCAAGGCTCAAGAAGGGGAGAAGACCATGGTTGATGCGTGGGCGCCGGCGGCGCGTGCTGCCCGCGAACAGGCTGATGCCGGGGCGGGAGTTGCCGACGTTCTGCACGCGGCAGCCGAAGCCGCAGCCGAAGGCGCCGAAGCAACCATCCCACTCGTTGCAACCAAGGGCCGTGCTTCCTACTTGGGTGAGCGCTCTGCTGGCCATAAGGATCCGGGTGCTGCTTCGACCGCGCTGTTTATCGCTGCAGCTGCTGACGCTGCTTCTGCTAAAAGGAGGGCTAGGGCATGGCAGAACCGAAAGTGGTCCTGGTCCTAGTTTCGCATTCCGCAAAGCTGGCCGAAGGCCTTGCTGAGCTGGCTGGGCAGATGGCCACTGACGTGCGTATTGCAGCCGCGGGTGGTCTGGAGTCCGGTGAAATCGGAACCTCGTATGACCTCATCGAGACGGCTATTAATGACCTGCTCGGTGAAGGCCTCGCAGTTGTTGTTCTCACCGACTTAGGTTCGGCAACGATGACCGTTGAGTCGGTGCTGGAGTTCCTTGACGATGAGCCGGTGAAGTTCGTGGACGCGCCGCTCGTGGAGGCTGCTATTGCTGCGGCTACTGCGGCACAGCAAGGTGACGACCTTGACGCAGTTGCCGTTGCTGCCGAGCGCGCCATCGAGGTGTTCGTGCAAAAGCAAGCGAAAGAAAACTCTGGTGACGCTGCAGCCGATTCTTATGAGCGCAGTGTGACAGTAGCAGATGCTTCTGGTTTGCACGCGCGACCGGCTGCCAAGATTGCTGAGATGGCTGCCGAAGCAGAAGAAGACCTTTTCATCGCTTTTGACGGTGAGAAGGCCGATGCAGATTCCGCCATGATGCTGATGTCCTTGGGCGCTGCCCAAGGCGACACTGTGACGATCATTGGCAATTCAGTGGATAAGCCGATTGTCGACAAAATCGCTGATGCCATTGCGGATGGTCTTGACAACTAGGCCGACAGCACCTGGTAGATGAGCTTGGCCTCGCGGTCGGGCACCATGTTGCGGGCTACGCGGGCTGCCTTGTCTTGGGCGCCGACGCCCCAGTGGAGGCGGCCTTTGTCCCAGCAGTTCTTGGCGTTGGCGGCGCGCCAGATGGCTTGCGCGACGTCGTCTGGCGTGAGGTTTACGCCGAGGCGTGTGACGGTTTTGGACTTGACGTCGGAGATGGGTGTCTTTGCCCATAGGGGGTTGATGTCGAGCACGCGGATCTTGTCGCGGCGCCACTCGAGGTCGAGGGTTTCGGTCATGGACTGGACGTAGGCCTTGGTGGCAGCGTAGACGCCGACGTCGGGGATGCCGTAGCAGCCGGCGATGGAGGCGATGTTGATCAGCTGCGAGCCGGGAGTCTTCTTCAGATAGGGGTAAGCAGCGCGTGCGCCGAGGGTAACGCCTAATGCGTTGACGTCGATGACGGCGCGGATGCGCGCGGGTTCGCTTTCCGCGATGGTGGCGGAGTCGATGATGCCGGCGTTGTTGTCGAGGATGTCGAGCCTGCCGCCGGTGAGTTTGGTGAACTCGGATAGGGCAGCGTCCCAGGACTCTGGTTTGGTTACGTCAAGCCCGTAGAAGGTGATGCCGTCACCGAGGATCGAATCGTCGGCTGGTGGGCGGAGATCGCCCAGTCCGACGATGTAGCCTTCATTGCGGAATACGCGGGCTACGGCGAGACCGAAGCCGCCGCAGCCGCCGGAGATAAAAATCGACTTCATTCCGCAATGCTAACTGTTTCCTAAGTCATAGGAAAGAGTTTTGTAGGCCGATGTCTGTGTTCTCTTTTGTGGCTTTGGCTGGCTAGAAGGCGAATACTCGCATCATGATTGTGATGACCACCAGCATGATGATTGCGGTGGGGATCTGCGCGATGATCGGGCCGTACTTGTTCTTCATCTGCAGGAGTGCAGCCGGGACGATGTTGAAGTTCGCCGCCATTGGGGTACACAGCGTGCCGCAGAAACCAGCCAACATGCCCATTGCGAAGATCGCCGCAGGGTTGCCATCGAAGTTCTCAACGAGGACTGGCCAGCCGATGGCAGCCGTCATGATGGGGAACGCGGCGAAGGCGTTGCCCATGACCACGGTGAACAGTGCGTTGCCCAAGCAGTACGCGATGACGCTCCAGAGCAGGGCGTCCTGCGGAATGACGGCGCCGATGACGTCAGCGACTGCAGTGCCGACACCGGCCTTGGTAAACAGCGTGCCGAGAGTGGAGAGCATCTGAGGCAGGAGTGCTGCCCAGCCGATGGCCTCAAGCAGGCGGGTGCCCTCCGAGAGAGGAACCGACGGCGACTTCGGGCGCAGAACAATGAAGACGACGATGAGACCGACGATGGCGCCGATGCCCAAGCCCGTCAAAGTCGCGGAACCTTCCGCGAGGAGCGGCTCGCCGCCTACCTTCAGCTTTGGTCCGAGCACTGCCACGATGACTGTGACCAGTGGAACGGTCAGAGCCGGGATGAAGAGCTTGTTGCCAAAGCGCTGTGCCAGCGCCGCGCGTTCTTTCCCAGAGGTGGTCTTTTCTTCACCCATTCCGAGTCCGTTGAAGCCGGCAATCAATGCCATGACAAGAACCGCGAGGCCGAGAATCCACGCTGGGGCGGTCTTGGCCTGGACGAAAGTGCCGTACATAAACGAGACACCAAGCAGACCCCAGAAGATGCTGCTGAGTGCTTTCTTGTCGTGCTTGGGGTTGGTGGCAATCAGAATGGAAACCGCAATGAAAAAGGCGCCAATGAGCCAGTACAGCCATTCATTAGTAATCATCTTGAGTTAAGCCTCTTTCGGGGTAGCGGATTCGTTTGGAATCGAAGGTGCCGATTTTTCCATCGCTTTCAGCTTGGAATCGATGCGCAACAGGCGGGTGCCGTGAACAAGGAATGCAACAACGGCAACAGGCAGAGCCCACAGAGCGAGTTCGATTGGCTCCAGCGCAACGTTGTAGTTGGTATCCACGAAGGAGGTGATCAACAGAATCGAACCGACGGCGACGAATGCGTCCTCGCCGAAGAACAAGCCCACCGTGTCAGCAGAGGACGAATAAGCCTTGAGCTTCTCCTTTGCTTTCTCGGACAGAGGATTGCCGACGCGCTGTTCCTCCGCGCCCTGTGCCATTGGGTAGATGAGCGGACGAACGGTCTGTGCTGGTCCGGCGATGGACTGGATGCCGAGAGCGGCGGTGATCTGGCGAATGAGCATGTAGAGCGCCAAAATGCGTCCTGCGGTGAGCTTCTTGAGCTTGGCAATAAGCGTCTTTGCTTGCTCCTGCAGGCCGAAGCGTTCGATTGTGCCGATGATAGGCAGCACGAGCGCGAAGGTAGTCACGGAGCGCGAGCCGGCAAAGCCTTCGCCGAAGATATTCAGAATATCCATCGGGCTAATGCCGCCGATGACTGCGGTTACGATGCCGGAAACGGTGACCACAAGCAGTGGGTTGATGCGCAACGCGAAGCCGATAACGACCAGCGCTACGCCGATGAGTACGTACATGGGTTTCCTCTATTGATTTCTGAGGGGAGAAAAGTAAACAAGAACCTCGATGGTGAGGTAGCCGTTGGTATGGAAGGCAGATGGTGGCTGCAGGCTACTGGCGTGCCCACGGGTGAGCGACGTTCAGGCGCTCGGCTTCCAGGTGTGCTTCCCAAGCGAAGGTGGCAAGCCAGTGTGAAGACATGTAGTCACCGGTGATTGCGGCTTCGAGGCCTGGCGCGAGAAGCTCGGCGCTGCGCTCGCGGATGGTGTGCGCGAGTTCTGGGTGCGTATCCTTCGTAGCTTCGAAAATGCGCAGCGCGCTAGCCAGGACAGTCATGCCAAGGCCGTAGAGGTGGACCTGGTATCCGTCGGTTGGATCAAAAACCCGTGCAGGCTTCAGGATGCACGAATCGGCATCCAAGCGTGCCAGGAAGCCCTCTGCCCAGATCGCGAACTCGGCGTCGTCAAGCACGTCGAGCATCAGGTCTGCCTCGCACAGGCCAGGGGAGAGGAAGTCCTGTCCGCTGCGCTCCTGCTCGAACTCCCAGGCCTTGTCTTCGGCGAAGAATTTCTTTGCAGTCGCAAGGATTTCCTCCACAACATCCTCGCGGCCCAGCTCCTTCGCCGCCTTCATGATCCGCTTCAGGCCGAACGCGGTGTTGGTGTGCAGGCCGTGGCGGACTGGCTCGGAGGCTTTGCCCAGCCAAGACAAGGTGTTGTCGAATACGGCATCGGCCAGTGGGGCTACGCCCTCGGCCAGGGCCTGGAGCTCGACTACTGGGGAGAACTTAAGCTCGGATGCCAGCTGTACTGCCCATGCCCAGCCGTATGGGCGCTCCCAAGTCGGGTTAGCGGGCAGGTAGTCAGCCTCGGTCTTGATGTTCTCCGCGCTCAGGTGGTCCTCGAGGATGCGCAATGCCTCAGCGCGCCAAGCGCCGGAAGCATCCTCGTCGGAGGAAAGGAGGCTGGAAAGCAGCCAGTGCATGTGGACGCTCGAGTGCCAGTCGAAGGAGTTACCGAAGCTCGGGTGGAGCTCATTCGGAGCCTTATTATCGCTGCTCGAGGTCTGCACATGATGGGAAGCGTATGGGTAGATACGCGTGACGTTATCGATGGCAACTTGGGCAAGCTGCGCTACCGGAGAATCAGAGTGGTGCTCAGCGTCATGAGTAACTGCGTTCACGAGCGTTCCTTTCAGGTTGTTCTACAATGTTGCTCGTGTCACAGTATCCCAAGCTGCCAGCTTGTGTCTCAGATTACATGCGATGAAATTCAATTAACTTTTGGTTAGTAGAAGTGGGGGTGCTTTTTTAAAAGGTAGATGCGTATTCGTGCCCCAGAGCGGGGCGCAGTTTTCCTACCTTTGGCTTCCCGAATTTGTGGGGAAGGAGGTCTATCTAGACCCGGCCTTGGATAAAAATGGCCGACGGAATCGTACTCAGGCATGACTACTTAACTCGTCGAACCGGATAGCGTAGAGGCGTGGAAGTCTTTTCTGATAGGCGAATGATTCGTGACCTTGCGGTGTCGCTTTTGTGCGGAGCGGCGTCTCTCATCGGTAGGGACCTGATGTCCCGGCCGCTCTTTGACTACCTGATTATCGCCTTGGTCGTGCTAATGCCAATTATAAGCAGGCGGTGGCCGCGCCTGGTGGTCTTCGTTGCATCAATGGTGCTCTTCGCCAGCCTTTTCCAGGTGGAACTCACTGTAGGCATCATAATCCTTGCGGGGCAGGTCGCCTACATTATTCGCCGCAGGCTGGAAGATCCCCTGCGTCGAATAATGACTATAGGGATGCTTGCTGCGGACTTTATCGGCGTATTTTGGGTGAGCCAAACGGTACAGGAAGCAGCACAGGATATTGCACGGCGCCTTTTCGTCGTGGGCTGGAGCCTACTGGTCCTTGCGGTATGCATGCTTGTGGGTGAACTGCGTAGGAGAGCAAAGGAAGAACGCACACGGGAGATTTCGCGTGCTCTAGAGAAACAACGCCTGGAATTCGAGAAAAGCTCGACGGAACAACGGGCGTTTATCGCACGTGAGATCCATGACGTCGTCACGCACTCGCTATCGGTCATAGTTGCCCAGGCCGATGGGGCGCTCTACACCAAAGACACGGAAGCGCAAGAAGAAGCTTTGAAGTCTATTTCCCGCGTGGGAAGGACCTCTTTGAGGGAGATGCGGGGAGTCGTGGGCTTGCTGCGCACAGGGGAAAAGCGCGGCACTCAACCGATGGCGGGATTCGGTGATCTTCCAGAACTCATTAACAGCGTTAGAAGCGCTGGCATTGCTGCGGGATATCGCTGCACAGGAACGCCACCTGAAGAACTTTCCGCCGCGACGTCACTAAGTCTGTACCGAATTGTCCAAGAGGCTTTGACCAATGCGAACAAACATGGTGGCGGGCAAGCGGACGTACTAGTCGAATGGCTTGAAGGTATCGTCCGCCTTGAGGTGCGCAATGGATATATGGGTGATGCTCGAGGCGAGGGACATGGCATTGCTGGCATGAAGGAACGAGCGGAATTGGTTGGAGGAACCTTCCAACAGCGCAGTGATGCTGGCACATGGATAGTAGAAGCAGAGTTACCCACCGTAGGAGGAAGTAAGCAATGAAAGTCGGATTGGTAGACGACCAGGTTCTCTTCCTGCACGGGATTGCCCAGATCATTAGTTCGCAGCCAGACATGGATGTTATCTGGCAAGCAAACGATGGCGAAGATGCGCTGACCCAATGCGCGGCCACGCCTGCTGATGTGGTGCTCATGGATGTACAGATGCCTGTCCGCGATGGAATTAGCGCCACTGCTGAGATCGCATCCACTCTTCCAGAGACGAAGGTCATCATTCTGACAACCTTCGATGACGAAGACTATGTAGTAGCCGGGCTGCGAGCAGGAGCGAGTGGCTTCGTGCTCAAGGACGCAGAGCCAGAGGAGCTACTAAGCGCGTTGCGCACTGTCTATCGCGGAGACGCGGTAATCTCACCCCGCGCCACTAAGCGCCTTGTCCACAGTATGAGGGATGATTCCACGGACACGCTGAGTATTAGCGGCGCAGACCGTCGGGTACTTGAATCGCTGACTGCCCGTGAACAAGAAATCCTTGAAGCAATCGGGATGGGATGGTCAAACACAGAGATATGTGAGCGGATGTTCATCTCTATGCCGACCGTCAAGACGCACGTTGGACGAGTGCTCGCCAAGACGAGTTCTAGGGACCGTGTACACGCAGCCCTTTTCGCCTATCGCACAGGAGTTGTCTCCCGTGCTGACCTGCTTAGCTCCTAATACCCCGGTATGACTCGCAAAATCGTGCCTCGCGGCGATGTGCGGCGTAGGCGCGCCGGGCAACGATTGAGTTATGAGCACAGAATATGTTGTCGAAACTCAGGGTTTGACCAAGGAATATAAGGGATTCAAGGCCGTCGACGGCCTTGATATGGCAATCGGCCCCGGTGTCGTTCACGGTTTGTTGGGGCCGAATGGTTCGGGCAAGTCCACGACCATGAAAATGCTTTTGGGTCTGGCAAAGCCGACTGAGGGAAGCATCAGTTTGTTCGGCGAGCCTTTCGGGCCTAAGACGCGCAGCCGGGCCTTGGCCCGCACCGGCTCGCTCATCGAGCAGCCTTCGGCCTATTTGCACCTCACCGGGCGAGAGAACTTGCGCATCGCTGCGCGGCTTCTACGCGCTGAGGCAGAAGACGTCGATCGCGCAGTGCACCTCGTGCGGCTGGAAAAGCAGCTGGACAAGCAAGTAGCGAACTATTCCTTGGGCATGAAGCAGCGCCTCGGCATCGCAATGGCTATGATTCGTAACCCGCAGCTTCTGATCCTTGATGAACCAACGAACGGTCTTGACCCTGCCGGCATCGAAGAGATTCGCAATCTCATCGTCAGCCTCGCTGCCGATGAGGGGCGAACGGTATTGGTTTCGAGCCACCTTCTCTCGGAAATCGAAAAGATGGCTAGTGAGCTGACCATTATCAATCGCGGGCAGTTGCTCTTCCAAGGTACAAAGCAGGAGCTTTTCCATTCCCAGCCGCCTGAAGTCTTTATCGAAACCCCGAACCCCGAGGAAGCGGCGCAAGCACTCGCGGGTATCTCAGTGCGCTTTGTAGAAGGTGGCATTCGGGTCCCGAACTTAAGCGAGCGCGACGTCGCGGGGGCTTGTACGCAGCTCGTCAACCATGGCGTGCCCATCTACCAGGTGCTAAGAACGCACCGCAGTCTCGAAGAGATCTTCATTTCGATTACGGGACGAGGTGGCTTGCAATGATGTTGCAGAATGAATATGCCAAGATGCGGCATACCCGGATGCTGCCGCTAGCCCTTGCTGTCACGCTCGCCATCGTTGCCTTTTCCAGTATGAATCTGGTGGGTGAGCACACCGCCGAACAATTTCAGCAAGATCCGCATAGTCAATGGGGCGGACATCTCCTTGGTTACATCATGGTGACGGCCTTCCTCACTCCGGTGCAGGTGGCATTGCTAGCCAGCCGCGCAGCCGATGTAGAGCATCTCCACGGCGGCTGGCGGCTTAATTCCATCGCCGGATACCGCCGCGGTGGTCTGCTCCGCGCGAAGTTCGCAGCTTTAGCCCTTGTCCTAGCCGCAGTAAAGGTAGTTGAATTGCTCGCGGTCTTGACCACTCCATTCTTCCTTGGCGCACAGTCGATTGATTCACCCGGCACATGGGTTCTCACAGCAGCTGGTCTATATGGAACCTCGTGCGCACTGATGGCGATTTTCTTGTGGCAGGCAGCACGCGTGGAATCCCAGCTCGTGGTGCTCAGCACTGGGGTAGTAGGCGGCTTCCTCGGTGTGGCAGGAATGCTTTCTCCAACCGCGGTCACGCTCATTAATCCCTTCGGTTACTACGCAGTCTTATCCCCATTTACCTTCCGCCCCGAAGGCCTGGTGAGCATCGAACCACTGTGGATTCCATGGGCACTGTTCATCGCCGTTGTAACCGTCATCTTCACCGTGCTTTGTCGCACGCTTGACTCCCAGGAGGAATAAGTTCATGTTTGCTATCGACCTGCTGAAATTTCGACGCTCCTACGTATGGGCTGTCATCTTCCTCGTGCCGTCTATAGCAGTCGGCATTGGTGCCGCGAATTATCACGCTAACTTGGCGTCACTTAATGCCGGATGGGCAAGCTATCTTTCCCAAGCAACGCTGTTCTACGGCTTAATCTTTATGACTGTGGGAGTGGCCATCATCGCTGCAGCTGCCTGGCGCCTGGAACACCGCAACCACAATTGGAACACTATTTTGACCTCACCGCGCTCGGCGGGAGAAGTAGTCGCGGCCAAGCTTTTCTCCATCATGGTCCTCATCGCGCTAATGCAGACGGTGTTCATCGCGCTGGCCTTAGGCATTGGACGCGGCTTAGGAATACAGGGAGAGATTTCGCCTCTCAACTTGAGCGCGCTGTTCTTAGCAATCATCCCGGCGTTCGCAGTCGGGGCCTGGCAATCCTTTTTCTCGATGATCTTTCGCAGCTTTGCCACGCCCGTGGCGATTTCACTTGTGGGCGCGATTGTCTCAGTTGGAATTCTCTATAGCGGTATTCGGCTCATCCCGATGCTGCTGCCACCGGCTATGGTTACGTCGACGATTTCGCTCGGCAGTACCGCCTTCGGCGCAGATGATACTCCTGATGTGCGCGGTATCGCGTTCAGGATGGCTGTTTCTATCTGTTTCGTCATCGGAGCTTGGATTGCATCTGTTGCCTGGCTGCGAACCCATGACGTTAAGGCTTAGGACTCATCCTTGGGACTCTTGCTTGTGCCACAGATGCAAAATGCCCTCGCGTCCCTCCGCACCTTAGAGCTAACGGGGGAGGCGAGGGCGGCGTCGGCAAGCGTGTGCGTCTTGTCGCTTGCCTTGGCAAGCTTGGCCTCTTAGTCGAGGTAATCGCGCAGTACCTGGGAACGAGAGGGGTGGCGCAGCTTCGACATGGTCTTGGACTCGATCTGGCGAATGCGCTCGCGGGTAACGCCGTAGACTTGGCCGATTTCGTCTAAAGTGCGCGGCATGCCATCGGTCAGTCCGAAGCGCAGGCGCACCACACCGGCTTCGCGCTCGGAGAGGGTGGTGAGCACGTCCTGGAGCTGATCCTGCAGGAGGGTGAAGGAGACGGCATCGACCGCGATAACGGCTTCGGAGTCCTCGATGAAGTCACCTAACTGGGAGTCGCCTTCGTCGCCGATGGTCTGATCCAAGGAAATGGGCTCGCGGGCGTACTGCTGGATTTCGAGCACCTTTTCCTCGGTGATATCCATCTCCTTTGCCAGCTCCTGCGGGGTAGGCTCGCGGCCCAAGTCCTGCAGCAACTCGCGTTGGATACGGCCCAGCTTGTTGATGACTTCCACCATGTGGACCGGGATGCGGATGGTGCGGGCCTGATCAGCCATGGCGCGAGTAATGGCCTGGCGGATCCACCAGGTGGCGTAAGTGGAGAACTTATAGCCCTTGGTGTAATCGAACTTCTCCACCGCGCGGATAAGGCCCAAGTTGCCTTCCTGGATGAGATCCAAGAAAGCCATGCCACGGCCGGTGTAGCGCTTGGCCAAGGAAACCACCAGACGCAGGTTGGCCTCCAGTAGGTGGTTCTTGGCCTTGCGGCCATCGCGGGCGATGCTGCGCAGGTCGCGCTTTTCCATGGGGGAGAGCTTGGCAGCCTTATCGCCTTCGGCGCGGGCTTTTTCCATCTCATCCATGCGGTGCTGTGCGTACAGGCCAGCCTCGATGCGCTTGGCTAGGGAAACCTCTTGCTCGGCGTTGAGCAGGGCGACCTTACCAATCTGCTTGAGGTAGGCACGAACGGAGTCAGCAGAGGCAGTCAGCTGCGCATCCTTGCGTGCCTGGCGCAGTGCAGCGGATTCTTCCTCGTCCCAGACGGAGGAGGAGTCTTCCTCTTCTTCCTCATCGTCGTCGTCCAAGTCCTCTTCGAGGTCATCGTCCTCGAGGTCTTCGCCGGCGTCGAAGTCATCATCGTCTTCGATGTCCGCATTGGTGGGATCGAAGTCGACGTCTTCGTCGTGCTCGTCCTCCTCGAGCTCCTCTTCTGCTTCCGGCTGTGCCTGCTTTTCGGACTCGGCTGGGGATTCCTGCTTCTTTGCCGCGGATTTGCGGACCGTCTTTTTCGTGGCCTTTTTCGCAGACTTCTTAGTGGTCTTCTTGGCCGACTTTTTGGCGGTCTTCTTCGCAGTCTTTTTGGCTGTTTTCTTAGCGGTCTTCTTGGCCGTCTTTTTAGCCGTCTTCTTCGCGGTTTTCTTTGCCGTCTTCTTGGCGGTCTTCTTTGCAGGAGTAGATGCCCCGGCGGCGTTTTCGCCCTCGCCGAGTGCCTGGTCTGAAGATTCAGTGGCTGCCACGTACGCCCTTTCGACTTACTTCTTGATTAAAACAGCTCAGTGCGCCCTAGCTGGGCGCTCGTCCATCACTGTGATGTTAACGCGCTGTGGCCTTATGCAGGCCAGACACGCCTTAGAGCTATTTAACTTAGGATCGACCGCCCAGTATAGAGGATCTTTCTACTCTGCCGGTGGATAGGGTCACCAGCAGTGCATAAATTTTATGGTTTCAAGCCCTCTACCGCCGCCATTGCGGCACCAACAATCCCTGCACGATTGCGCAATTGTGCAGGCATGACGGGGGTGGCAATGTCAAGGTGCGGGCCCCACTTTTCAAACTTGCGCGAGATACCACCCCCAATGAGGAAAGCCTGCGGGTTAAAAAGCTTTTCATACTCCGCAAGGACCTTATTTAACCGCTTAGCCCAGTGCTTGTACTTGAGCCCTTCGCGGTCCTTGACGGCCGAAGATGCAATCCTTTCGGCTTCATCATCGCCCACCAGCATGTGCCCTAGCTCGGTATTGGGAAAGAGCTGACCATTCAAGAAGAAGGCCGAACCAATGCCGGTCCCCAGAGTCAAAAAGATTACGGAGCCCTGCTTGGCGATGTCCTCTCCGTAGGCAACCTCGGCTAGTCCCGCCGCGTCGGCGTCGTTAAGCACGGCAAAATCCGCATCCAAGTAATCAGCGAATAGCTCTGTAGCATTAATGCCAATCCATTCCTTGGAAATATTCGCTGCCGTTTCTACCTCTTGGTTGCGGACAACGGAAGGCAGGGTAATGCCTACTGGGCCTTCCCACTGCTTTTCCTGGATGATCTGGGCTACCACCTTGGCAACATCGTGCGGAGTCGATGGCTGCGGCGTGGCGATTTTCATACGCTCGCCCACGAATTCGCCGGTGGCAAGGTCCACCTCTGCGCCCTTAATGCCCGAACCACCGACATCGACGCCAAAAGAATGTCCAGAAAGAGTAGTCATGCCCGACAGTGTAGAAGAAGGCACAATAGTTGGCATGACTGAGCACATCGATTTTCTCCAATTGCGGGATTTTGCCGTCTCTACCGCCACGCGAGCGGCCGAACTAGTTGCCGCCCGGCGCGCAGAGCTTGTCGCCGGTGACGGCATCGCGGCACATACCAGCACCAAGTCCAGTGATGTGGATCCGGTAACTGAGGTCGACACCGCCACAGAGGAATTCATTGCCACCACCATTCGTACCCAACGCCCAGGGGATGGAATCTTTGGGGAAGAAGGCGCCAATGTGGAATCCACCAGCGGTGTTACCTGGATAGTGGATCCGATTGATGGCACCGTAAATTTCCTCTACGGGGTGCCGGATTTTGCAGTTTCTATCGGTGCGGAATATCAGGGGCGCCTGGTAGCTGGCGCGGTGGTCAACGTGGCTCGCGGGCGCACTTATGCAGCCGCGGCCGGTCAGGGCGCCACGGTCACCGGCCCGGACGGGAAGGCGCACCCATTGCAGTGCGCCCACACCAAAAATCCCGCGTTGGCATTGGTAGCCACTGGCTTCGGATACGATGCCCAACGGAGAGCAGCGCAAGCCGAGCTGCTCACCAAGCTCTTGCCCCAGGTACGAGATATTCGCCGCATCGGTGCTGCCGCGCTGGATTTATGTCGCGTAGCTGAGGGCACGGTTGATGCCTACTTTGAGCACGGCATCAATGCTTGGGATTTTGCCGCCGGGGCAGTTATTGCCCGCGAAGCAGGCGCGGTGGTGCACCATCCAGGCTTTGAGAAGGGGTCTGCTCAGGGCGAACTTACCTGGGCCGCGGGGGCAGATTTGGCCCCCGCCTTTGAGGAACTTTTGGCAGCACACAACGCCACAGGCGCGTTGTGGGGGTAATAGTTTTCCACGCTAACGGCCGGTGAGATGACATCTAGCCATTTGTGCTTTACTATGCGCGATCGATAATTACCCATTCCTTAAAGCAATTTGACCATTAGGGGCGTGCATTATGGCCACCGATTATGACGCACCGCGCCGGCGCGCGGAAGATGAACTCGAAACTGACTCCCTAGAGGGGCTCAAAGCCGCTGAAAGCGACAACAACGGCATGGACGATGACGGAGAAATCGTCGAATCGTTCCAGCCGCCAACAGTTGACCTTACCGGTGAGGAGCTCAATGTTGAGGTAGTTCCCCGCCAAGAAGACGAGTTTACTTGCGGCTCTTGTTTCCTAGTGCAGTCCAATAAGCGCTATTCCCACGATGAGGATGGCCAGCCTATCTGTAAGGACTGTGCTTAAAGGAAAAATCGCAGCAGTAAAGAAACCCCGCACACGGCAACTTGCTTAAAGCCGAGTGCGGGGTTTGGTGTTGTGGCCGCCTCGAATCTGCCGGTTCGAGGATGCCTACAAAATCTTTAAAATTTAGTGCTGTTCCGGCAGGAAGGCATGGAGTAAAGCTTCTGGGTCCTTCGAAGCGATGAGCCAATAAGGGGTATCGTCCTCAGGATCATTGAGCACCATCATGGCGTGCTCATCCACCCAAGCGTGGGAGACCAAGAACGCCGCGGGATCGAATTGCGGGCCTAGCGCATTACGCCGTGCAGATTTGGGAACCGTGATAGACCGCGAGACCACGTCGTTGGGTAGTTGGGCGTCTTTGACTGAGAGCCAACGCGTTCCGTCTGGGTCACGCTCTACCACGATGACCGTATTGGACCACGTAATAAGTACCCACACGGCGATGGCGCCAAGGAGTATTGCAGGAATAATGGTCCACCACATGGAGCGGTTTAGCCCGGCGGTAGCAGAAGTAAGTGCCACGATGCCGGCGGCAAAAAGCCAAAAGTACCAAGGCACCCATTGGCGTTCGCGGTAGAGCACCTGAGGGGCCATCGTGCCCTGTGCAGAAGCGGAGCTCGACGGTGCCGGAGTTGCGGAAGAAGCAGATGTATCAGACACGTCTAGCTAGTCTAGTCCACACGCACCACAGAATGAACCTGCTAAGGCAGGTAGGATTGGCCAGGTGACTGACTCGTTTCCATATTCTCAGCCAGAAAGCCCTTTCGGCGATATTAAAGTCAAGCGTCTAGACAAGGAGCTTCCGCTGCCGAAACGCGCCCATCGCGGCGACGCCGGTGCGGACCTCTACGCAGCAGAAGCACTTACGTTGCAACCCGGCGAGCGCGCCCTTGTAGGCACCGGGATTGCAATTGCGCTGCCACTAGGAACAGTCGGTTTGATTCATCCACGGTCCGGGTTGGCTGCTAAACAAGGGCTTTCGGTAGTTAATACTCCGGGGACAGTGGATGCTGACTACCGCGGGGAAATCAAAGTCTGCGTTATCAACCATGACCGGCATACCCCTATCGAAATCGAACGCGGAATGCGTATCGCTCAGCTCGTGGTCCAGCGCGTTGAGCTAGTGGGATTTGCTGAGGTCGAAGAATTGGAGGACACGGACCGGGGAGCCGGTGGCTATGGCTCTACCGGCGTGTAGCTAAAGCAATAGAGACTTAACGAAACTTCTAGAAAGGATGTAGCAACCATGGGAATCTGGCCCTTTGGCAAGAAGAACGAGGATGCGAAGAAGGAGCAGGCACAGCCTGCAGCAAAGGGCGAAAAGCCGGCGGGCCCCGAGTCCGTGGATAAAGATGCCCAGGAATCATATCCTCCGGTAGAAGATACCGCAGCCGATGCCGCGGCCGCTTCTGGCAATGAATCACGCGAATTTGCCCATGACGCTATCAACGGTCAGACCGGCCCCTTTGATGGTGACTCCGTAGATATCGAAACTTTCGATTTCAGCGACTTTTCCATCGGCATTTTAGATTTGGGCTCTCTGCGCATCCCACTGCCAAAGGAATCCCAGGTACAAGTAGAAATGGGCGAGCAAGGCCCGCGGATGCTGCACATCGTAACCAAGGTGGGCCGAATTACCCCCGTAGCCTTTGCCGCCCCACGCAAGCCGGGCCAGTGGGCAGAATCCGTCGAGGAGATCAAGGAAGGCATGAGCCGCGATGGTCTCACCGTTACTACCGAGCCAGGCCCGTGGGGTGCTGAGGTCGTGGGTAAAAACGACAATGGCCAGGTTCGCGTCATCGGTGCAGATGGCCCACGGTGGATGCTGCGCATGACGCTGGCCGCACCGGCAGGAATGGAAGCTGACCTGGCAGAAATGGCCCGCGAGATAGCCGCGCGCACCTTTGTCTACCGCGGAGAAGACCCCATCTTGGCCGGAAACGCTTTGCCAGTCATCATGCCCGAGCAGCTCGTAGAGCAAGTCAAGCAGGCCATGGACCAGCGCCAGCAGGAGCAGCAGGCAGCCGCTAATGCCCAGAACCACCCAGAAAACGGCGTTGGCGGTCCAGACCCTGCAGCAGAAGCAGAGGCGGAACAGCACTTGCGCGATTTGGGCGGCACCCCACAGGAGGGGGAGAATGGATCGTCCCCGCAGGACCCCGATGAGGGTTCTGCACCTACTTCCAAAGACTAGGCAAAGCAGTAAACCACGTGACACACTCTTCCTCGCCGCAGTCCTCCCAGGACGCAAAGAACCTTGACGCTAAAGAGTCTCAAGCCGAACCCACCCTATTGGAACAAATGGGTGGGCTATCCGGGCTCGTTTCCGCTACCTTGCCGGTCCTTGTGCTGATTCCAGTCAATAACTTTTTTGGGCTGGGCCCAGCCCTCGCAGCGGCGCTTGGTGTAGCCGTTGCTATCGCTATCTGGAGGGTGCTTCGCAAAGAGACCCTTCAGCCAGCCATTTCGGGGCTTTTGGGCGTCGCTCTGTGTGCGGCAATCGCCTGGTTTACCGGTGATGCCAAAGGGTATTTCTTGTACGGTATCTGGATGTCGTTGGCGCTATGCATTGCCGCCGTACTCTCGATCCTATTGCGGTGGCCCGCGGTGGGCGTTATCTGGAAGGGGATTAACGGCGAGGAAATGCAGTGGCAGAAGATTACCCCAGCGCGCCGGGCCTATGCCATAGCCACCGGTGGGTGGGCGGTAATCTTTCTCGCCCGTTTTATTGTCCAGCGCGCCATCTATGATGCCGATGCAACTACGGCATTGGGAGTTACCAGAATCTTAATGGGATGGCCCCTGACCCTTCTGGTAACGGCGCTTACCGTGTGGATGGTGCGGCGCGCGGACACAGCTGTGGAGGAAGCTACAGGCGCGGGTGAGCGTACACAGGCAGAAACAGAACCACTACAAGAGGCCGAGGTAGAAAATGACTGAACCTACGATTAGCCGGGGCGATATTCTTGAGGTGAGAATTGACCGCATGGCACACGGCGGGGAAGGAATCGGCCAGGCGCCTGATGGGCGAGTGGTATTTGTTCCACGCGCTTTTCCAGGAGACGTCGTTAAGGCTAAGGCCGGCCGAGTCAAGAAGTCGTTCATTAAGGCGGACCTAGACAGTGTAGTGACCCCGGGTGCGCTGCGCGTGCCATCGTCGTGCCCAGCTGCGGAACAAGGAGCAGGCTGCTGCGATTTTGCAGAGCTAGATTCTGCTGCCGAAACTGGCATTAAGGCAGAAATCTTAGCGGAGCAGCTGCGCCGCACTGGCGTTAAAACCAGTGCGGGCCTAGACATTGAACAACACACCCTAGAGCCGGTGAGCGGCTGGCGCACTCGGGTTCGGTGGGGCGTCGACAAGCAAGGGCGTGCTGGAACCCGTGAGCGTCGGTCCAATGAGCTCGTTACGGCAGCCGCCTGTACGCAGCTGGCTCCGGGATTGGCAGACGGCCTCGTCGGAGAAGGCGCACGTCGTTTTACCCCAGGTGCAGAGGTTATTGCTGTTGTCGATGGCGCGGGAAACCGCCATGTAGTAGAAACCCGCAAAGCCCCGCGCGGGCGCCGCGTAGAGACCATCCGTGAGGTGGTAGAAGGCAGCGGCCAAGTGCAAGAACATGTGGGTAGTAGGACGTTTAGCTTCCCCGCCACTGCCTTTTGGCAAGCCCATAGTCAGGCGCCGGCAGCGTATACCCAGCTGGTAACTGAGTGGCTCGGTCAACGTGAGTACCAGGAACGTACCGCCTGGGATCTTTATGGCGGTGTTGGGCTTTTCGTTCCAGCACTGGCCGCAGCCGTGCAGGGCAAGGTCATCTCCGTGGATTATTCGCCAGCGGCAACGGCGGCGGAGCAGCCTTGCCTGGCGGACTGCGATGTGGAACTAAAATCCGCGAAGGTGGAGCAGGTTGCTGCGCAGTTACCTAAACCAGGCGCTGTAGTCCTCGATCCCCCACGCACCGGCGCAGGCAAAGACGTGATTCGTTCCGTGGCGGCCGCTGCACCCCAAGCGGTCGTGCACGTGGGATGTGACCCAGCAACCTTTGCTCGCGATCTGCATTACTGGGACGAACACGGGTACGGGATTGAAAAAATGGCGCTCATTAACGCGTTTCCCGGAACGCATCACTTCGAAACGATTGCGCTCATTACCCCTGCCTAATGCGCTGCATAGGTGCCCAGGCGCGGCCGGGTACGGTGCCGCGCCCTAGCCGGAATATAATATTCACCGCCCGCCGCGGGTACGGTAGAAAAGAAGAACTAAGCACAGAAGGAGTTGAAGGCCGCTCCATGACTATCTTGGATACCATTAACTCGCCGCAGGATCTCAAGGCACTGTCCGCAGACAAGCTTGAAGAGCTTGCGGCAGAGATTCGGCAGCGTCTCATTGATAAGGTTTCCGTCACAGGCGGACATTTGGGTCCCAACTTGGGCGTGGTGGAACTGACCATAGCGTTGCACCGCGTATTTGATTCCCCGCGCGAGCCCATTATTTTTGATACCTCGCACCAGTCTTATGTGCATAAAATGCTTACCGGTCGCACCGATCAATTCGATACCTTGCGGCAAAAAGATGGTCTTTCGGGGTACACGGACCGCGGCGAGTCCGAGCATGACTGGACCGAGTCCTCGCACGCTTCGGCCTCGCTGTCTACGGTGGATGGCTTGTCAAAGGCCTTTAAAATCCGCGGCGATGGTCACCGCAACGTTATCGGCGTCGTTGGTGATGGCGCCCTGACCGGCGGTATGTGCTGGGAGGCACTCAACAATATCTCCGAGGACAAGGACCGCAATGCGGTGATTGTGGTCAATGACAATGGCCGCAGCTATTCGCCCACCATCGGTGGCCTCTCGGAAAATCTTGGTCGTATCCGCTCTCAGCACGGCTATGACGAACTTATGGAGCAGGGCAAGCGCCGCCTGAAACAAATGGGTTGGGTAGGCGAGCGAGCCTTCGATGCCCTGCATGCCATGAAAGAAGGCGTCAAGTCTACGGTCTTGCCAACCGAGATGTTCCCGGAACTAGGCATGAAGTACATCGGTCCCATTAACGGGCACGATATCGATAGCTTGGTGCATGCCCTGACCTATGCCCGCGATTATGACGGACCCATCATTGTGCATGTGGTTACTGAAAAGGGCCATGGGTTTGCCCCAGCCGTCAATGAGCCAAAGGATCAGATGCACTCAACCGGTGCTATTGATCCGGTCACCGGTGTGGCAAAAGGAACTAAGCAGCCTGGCTGGACCGCAGCTTTTTCAGAAGAGCTTGTAGCTGCTGCTGAAAAACGCGAAGACATTGTGGCCATTACCGCTGCCATGGCAGGGCCGACTGGGCTCACGCCGTTCCAAGAGCGCTTTCCTGAACGCTTCTTTGACGTGGGAATCGCAGAGCAGCACGCGATGACCTCCGCCTCTGGTCTCGCGCTCGGGGGTATGCACCCGGTCGTGGCGGTATATTCCACCTTTTTAAATCGAGCCGTGGATCAGGTCATTATGGATATTGCGCTGCTGAAGCTGCCAGTAACCATCGTGCTCGACCGGTCCGGGGTTACCGGTTCCGATGGAGCATCACACAATGGTGTGTGGGATATGGCGCTGATGAGCATCGTACCGGGCATACACATTGCCGCCCCGCGCGATGGCGCGCGCCTGCGGGAGCTCTTACGGGAGTCGCTAGAAATCGAATCCGGCCCCTCCGTAGTTCGTTTCCCTAAAGGCAACCTGCTGCCGGATATGGATGCGGTAGAAACCTTGGGGGATGGCGTCGACATCCTCCACTACGGCGAAGCCGACGCTGGCGAGGACACCCCAGAGGTGCTTATCGTCTCTATCGGTGCCATGTCCGCGCGCAGCATCGAGGCAGCGAAGCTGCTCGGAGAGCAAGGCGTTAACGTAACCGTCGTTGACCCGCGTTGGGTTGTGCCGGTTCCAAGTTCTATTGTGGCACTCGCCGCTGACCACGATCTGGTGGTTACGGCAGAAGACGGCCTTGTACGCGGCGGTATTGGCTCCATGATTTCTGAAGCCCTCAGCGCAGCCGAGGTAAATACCCCTGTGCGCCGACTTGGCGTTCCGGGATACTTCCCTAAGCACGGCTCGCGCGGCGAGGTCCTAGAGGAATTCGGGCTTACCCCTGAACTTATGGCGGCCTCGATTAGCGAGTGGGTAGAAAACTTCACTGCTGATGCCAATGAGCTGGGAAATGAAGGCTAGGCCTGTCCTGATAAATATCTTCTAGAAAAGACCGTCCACGATAAGCGGGGCGGTCAATTCTATTTGCCATTCGCGCGCGCCTTCCGCGCGGAGAAACGCAGCGACGTCGTCTGGCTGGCGGATGGAACCGGCAACAGAATCAGGTCCGCGGTGGCGTTTATCAGCACGTACCCCTACCTTCGCCCATACTGCGGCGCGCACGGTGGCGGGGCGGATAATAAGCTCGGAGGACATTCCAAGATCATCGCCTAGTTCCGCGATGTCGGCGCGAATAGTTTGATATATCTCCCAGAGATCAGGGTAGTCCTTAGTCCAGATGGTCTTGGAAGGGACCGGATGCGGGGTACGGTGCACGCGAGGCCGCTGGTGCGGGGGAATGGCGCGCGCCTGGTTTAGCACCGCCATCCAGCGGGCGGTGGCCCCCTTGCGCCGGCGGGGAAAACCCTTGATGCGGGCCAAATCGCTGCCAGAGGTGGGGAGAGCGCGCGCAATTTCTACCAGCGTCTTATTCGCTAAAACCCGGCCGGGTGCAGTATCGGTGCGCCGAGCTATTGCGTCCCGTTTGAGCCATAGCGCACGAGCGGCGGTAAGCTGGCTGCCGTTGCGCAGGTTGGAGACTCCCTTTAGGTCGCGCCAAGTAGGTGGCTGCGGGTGAGTATCACCGGCATGCTCGCGGACAATGGAGGAAAATTCCTCTAGCGCCCAATCCATTTTGTCTTGTTCGGCCAAGATATCGCGTAGTGAATCGGCAAGCTCGAGGAGCAGCTCCACATCTAGTGCGGCATAGGCCTTGAGTTCCTCGCTGAGCTGCGGGGTTGACCAGTCAGCGTCGCCGTAGCCTTTTTCTAATTCGATATCAAAAAGCTCTGCAACCATTGTGCCCAGATTCGGGCGGTCGAAACCAGCGAGCCGCGCCGCTAGCTCGGTATCAAAGATGGAGCCGGGGAATAGCCCAAGCCACCCTAGGCAGGGCAAATCCGAATGCGCGGCATGAATTATCCATTCCGCCCCGTTGAGTACTGGGGCGAGGGCAGCGGTGAGCTCCGCGCGATGGCCTTCAGGGGCAAAAAGCATGGTGCCTGCGCCGCAGCGGCGAATTTGAACTACGAAGGCGCGGTCATCGTAGCGATAACCAGAGGCGCGTTCAGTATCGATGGCAAACGGGCCCGTACCTGCAGCTAGGCGTGCGGCGGCAGCGGTGAATTCATCCCGGGTAGCAAGGACCGCCGGGATGCCCTCTACCGGCCGGCTGCGCAATTCTGGCATTCTAGTGGCCGAGCTTGGTAACGCCCTCAGGAGGGAGGCCGGCAACGTTAGCCAATACCTTTGCAAAAGCCTGCACGTGAGGCGCCAGATCGAGGCCTTCAGCGGTCCACGAAGCACGCATTTCAATTTGATAGGCGCGCGGTGGGCCACCAATCTCCCCAAATCGAACGGACGCGGTAGAGGTGACGGTGCCACCCAAGTTGGTGTGGTCGGCGCCTTCCTCTTCTAGGCCTTCATTGAGCCACTGCCAAGCCACATCGGGCAAGAGCGGATCTCCTGCTACGGCATCATCCATATCGGCCTGAATATACGCCACAAGGCGCATAGCGCCCTCCCAGGCTTCCTCAGCACCCGGATCGTGGAGCAAGATAAGGCGGCCAAATGCATCGCCTTCCGCATCAGTGGGCACGATGTCTGGGTTGTCTTCGCCTCCCACCTCGAGGCCGATAGCGTGGCTAAACGGCGCAAGGCGCTGCGGTGGGCGAATGGAGCCCAGGGTTATCTCGGGGCGCAGGTCGGCCGCGTGCATTGACTCCACTGCTTGGGTGAATGCGGCGGGGGTAGCTGGTTCGTGGCTTTCCGCTTGCCTGTGCAAAGGAGTGGGGGCGGAAGCCTCGGCGCTGCGTGGGGTGGTCGATTCGGAATTGCTCACGACGTTCAAGCTATAGTTTCCCAGCCTCTAGCTGGGGGAGGCGCGCCGATGCGAGAGCGTGTCGGCATCCCCGCGGCGGGGGAAGTGACAAGGTTTCATATCCAACTTATGATGGATATGTCCGATTACCCAGAGGCTTTGGCAAAGGAGAACGCAATGGCGAAGCTAGACTACAAGGAACTCAATGCGGTTCAGCAATATTCCCAGCACGCAGTTTTTAAGGTGATCCCGGGGGCGCTCGGCACCGAGCGAGCGGAAATCATCGCCCAAGCGCAGAAGTTCTTCGCCGACGTTGAAGAGGCTGGCAAAGTGACGGTGCGCGGTATCTATGACCTCACGGCTATGCGCGATTCTGCTGATTTTATGATCTGGTGGCACGCCGAGGAATTCTCTGACCTGCAGAAGGTCTTTGGGGACTTTCGCCGCGAGACCACCTTGGGCCAGGTTAGCGAAGTGACCTGGGTAGGCAACGCTTTGCACCGTCCAGCGGAGTTTAATAAGTCGCACCTGCCGTCTTTCATCATGGGCGAGGAGCCAAAGGAGTGGATCTCGGTCTATCCCTTCGTGCGCTCCTATGACTGGTACACCATGGACGAGGAAAAGCGCCGCCGCATCCTTATGGAGCACGGCATGCAAGCGCGTGATTATCCTGATGTGCGAGCTAATACCGTACCGGCTTTTGCGTTGGGTGACTACGAGTGGATTCTGGCCTTTGAGGCGGATGAGCTCCACCGTATCGTCGACCTGATGTACCTGATGCGCTATACCGAAGCCCGTCACCACGTGCGCGAGGAAATTCCTTTCCACACCGGCCGTCGCGTCAAGGACGTGGCAGAACTCATTGCAGTACTGCCCTAAAGGAAACGCCGCCTAGCAGAAGCACTGCTTGGCGACGTCCCGGGCTGCGCCCCTTCACTAGCCTGGCAGCCAGGCTGTTGACGGGGCGTAAGTTGTGGCGGGGCCCTTTAAGCGGTGCCACCTTCTACCGGTTTTTCCTCCAGGTCAAGGCAAATGGAGTTAATGCAATAGCGAAGGTCAGTAGGGGTGTCGTAGCCCTCGCCCTCAAAGACGTGGCCTAGGTGCGATTCGCAGTTGGCACACAAGACCTCTACTCGGCGCATGCCTAGCGAGTTATCTTCTCGCTCGATGATCTTGTCTCCGGCAAGCGGGGAGAAGAAAGACGGCCAGCCACAATGGGACTCAAACTTTTCCGTGGAACGGAAAAGCTCCGCTCCACACGCGCGGCAAGAATAGACACCCTCGGTAGTGGTATTGGTGTAATCGCCTACATGGGGCGGCTCCGTACCTGCCTCACGCAGAACATAGTATTCCTCGGGGCTTAAGCGCTGGCGCCATTCGGTATCAGCAATGAGCTTGAAATCGGTCATGGGCCGAGTCTAAACCGCTCTGCGCGCGGCACGCCACCAGCCAGCGACCGTAGCGAAAATTGCGACGATAAGCAGCGCCCATCCTGCCGTGGCCGTGAAAAAATTCATCCACCGTCCAGCATCCGGGTGCGCTGTAGACGCCCACGAGACCGGAGCCAAAAAGAGAAATGCCGCCAACCACGCTCCCGCGGAATGAAATACCGAGCGCGGGAGCACAACGGTAAACATCAGCGGGAAAAGCCACATGGAATAGTACTGCTGGCCTAGGGAAGACAGGAAGAAAATTCCCACCATTATCGCCCCGCTAGTGGTCAGTGCCCACAAGGTTGGGTCGGAGTTGCGCCAGCGTAAAAGCCCGAGAATCGCTGCGGCCGTAAGACCGGCAAAAATCAGCCACACGGTCCAATACAACCCGGCGCCAAAATTAACGTAGGCGTGGAAACCCGCCCAGGAAGAATTGGCATAGTCACGAGTTTCCGAAAGATAGGGCAGCAGCTTTTCGAAAAAGCCGCTGGCGCCCGGCACCACCGGCCACGCCAGTAGATTGAGAATCACCGGAACTCCGATGCCCTCGGCGAGACTGCGCCACTGGAGCTTTACCAAGGGCAGGAAGAGCAGCGGCGCAAACTGCGGCTTAATGACGATGGCAAGGCCAATGACCACGCCTGCCACCCAGCCCAACCACGGGGTGCGCTCGGCCCGCAAAAAGGCCCACAAAAACACGGCCAGACACAGCAAGAGAACGCCGTTGATATTGGTAAAGGCAAGCGTATTGGTCACTGACTCCGTGACAAACGCCAGCGCAATAGATACCGGCCACACGGGCGAGGTGAGCTTGCGGTCCACTATAAGGGTAAGCACCGCCAGTGCCGCGATGATCGCGGCCGCATTCGCCACGATGAATAGTCCTCGCGCAAGTGAGAAGTCTAGGTGCCCTAATGGCGCAAGCAGCAGCGTGGCTCCCGGGGTATACAGATACAGCGGGTCAACGTGGTTATAGGCCTGCTCGTAGACCGGCTGGCTGCTGGACATGCGCGCCACCGCGTTATACACGGTGGTGAAATCATCCGTTGGCGTGCCGTTGCGCGCAATGATGAATACGCGGTGCACAACGAGCAATACGGCCACGGGCCAAGCGGCAACATTGATTCGGGAATTCACGGGCCCTTAGTCTACGTCCTCGCGGGTGCGGGAATACCGCAGAAACACCGTGCCATCCGTATCGGCCGCGACATTTTCCAACTGCATGCGGCGGTGGGAATGCTCGCCCTTAAAAGTAGCCATCGGAGTCTCTACGCCGGTAGACAGATGCGGATCCAGGGTCAAATACATCTGGTCAATCGCATCGGCGTCTACCAACTGCCCAATCATTCCTGGACCGCCTTCACATAGCACGCGCTTAAACCCGCGATCCTTCAGGACGGATATGTAGTCGCGCACGCTTCCTTCACCGGCATCGCAGACCTCCGCCCCCGTGCTTTCAATAGCCTCGATTCGGGTAACGATGTCTTCATCCTCCCAGCTGCTGTGTGGGGCCAAGATGACAGGTGGGGTAGTAAAGTCTGTAAAAAAGTCCGAGTCGATATCGAAATCAAGGCTGCGAGAAGGCACTGCAATAGGAGCTGGGCGCGAGCCATCGGTGCTAGGAACAACGCCGGAGTAATCTTCTGCGCGCACCGTTTGCGCGCCCACCAACACCACGTCTGCCCAGTCCCGTAGAGCTGCAAAAAGTTGTCCATCGGTGTCATTTCCCATGTCTTCTGAGACATGGTTCATCGTCGCCGATCCGGTCAACGTGCTGACCATATTCGTACGGATGGTGAATGTGTCGCGGGAATCAGGACCCAAAAGCGAAGAGATATCCATGTCATCCCAGTGTAGCCAGAGCGGCGAGTGCCCAGCATGGCAATAACAGCGCCATAACCTCAGCAAGACGGGCTACACCAGACGGATGAGAATCACACCGGCCAGTATCACTGCAATGCCGGCTACCTGGCGCAGCGTTACGCGGGCGCCACGCAAGCGATCAATAAGTACGGACCCCAGCATGGAGCCGAGGAGCGTCGCAACCACGGTAAGCCCCGTTCCCAGCTGCGGTACTAAGGCCGCGTTGCCAAAAACAAACAAGGCACCCAGGACGCCACCAACCCACATCCACCAGGGATTGTTCTTCCCCTCGGGGCGCTCAATGCGAGGTCGCCAGCGTAGAACAATATTCACAATGGCAAGGGCAGATACCCCGACGCTAAAAGAAACTAAAGCCGCGCTAACAGGTGAGCCAGTAATCTGGCCCAGGTGACCATTGATCGCGGATTGGCTTGCCGTAAAACAGCCAAAAACAAACCCCGCTAAGCGCCACATCCACAGCGCTGTGGCACTGTCCTCATGCTTCGTGGGCGCGCCGGGGCCGGCGACGATGGCGATTACTCCGCCTAGGACGATGAGAGCCCCTAGCATGCGAACCACGGTCAGCGGGGATATAGGGGAGTCAAAGAGCCCAAGGTGATCGATGACGAGCCCCATGATGATCTGACCGGCGATGGGAAGAACTACGGTCTGGACGGCACCCAAGTGGGGAAATAGGAGAATATTCCCAGTAAGCGCAACTACGCCGAGCAAACCGCCGAACCATATCCACAGTGGTTGGCCAGCTGTGCGGGAAAGGCCGAATTCACCGCCGGTGACAGCGGTGGCGATAACGAGCAAGGTCACCGTGCCCACGGCGAAAGAGATAAGCGAAGAAGAAAAGGGCGTGCCTGTTGACAAGCGCAAGCGCGTATTAACCAGGGTCTGTACGGGCAAAACAAGCCCAGCAAAAATGCCTAAAAGGATCCACAACACGACGGAACACCTTACCGGCACACAAAGAAACCCGCCCAAGCTACCTGTGAAGTGGAGTGCAGGGCGGGGAAGTGGTGGTCCTAACTGGGATTGAACCAGTGACCTTTCCGGTGTGAACGGAACGCTCTCCCACTGAGCTATAGGACCGTGCGGTGGCTAAATGTACACCGCTTGAAATTCAAATACCTAATTGGCTGCGTAGGGCTACTCATGAGCGGGAGGCGGCTGGGCGCCTGCGGTCCACAAGAATCACACCGGTGTGATTTGGGAACGTACAAACGTGGAATATCGGCGGTTAAAAGCAAGGCGCTGGGCTGGGGATTTGGAAACTGGCGCGGAGCACGATAATGTTTCTTCTCGCACCGCAACGGAATAAAAGTTTGCGGCGCAATGCGGATGTAGCGCAGTTGGTAGCGCATCACCTTGCCAAGGTGAGGGTCGCGAGTTCGAGTCTCGTCATCCGCTCCACGCTTTTCAAAGGGGGCAACCTGTGAAGAGTGATTCTAAGTGAATAGCGCGCGATTAGCTCAGTGGGAGAGCGCTTCCCTGACACGGAAGAGGTCACTGGTTCAATCCCAGTATCGCGCACAAGGACTTTGTCCTAGAAACCGGGCCTGGTTTCGCATGCGGATGTAGCGCAGTTGGTAGCGCATCACCTTGCCAAGGTGAGGGTCGCGAGTTCGAGTCTCGTCATCCGCTCCAACACTGTATTGTGTGAGGCGGTATCGCCACGGTGGAATGGCCGAGTGGTGAGGCAACGGTCTGCAAAACCGTGCACACGGGTTCGATTCCCGTTTCCACCTCAACTTCTTAATGCCTTCGGGCATTAAGCGCGATTAGCTCAGTGGGAGAGCGCTTCCCTGACACGGAAGAGGTCACTGGTTCAATCCCAGTATCGCGCACGAGAGTCTCTTTTTAGGCTCTGTAGCAAACTCCGGTTTGTTGTGCGGATGTAGCGCAGTTGGTAGCGCATCACCTTGCCAAGGTGAGGGTCGCGAGTTCGAGTCTCGTCATCCGCTCCATGTAGCGGCCCCAGAGACGGGGCGGCTTTTTTCTTGTCTCCTTCCGTGTGCTGTGCGATACGCTTGCCTTTGAAGAGTCATAACCCAAAGCGGAGGAGGAAAGATGTCACGCGCACTAGTGGTACCGCTATTGGTTGGAGCCTGCGGCTTCGCGTCTTTTGTTTCGGGGACTGTGCTTTTCTTTATGGGCCTTACTGCGGCAGATGCGGCTGGAGGCAGTGGCAGCGGGGCGTGGCCTTTGACGCTCATCGGTGTTGGCGTCGCCCTGGTTATTTTTGCTCTGATGGTTTCTGGTCCGTTTTTTAATGCCCGGCAGGGGGAGAGGTCCTAAGGCTAGGTCCGCTAGAATTGAGTCAACTTGGCTTAAATAGTGATAAATACCTCTTTTTATTAAGGAAGCGGAACTCGAGCCCAGTTCAAGCCGACATATGATTCGACGCGCTGCTTTTTGTGATTGCCGCTATGGCAAGTCGCGGGGCTAGTATGTCTGACAATTCAACTTGTGCTTTTCCAACATCACAAAGGAGCTATCTATGGGCTACCGCGTACCTTGGCTGCGCCGCACAGCCGCAGCAGTGGGCACAGCCGCACTGGTCTTGGGCGGGTCGATGCCTGCCGCATTCGCGCACGACTCCGTTATTGGCGGTTCGGTCAAAGACGGCGATCAACTCGATGAGTTCCCTAAGGAAATCACCCTTGAGTTTTCTGGCATCCCCAAAGAGGACTTCAACACCTTTGCCGTAACCAACGCCGATACCGGTGAGAAGCTCTTTAGCCAGGAACCGCAGCTCCATGAACGAGACCTCACAATTGAGACTCCTGAGGGGGTTAACCCTGGGCCGGGCAACTACCAGGTGGGTTTCCAAATCACGTCTTCGGATGGACACGCTACTCGCGGTGGTGTGGAATTTTCCGTTAAAGGTGACGGGGCCGAAAACCCCGAGGCTGGCGAGTCTGACGCGACAGACCAGGAAGCAACCGAGGGGCTGCCGATGTCGCTGAAAATCATTTTGGGCGTGGGCGGGGTTTTGGCAATTGCCGCAGTAGTTGCCCTATTTATTGGCAAGTCTCGTCGCATTGATTCGGAAGGTGAAAAATAATGTCCAAGATTTCTAGCATTGCCCTTGTGGGGTTGACTGTGGCCGGCCTTGCCCTGGCGGGTTGCTCCCCGCAGAACCAAAATGACTCCACCGAGTCGAAGGTTGATGCCACCTCCAGCGCTGCGGAGAAGTCCTCCCCCGCCGCAGCCGAGGCCCTGACCTTCGAAGACGCGGTCGTGCGTGCCAACGAAGATAAAGACATGACTGCTATTTTTGGCACCTTGGTGAACCACACCGATAAGGACATCGCTATCACCGGTTTTTCCACCAGTCTTAATGCCAAGGTGAACCAGATCCATGAGACCGTCGATGGCAAGATGCAGGAAATGTCGAGCCCGTTGGTGGTCAAGGCCGGCGAGTCCCACGAACTTGCACCAGGCGGTGACCACTTCATGCTCATGGAAATGGGAAACCACATCGCTCCCGGCGAATCCCTTGACCTTAAGGTGAAGCTAGAAGGCGGCGAAGAGCTCGATCTGGGCGAGATCCAAACGCGTAGCATGCCTTCCGGGGATGAGGACTACGGCGATATGGAAGGCCACGATATGTCCCACATGGAGCACGGAGATATGTCCCACAATAAGGAAGGCCACGACCACTAACCATGTCTGGGTTCAGCAGAAGGGGATTTCTCACTGGCGCTGCGGTATCGACCAGCGCCTTCGCGTTGGCAGGCTGCAATAACCAGGGCTCTTCCCCGGATGCTGGGGCACAGGAACAGCCTGCGCTTGCCGACGCCCTCGTGGCTTTTGACGGCGAGCATCAGGCGGGCATTGCTACCGCAGAGCAGGCTCACCTGAATCTGGTGGGGTTTGACTTTAAAAGGGGCGTCGACAAGCGAGAGTTTGCCAACCTCATGAAGCTGTGGACCGAGGACGCCCGCGCGCTGTGTACGGGGGAGCCGCCGCTGGGCACCCTGGAACCGGAAATGGTGCAACAGCCCGCCAACTTGACCATCACCTGCGGTCTAGGCCAGAAGGTATTCTCCCTGCTCGGCGTGGAGAAACCACATTGGTTGGGAGATGTGCGTTCCTTTAAGCGTGATGAGCTGCAACGACAATGGGGACAAAGCGATATTGTCCTTCAGATTTGTTGCGATGACCCGTTGATGAATACTTATGCACTGCGCCACATGGTGCGAGCCGGTGAGCACTATGCCAGTGTGAAGTGGCTGCAGCAGGGATTTATTAATGCCTATGGCAGCCACGAAAAGGGCGCTACTGCGCGCAATATGTTCGGGCAAAAGGACGGCACCGTTAACCCGCGCAGCGAGGAAGATTTTGCAGCCCAAGTGTGGATCGATGAAGGGCCGAAGTGGGCGCAAGGGGGAACGGCCATGGTGGTGCGTCGCATTCGCATGAACGTGGATACGTGGGAGAAGCTGGATCGCTCCTCCCGCGAAAATGCGGTGGGCCGTAAGCTTGACACCGGCGCCCCCCTTACCAGTGAAGAAGAATTTGATGCTGCAGATTTCGATGCGGTAGATGACTACGGCTTGCCGGTGATTGATAAAAACTCGCACATGGCCGTGGCCGCGCCACCTGCTGATCATCCGGAGCAACGCATCCTACGCCGGCCGTATAACTATGAGCTGGCCCCCGATGGCAAGGATGGGCAGCTTTCCAATATCGGCCAGGTTTTCATCTGCTATCAGCAGGATCCCACCAAGCAATTCGAGCCTATCCAGGCCCGTTTGGATAAATCTGACCTGATGAATGAGTGGCTGACCCATATCGGCTCCGCTATGTATTTCTGCCCGCCGGGCACCCTCGACGCGGATGGGCGTGAATCTTGGTGGGCGAAATCGCTTTGCGAGTATGCAGGGTTGTAGAATAGCTATCCGTAAATTTAAATAGCGGACGCGGCCAGGTATGCCGCCGACGCACGAGCGCATAAAGGAGCGCGATTATGGCGGAACTCATTCCCGCAGTACCGGTCAATTACGATTCCTTCACCGTGCCCGCCGGCAAGGCCGTGGGCGCAGCAATGCGAGAGCTCAATCTTCCCAATAAGGGCCCTGAGGCTGTCGTAGTCGTTCGCGGTGAAGACGGCACTCTCTTTGATTTGTCGCACACCCCCGACACGGAATCCACCTTCACCCCGGTAGCCGCCTGCGAGGAAGACGGTCGCGCGGTAATCCGCCACTCCTGCGGCCACGTTATGGCGCAGGCCGTGCAGGCCGAATTCCCCGGCACCAAGCTGGGCATCGGCCCGGCCATTGAAAATGGCTTCTACTTCGATTTTCAAACCGCGGAGCCTTTCACCCCGGAAGATCTCAAGGCGATTGAAAAGCGCATGAAGAAGATCATTAAGGGAAGCCAGCGTTTTGAGCGCCACGTTTACGAATCCGCTGCAGAAGCGGAGCAGGCGCTTGCCGGAGAACCCTTCAAGCTCGAGCTGGTCCAGGACAAGGGCAACGTTGACCCTGACTCCGATGAGGCCGCCGAGGTTGGTTCCGGCGATCTGACCCACTATGACAACATCAACCCGCGCACCGAGGAAGTAGAGTGGTTCGACCTCTGCCGCGGACCGCACGTTCCAACCACCAAGTACATCCCGGCCTTCACGCTAACCCGCTCTTCTGCTGCATACTGGCGCGGAGACCAGTCTAAGGCTGGCCTGCAGCGCATTTACGGCACCGCTTTTGAGTCCAAGGAGGCCCTGGAGGCCTACCAGACCATGGTGGAAGAGGCTGAAAAGCGCGACCATCGCCGCTTGGGCCAAGAGCTAGACCTCTTCTCCTTCCCAGATGAGATTGGCTCCGGTTTCCCGGTATTCCACCCGAATGGTGCCACCGTGCGCATGGAGATGGAAAACCACTCTCGCAACCGCCACGTCCAGGCCGGCTATTCCTTTGTCAACACTCCGCATATCACCAAGGGTGCTCTCTTCAAGAAGTCGGGCCACCTGGACTTCTACGCCGATGGAATGTTCCCACCAATGCAGCTCGATGGCGAGTATGACGAAGAAGGCAATACCGTCAAGGAGCCGCAGGACTACTACGCCAAGCCCATGAACTGCCCGATGCACAACCTGATTTTTGCATCCCGTGGCCGTTCCTACCGCGAGTTGCCGCTGCGCCTATTTGAGTTCGGCACCGTCTACCGCTACGAAAAGTCCGGCGTGGTCCACGGTCTGACCCGTGCCCGCGGCTTTACCCAGGACGACGCGCACATTTACTGCACCGAAGAACAGCTGGAAGAAGAACTCACCAAGGTCATGGACTTCATCATCTCCTTGCTGAAGGACTATGGCCTGTCTGATTTCTACCTGGAGCTTTCCACCAAGGATCCGAATAAGTTCGTCGGTTCCGACGAGATTTGGGAGCGCTCGACTTCCATCTTGCAGTCGGTCGCGGAAAAGTCTGGCTTGGAGCTGGTACCGGACCCAGCAGGCGCAGCTTTCTACGGTCCAAAGATTTCGGTCCAGGCCCGCGATGCCATCGGCCGTACCTGGCAGATGTCTACCGTGCAATTGGACTTCAACTTGCCCGAGCGCTTCGAGCTGGAATACACCGCTTCGGACGGAACAAAGAAGCGCCCGATCATGATTCACCGTGCGCTCTTTGGCTCCATTGAACGTTTCTTTGGTGTGCTGCTGGAGCACTACGCTGGCGCATTCCCAGCTTGGCTGGCTCCGCACCAGGTGGTGGGCATCCCGGTGGCCGATGAATTCTCCCCGCACCTTGAAGAAGTTGCCGCACAGCTGCGCCAGAAGGGAATCCGCGCCGATGTGGATACCTCCGATGACCGCATGCAGAAAAAGATTCGCAATCACACCACCGCTAAGGTCCCATTCATGCTGGTCGCCGGTGCTCGCGATGTGGAAGCCGGCGCCGTGTCCTTCCGCTTCCTAGATGGCACCCAGGTCAATGGTGTGCCGGTGAATGAGGCTGTGGGGCTCATCACTGCGTGGGTCGCAGAACGCAATAACGAGCAGCCGACTGAAGAGCTCATCAGTGCCCGACGCTAAAAAGACGCGCGAGACCAAAAGCTCCGCCGCTTTCGACAATGGAGCGGCGGAGGGGACCTTCGTTGACTCAGGCGCGGGCGAACCGGACCGTCTAGAGCGGCTGTGGGCACCTTATCGCATGGCTTATATAGCCAAGCGCTCTGAGGACCCCTTCGTTGCCGCCCCGCAGGGTAGCGACGAAGACGGGCTCATCATCGCCCGTGGCAAGAGTGTTTATGCATTGCTAAACCTCTTTCCGTACAACGCTGGACACCTCATGGTGGTGCCGTACCGTAAAGAATCTCAGCTTGAGAACCTAACGCAAGAGGAATCTCAAGAGCTGATGGAGTTTGCGCAAAAGGCTATCCGGGTACTCAAACGCGTCTCTCACCCCGAGGCCATTAACGTAGGTTTGAACTTGGGGCGCTCTTCAGGAGGCTCCGTGGGAGATCACCTGCACCTGCATGTGGTGCCAAGGTGGCCTGGGGATAGTAACTTTATGACTGTCCTTGATGGGACTAAGGTATTACCGCAGCTTCTGCAGGATACACGCCGCGTGCTGGCAGAAGGTTGGCGCGAGATGGAAGAGGAGGATTCGCGTGCTTAGCGTGCATGGGCGAAAGCCCGCCGCCGTGGTGGTGGAACCTATAGCGAAGGCCTTTTTAAAGCTGGGCCTGACCCCGAATGTGGTCACTATTGTGGGAACCATTGTCACCATTGCTATTTCGGTGATCCTCATTCCTACCGGTCACCTGTTTTCCGCTGCCGTATTATCCGGCCTCTTTGCCGCCTTTGACATGCTCGACGGCACCATGGCGCGTTTGACTGGCAAAGCCACCGCCTTTGGCGCGACCTTGGATGCTTCCTGCGATCGAATCACCGATGGTGCCTTGTTTAGCGCTATTGCGTGGTGGCTGATTTATTCCGCGGATTCTTCCCGCATTACGGTCATCGCTTGCTTTGTCACCTTGGTATGTTCTCAGGTGATTTCCTATATCAAGGCTAGGGGAGAGGCGTCTGGATTCAAGATGGTCGGCGGCCTCATCGAGCGCCCTGAGCGGCTTATCTTGGGCTTGGGCGGCATTGGCCTTGAGGGCCTTGGCGTTCCGCATGCTATCGAGGTAGCGCTGTGGATCCTTGCCGTTGGCTCCATCTTTACCGTGTGCCAGCGCATGGTCATCGCTGCCCGCCAGGAGCAGCACTAGCTCGCTGAGCACCACCGAAAACCAGGAGGTTTTAACACCATGTGGGATAAAGAAGACCTCTCCGCGGCGGGCTACCTCGCGGGGTGGAAGGTGGTGCGTCGGCTGCCTGAGCCCATTGCGCGCACGCTGTTTCGGTGGGGCGCAGATTTTGCCAGCAGCAATGGCCGCGGAATGGAAGGCTTGCGCCGCAACCTTGCCCGCGTGGTGGGGCCAGAAAACGTTACCCGCGCGCTGGTACGCGATTCCGTTCGCTCCTATATGCGCTATTGGATGGAGGCCTTCCGCCTGCCGGCTATCCACGGCGATGCCAGCCTGCACGAGCGCTTACTCAGCGGCTTGGAAGGTCTCGAGCATTTTGATGCTTCCGCTCAATCCGGACGCGGCACTATTTTGGCCCTCCCACATTCGGGTAATTGGGACATGGCGGGTGTCTTCCTCGTGGGCCACTATGGCCAGTTCACCACTGTCGCAGAGCGCTTGAAGCCCGCAGTGCTTTTCGACGCCTTTGTGGACTACCGCGAAACCCTCGGTTTTGAGGTCCTTCCCCTCACCGGGGGCGAAGCCTCGCCTTTTGCTCGCCTCAAAGAAGTATTAGAAGCTGGCGGCGTGGTGTGCCTGCTGGCCGAGCGTGACCTGACTCGAAGTGGTGTGAGCGTAGATTTCATGGGGGAGGAGGCCAATATGGCCGCCGGACCCGCCCGCCTTGCGCTGGAGACTGGTGCCGCCCTCCATGTGGTGCACTCATGGTTTAAGGGAGAGGGCTGGGGCCTATCGGTGTCTCCGGAACTTGAGGTAACAAACGTACAAGAGACTACGCAACGCATGGCCGATGGCTTCGCTGCCAATATTCGCCGGCATCCGGAGGATTGGCATATGCTGCAGCCGCAGTGGAATGTCGATATTGAGAGGCGTCGGCAAGCGCGCGCCGCGCACAAGGCCCGTGATAGCCGCCACGCTGGTGCACGGCAGGAAGGCGAGAAATAATGCGGATCGGCATCGTGTGCCCCTACTCCTTTGATGAACCGGGCGGAGTTCAAGCCCATATCCTTGATCTAGCCACTGTATATATAGAGCAAGGGCACTATGTTCAAGTCATCGGCCCCGCTTCTGACTCCACGCCGCTGCCTGATTTTGTGGTCAAGGGAGGCCCGGCTTTTCCCATTGCTTATAACGGTTCGGTGGCCCGCCTGTCCGTCGGACCTCAGGTAACGCGCAAGGTCAAACGCTTTATCAAAGATGGCGACTTTGATGTTTTGCACATCCATGAGCCCAATTCCCCGAGCTTTTCCATGACCGCGCTGGCCGTAGCGCAGGGACCGTTGGTGGCCACGTATCACGCCTCCGCGTCGAGCTCGCTGGTCTTGACCCTTGCCAAGCCTTTCCTCGCGCCTTTTTTGGAAAAGATCCGCGGCGGTATCGCGGTTTCAGATATGGCGCGGCGCTGGCAGGTGGAGCAATTGGGCGGAGACCCAGTCCTCATTCCCAACGGCGTGGATACATCGGTATACGCGCAGGCACGGCGCCGCAGCCCAGCCAAGGCCCCCGGAGATCCTTTAGAAGTAGTCTTCTTAGGCCGGCTCGACGAGCCGCGCAAGGGGCTGGATATCCTGCTTCGTGCGCTCCGCCAGATAGACCACCCCCTCCGCGTTACCATCATGGGTGGCGGCCGTGCTCGCGAGGTTGAAGGCGTAGATTTCGTCGGCCGAGTCAGCGATGCCGAAAAGGCCGAGATCCTCGGCCGCGCCGATGTATACGTGGCCCCAAATACCGGGGGCGAAAGTTTCGGCATTGTGTTAGTAGAGGCCATGGCGGCCGGCGCGGCAGTAGTTGCTTCTGACCTTGAAGCCTTCCGCGCGGTGTGCAACGCCGATTCTGATGAGCCTGCCGGCGCACTCTTCCGCAATGAGGATAGTGAAGATCTGGTGCGCGTCTTAAGTGAGGTGCTTGATGATGCCGAGTACCGGGTTCGGCTGACACGCAATGGCGTCGAGCGTGCCAGCACGTATGACTGGGACCATGTGGCAGCAGCTGTTATGCAGGTCTATGAAACCGTCCAGGACGGAACCAAGGTGAGGGTGAAGCGCTAATGGCCATTGAAATTGCGCTAGTCCTCTTTCTGCTCATCATCGTGGGCTCCTGGGCGCTTTTTACCGCTCAGCGGCTCAACTCACTGCACATTCGCACCGATGCCTCGCTGGCACAGCTACAGGCGGCCCTAGACCGCAGGGCAGCGGTCACAGCGGCAGTAGCACCAGGGCTGGCGGCCCTGGCCCAAAGAGCCGAATCCACCGAACTCTTCCAAGGCCACTTCGAACCGCGCACGCTGGCCGAGCGGGAGCTTTCGGCCGCCATTGTGCGGGAGTTTCCCGCAGAGCACCGCCCCGCCGCGCTTGCCGACGCCGAAGGGCGTATCCAGCTCGCCCACCGCTTTTATAACGAAGCGGTCAGCGATACTCGCGCTTTGCGTCTGCGCCCTGCGGTGCGGCTTTTCCATCTGGGCGGCACCGCAAAGCTGCCGGAATACTTTGACTACATGCTGGCTGAGTAGCCTGCTGAGCGGCTTTATGACCGAAGCGAGTGCCGGCCGCCTCGGCGGCGTAAAACTGGCTGTGCCAGGGCGCTTGGCGCGTGTGGCTGGTGAATTCCTGCACGTTCCAGTTTCCCAGCCAGCGCCACCTCGAGCGCAAACCATATAAGCCCAATGATGGCCATAACCACGATGAGAATATTGCGGGCCACCAAGAGATACACGGGGAACATATTCTCGCCCACGTAATGCCAGATGTAGTCGTAGTTAAACGGATAGACCAAAGTACCCAGCGCAGCGGCGATAATGGCGCAGACCGCTAGCAGGCGCTGGACTACCCGCAAGGTAGTAAACCCTTGTGGAAGTCGCTGGCGGATCACCACTGCAAGCAGCGGGCCGAGCCAGACGATGTATTGCGGGGAGAAAACCTTATTGGTCGCGATAAGGAGCAAGACCATAACGCTAAAGAACGCCATGGTGGTGCGCGTGGTCCATCCGCCGGCACACAGCCGGTAGAGCGCCCATCCCACCGCAAACACCAGCATGATAATGATGGCTATGGTGCTCCACCTGATGGCGGTATCCACGCCGGGCCCGGAGATCTCAAAGCTCTTGGAAGCGGCGTAGCCCAAATCCCAGCGGCCGGGGTGGCGATGCGCTTGCAGCAACAGGAAGGTCGCCGGGATGGACTCCAACTGGAGTCCGCGCACGCCCTGGTAGTTTAAAGGTGAAAGTAAGCGTTCGGTGCCACAGGTGGCAACCGTTATGGCGCAGACTGCAATGATGGTGCAGAAGAAGACGAGCAGGCGTTGCCAGGTCGCAGACCTATTGAAGCGGCCCACTAAGCCTGCGGCGAGCACTCCGGGCCAAAGCTTCATGGTGGTGGCAAAGCCCAGTAACGCCGAGGCAATAAGGGGATGGGTAGCCAGAAGGGCGGCTGCTCCGGCGACGGCTAGGGAGGGGAAAATATCGAGGCGCCACACAAAGGCATGGCCTGCCGCGGTGCCGAAGAAAACCCAGAACCACGCGGCCCAAAAAGCGCGCGGTTGGGTGGGATGGTGGCGCAGCAGCAGGGCTAAAAACGCGGCGTCGACAAGCAGCGTCATGATGGTAAAGCCGATATAGAAAGCGGTGATATTTTCACCGGTGAGCCACCCCAAAAGCACCGTAGGCCACGTGCCTGCATGAGGGTACTCGGTCATTTGAGTTGGGTCGTCGCCGTAGATACCCGCAAAATAATATGCGACATCGCCCCTGGGACTGTGGTCAATCTTGAGTAGATATACAAGGCACAGGCGGGCGATAACCCACCCAATCCAAACTGCAGGAACAGAAGCGAGGCGTTTCACCCAAAAGACTTTATTCAAAGAGCGCTCACTTCGGTGGCGGACATAGTTTCTTCTAGAAAATTCTTCCACTTATGCCAAAAAATGGGGGAGAGATAATGAGAAAAGGAATCGGCGGCTCGGCCTTTTAGTAGTGTGGACGACAATTGCTAGCGGTAGTGATTTAGGACATTGGGAGTGTGGAGATGGCGGCCATCCGCGAGATTTTGGACATAGAGAAAACGGGAGCGGACGATGTCTTTAGTGGCCCGGCGGTGGAGTCGCGGATTGAGCGTACCTTCGGCGGACATATTGCTGGCCAAGCAGTGGCCGCGGCCCAACGCACCGTTTCCGGGAAAGAGGTTCACTCCCTGCACGGCTATTTTGTGGGGCCTGGTGACGCGAGCCGGCCGATTGAGTTGCGGGTCGAGCGCATTCGGGACGGCAGATCCTTTGCCAACCGGCAGGTACGCGCCTACCAAGGGGGGCACGCTACTTTTCTCTGCCATGGCGAGCTTCCATCGCGATGGGGACTGCGGACCGCAGCACCAAGATCCCATGCCGGAGGTACCTGGGCCCGAAGAAACAGCTCGTTCCGGTGGCGGTGCGCCTTACTCCACCCGCATCATCCTCAAAGAGTGGGAGGAATGGGATATCCGCTTGGTACCAGAGGAAGGCCGAGACCCTGTGGCAGCGGAACGCACCGGTGCAGGATTTCGTCATATCTGGTTTCGCAATACCGTTGAGCTTCCGCAGGATCCGGCTTTCCACCGCGCCGCGCTGACCTACATGTCGGATATGACTCTCATCCGCTCCGCGCTCCTTCCGCATCAAGGAGAGAAAGTGCAGTTGGCCAGCCTCGACCATGCCATTTGGTTCCTGCGTCCTATTCGCGTGGATGAATGGCTCTTATATGAGCAAGTATCACCCTCAGCATTTCAAGGAACGGCAATTGCGCGCGGCAAGCTCTTTACGGAGGAGGGCGAATTGGTGGCTTTGGTCAATCAAGAGGGCCTCACGCGCTTCTTGGATGAAAAGCTGGGCAGCGGCTCCGCCCATGGCAATTGGCACAACGTGTAAATATGCCCCGCTTATAAGGGGGTCGCTTTCACGCATTCATGCAGCACACGTATAATTGCCACCAGTTTCAGCACCCGATTAGAAAGGGACTACATGTCAGGCCACTCGAAATGGGCAACTACCAAGCATAAAAAGGCTGCCAACGATGCAAAGCGTGGCAAGGAATTTGCCAAGCTGATCAAGAATATCGAAGTGGCGGCCCGCACCGGCGGTGGTGACCCAGCGGCTAACCCAACCCTTGATGACATGATCAAGAAGGCCAAGAAGGCCTCCGTCCCCAATGACAATATTGAGCGTGCTCGCAAGCGTGGATCCGGTGAGGAAGCCGGCGGCGCCGACTGGGAAACCATCATGTACGAAGGCTATGGCCCCAACGGCGTGGCCATGCTCATTGAGTGCCTTACGGATAACCGCAACCGTGCGGCGACCGACGTGCGTACCGCTATGTCTAAAAACGGCGGCAACTTGGGCGAATCCGGCTCCGTGGCCTATATGTTCACCCGTACCGGCTACGTCCTAATAGAAAAGGGCGAGCTGACGGAAGACGATGTTTTGATGGCCGTGCTAGAAGCTGGCGCGGAAGAGGTAAAGGACCAGGGCGAGAAGTTCGAAATCGTCTGCGCTCCGACGGATGTGCAGGCCGTTAAGGACGCGCTCAAGGAAGCCGATATTGAGGTCGATGACTCTGATAATGACTTCCGCGCTTCTGTTGAGGTGCCGCTTGATGCCAACGATGCCAAGAAGATTTTCCGCCTCATTGATGCTTTGGAAGACTCCGATGACGTGCAAAACGTCTACACCAACATGGACCTGTCCGATGAGGTACTAGCCGAGTTGAACGAGGGTTAATCACCTCTTCGCCGCAATAGCGGCGGCTATGTAGCGCCGGGAGCGCTCCGCGAGAATTGCTCGCCGGAGGCGCTGCCGGCGCTTCGCTATGGTGGGGTGGACTGCTACGTTTGTAGAACACCTGTGTGTAGTCCATAATGGGGGCAGTAGGCGGTGCGATAAGGCGCTGACATGACAATGGGGGAGAGATGAACCTAGAAGGAATGCGCGTGATGGGGATTGACCCGGGCTTGACGCGTTGCGGACTTTCCGTGGTTCAAGCTGGTCGCGGCCGAGCAATCCTCCCGGTTTCTGTAGGCGTGGTTCGTACCCCTAGCGATAAAGACTTAACGGAGCGCCTCCTGCGTCTTTCAGTGGCAGCGAAAGAATGGATGGATGACTATACGCCGGATGTGGTAGCGATCGAGCGAGTCTTCGAACGCGGCCAGGTCTCCACGGTCATGCAAACTGCCCACGTGGTAGGGGTGTTGGTGCTGGCTGCAGCTGAGCGCGATATTCCGGTGTATATGTACACCCCATCCGAGGTGAAAAAGGCAATCTCTGGAAATGGACGCGCCGATAAAAAGCAGATGACCGCTATGATCACCCGTATTCTGGGGTTGACGGAGCCGCCCAAGCCTGCCGACGCCGCCGATGCACTCGCCTTGGCGGTGTGTCATTGCTGGCGCGCCCCTGCCATTGCGCGGATGGACCAGAATGGTCTTGGGCTTGGAGCCAAGACAAGTGGCGTGCGCGGACAAGCTAAGAAGCGGTAGAGAAATTTACTGAGAGAAAAGGATAGGAAGCCAATGATTGCTGCACTGCGTGGAGAGGTAATCCATATTGGACTCGACCATGGGGTCATCGATTGTGCAGGCGTGGGATACAAGTTCTTGGCCACCCCAAAAACGCTGGGCACTTTGCGCCGCGGGGAAGCAGCTACGGTTCTCACCAACTTGGTGGTCAAGGAAGACTCCCTGACTCTTTATGGCTTTAGCGCTGATGAGGACCGCGAGATGTTCCAAGTTCTGCAATCCGTGTCGGGGCTCGGACCAAAGCTTGCTTTGGCGGCGCTTTCGGTCATGGGCGCAGGGGAGCTCGCAGCTGCAATTGGTGCGGAAGACGTGAAGGCGCTGCAATCTATCCCGGGCGTCGGTAAGCGTATGGCTCAGCGCTTGGCATTGGAGCTGAAAGATAAGGTGGCGGCCTTTGCGCCAAGCGAGCCCTCTACTGCAGGTGCCAGCGATACCGCCGTCGCGCCAGCCGGCGGGGCCGTGGTAGAAAGCGTGACGGAAGCGCTCATTGGTCTTGGGTTTACTGATAAGGGAGCGCGGCCTGTGGTGGAAGCGGCATACGCGGAGAACCCTGATGCCGATACGTCTTCCCTCTTGCGTGCGGCTCTAGCGCAGCTGGGCAAGAAAAAGTAACGGCAGGTAGGAAGGCTGAACAATCATGTCCGATATTGAGCGCACCGAATTTAACCTCCCCGACGGCGTCGACGCGGCGCATTCCTCGCAGCGCAATAGCGACGTCGAAGCGACCGCACACTCCGAGGAACATGATATTGAGCGGTCATTGCGCCCGAAGTCGCTAGATGAGTTTATAGGCCAGCCCAAGGTGCGCGAGCAGCTTTCCTTGGTGCTCAAAGGCGCTAAGAATCGTGGAGTTACGCCGGACCACGTTCTGCTCTCTGGCCCGCCTGGCCTGGGTAAGACCACCATGGCGATGATTATTTCCCAGGAGTTGGGGACCTCGCTGCGTATGACTTCGGGGCCTGCCTTAGAGCGCGCCGGCGATTTGGCCGCCATGCTTTCAAATCTGATGGAAGGCGACGTGCTTTTCATCGATGAGATCCACCGCATTGCCCGGCCAGCAGAAGAAATGCTGTATATGGCGATGGAAGATTTCCGTATTGACGTCATCGTAGGCAAGGGGCCTGGTGCTACCTCCATTCCGCTGGAAATCCCGCCTTTTACCCTGGTAGGGGCTACAACCCGCGCCGGCATGCTTACTGGCCCCCTGCGTGATCGATTCGGCTTTACTGCGCAAATGGAGTACTACGACACGGCTGACTTAACTCAGGTGATTAAGCGTGCGGCGCACATCTTAGACGTAGATATTGACCATGATGCAGCGGTAGAAATTGGTTCTCGTTCGCGTGGCACCCCGCGTATTGCTAACCGTTTGTTGCGCCGCGTTCGCGACTATGCCGAGGTCAACGGCTCGGGTCTGATTGATCTTAGTGCGGCCCAGGGGGCGCTCGAGGTCTTCGACGTGGATGAAATGGGCCTCGATCGCTTGGACCGGGCAGTGCTCGATGCATTGATTAAGGGGCACGGCGGCGGACCGGTCGGCGTGAGCACCCTTGCCATTGCGGTGGGCGAGGAGCCCTCGACGGTGGAGGAGGTGTGTGAGCCCTACCTGGTGCGTGCGGGAATGATTGCGCGGACAGGACGCGGCCGCGTAGCTACCGCCGCCGCGTGGCGGCACTTGGGGCTAACTCCTCCTGAGGGGGCAGCCGGCCTGTTTTAATTCCAGGCGCCAGCCTGCTTGGTCAAGCACTCTGGGTTTTTGTGTTCACTTCCGTCTGGCACACTAGGGAGCTATGGAAATCATCATTCTCATCATTATTGGCATCCTGTTCGTCATCCCCTCCTTCATGGCCATGCGAAAGCAGCGCCAGCGCCAAAATGATATGCAGGCCCTACAAAACTCCCTCAAGCCGGGCGATTCCATCGTTACCGCGGGCGGTGTACACGGCGTGGTGCGTAACACCAGTGACAAGGACGTGGATCTAGAAATTGCCCCAGGAGTGGTGGTTACTTTTGACAAGATGGCCGTGATTCGCACCGAGCAGGAGGCCAATAAGCTCGAGCGCCCTGCGGCTGCTGGGGAAGCACAAGGCGATACGGAAGATAACCTGCCTGATGAGAATGTCCCTCCGTTCGGCGGCGAGGGGAAGAACTAACCCCGTCTTTCCTGAGAGTTATCTTAACGTTTGCTAGGTGGTGGGAACTTTGTGGAGCGTAGACCCCATCACACTTTGGGCCTTATCTGGCCCTCGTTAAGGAAAATTCCGTCTCATGACGTACGATTGTGCGTTGTTGACGTGCCTGCGCCATCCGGTCGGGCCGTATTTATTGTCTAAGCACCCTGTTATAAGCAGCACAGGAGATTATCGTTGTCCGCATCACCCCGTCGCGCTATGAAAAATAGCCAACGCCAATGGCCGAAGCGCGCTATCGCGTTATTCGTCCTCATTGTGGTTGTTATCTATGCGCTTATCTTTCTTACTGGTAGCCGTCAAAGCACGCCGAAGCTCGGCATTGACCTGCAAGGCGGTACTCGCGTAACGCTTGCTCCGCAAGGCGAGGAACCCACTCAGGACCAGCTCAAACAAGCACGCACCATCTTGGAACAGCGTGTCAATGGTATGGGCGTTTCTGGCTCTGAGGTTGTCATTAACGGCAATACCCTGGTTATTACCGTGCCAGGAGAGGACGCTTCCCAAGCACAGGCCGTAGGTAAGACCTCGCAGCTCTTCTTCCGCCCAGTGGCTAAGCCATCCATGCCGGATATGGGCAAGCTCAATAAGGAGCTAGAAGACATGGCCAACCGCTGGGTAAAGTATGGCGTGCTAAGCGCAGACGAAGCGAACAAGCAGATGGATCAAGGCGTCAAGGCCATCTCTGCGCAGGAAGCGCAGATGACCGGACAGAAGCCAAAGGAGAAGAAGGCTCCAAAGGTCAGCGCTAAGCCCCTGGATGAGCCAAGCAACTCCATTGAGCAGTCGAAGCGCCGTGATGAAATCACGGAGATGTTGCTCAAGGACCGCCAGTCCGAGGATCCGACGACCCAAGCCGCAGCTTCGATGCTGATGACCTGTCAGGGCGATACCGATCCGCTGGCTGGCGCGGACGATCCGGCTAAGCCATTTGTTACCTGTGATTATTCCAAGGGCAACCCGTACGTCCTCGAGCCCGCGCCACTTCTTAACGGCATCAAGGATGAAAATGGCACCCGCCTAACCGGCAATGAGATCAATACCAATGGTCCTATCGAAGGCGGTATGAACAACAAAACCGGCCAAATGGAGATCAACTTCTCTTTCAAGACCGGAGATGGACCAAACGGTTCCCAGACGTGGGCGGACCTTACCAAGGAACACCTCAACGACCAAGTCGCCATTACCCTTGACTCCGCAGTTATCTCTGCACCGGTGATCCAGGGCGCAACTCCAGTTGGGTCCGCAACCTCTATTACTGGTGATTTCAGCCAGGAGGAAGCACAGAACCTGGCCAATAACTTGAAGTATGGCGCACTGCCGCTGTCCTTCGCCGGTGAAAATGGCGAGCCGGGCGGTACCATTGAGTCCATTCCGCCGACACTGGGTAAGGCCGCCCTGCAGGCCGGCCTTATCGCGGGCCTAGTCGGCTTGGTACTCGTGATGGCTTATTCGCTGTATTACTTCCGCGCACTGGCCGGCGTCTCCCTCGTCTTCCTCATTTCTTCTGGCCTGTTGACCTATGGTGCCTTGGTGCTGCTGGGTCGTTGGATCGGCTACTCACTGGATCTCTCCGGTATTGCCGGTCTGGTCATCGGTGTGGGTGCAACGGCTGACTCCTTCGTGGTCTACTACGAACGCATCAAGGATGAGCTGCTAGAGGGACGCACTTTCCGCTCCGCTACGCAAAAGGCGTGGGAGCGTGCTCGTGCGACCATCGTGACCGGTAACGCGGTGACCCTCATCGGCTCCGTAGTGGTCTACTTCCTCGCCATCGGTGAGGTTAAGGGCTTCGCCTTTACCATGGGCCTGACCACGGTCTTCGACCTTGTCGTATCCTTCTTGGTTATGGCACCACTGATGCAGTTGGTGGGCCGCCGTCCAGCTGCAGCCAAGCCTTCGATGAACGGCCTTGGCGGTATCTACGCCTTGGTGGAAGAGCGTCGTGAACGCGGCTATTTCGGCTCGGGGCATCGCAAAGCAGGCTCCACTAAAACCTCCCCAACCAAGGAGGCAGCCACCACAGAAACGGCAGCACATACTGCCGCAGGAACCGCACGTCCCGTTGATGCTGCGGAAGATGAGGAGAAATAAGCATGGCTGTTTCGACTAAGCACAAGATTTCCCGAATGGACCGCCTCTACGAGGATGAGCGCGGTTATGACTTCATTGGCCGCACCAAGCTGTGGTACGGCATCACCGCCGCGCTGATCGTGGCGGCCGTGGCCGCAATCCTAATTCGCGGCTTCAGCCTCTCGATTGACTTCGAAGGCGGCACTACGCTGTCCATGCCGGCAGGGGACCTTAAGGAAGAAGAAGTAGGACGCGTCTTTGAAGATTCCACCGGCGTAGAACCCGAGCAGGTACATATCGTAGGCTCCGGCAACTCCGAGACCTTGGAGATTGTCTCCGAACGCCTCAGCCAAGAAGAGGTGAATGCGGCTCGTACCGCTATCTACGAGGACTTTAAGCCGAAGGATGAAGAAGGTAAGGCCACCCCGGATGCCATCGGTTCGTCCACGGTATCTGAGTCTTGGGGTTCTGCCATTACCCAGCGCATGCTTATCGCCATGCTGGTCTTCTTGGTAGCTGCCACCGTTTATGTGGCCATTCGCTTGCAGAAGAACATGGCTTTTGCCGCTATCATCGCCCTGATTGCAGACGGCGTGATTATTGCCGGCATTTATGCGCTCTTCGGATTCCAGGTTTCCCCTGCTGTCATTATCGGTCTGCTTACCGTCCTGACCTTCTCCATGTATGACTCGGTCATCGTCTTTGACAAGATCAACGAGAACACGGAAGGCCTGGAGGGACAGCGCAAGAAGACCTTTGCTGAGCTGACGAACCTGGCGATTAACCAGACGGTCATGCGCTCGATTTCTACCTCGGTGATTTCTGCGCTGCCGATTATCGCGCTCTTCGTGGTGGCCGTGTGGCTCATGGGCATTGGTACCCTGCGCGATTTGGCACTCATCCAGCTCATCGGTGTGGTTGAGGGTATTTTCTCCTCCATCTTCTTCGCTACGCCATTGGTTGTCACCTTCGCCAATATGTCCAAGAAGACTAAGCGCCACAATAAGCGAGTAGCGGACTACCGTGCTGGTAAGGATGAGAAGGGTGCTGCAGAAGATGACGCACCCGCAGCGGGGCGCACCGTGGTTTCGCCAGTAAGTGCTCAGTCCACCCCGGCTGGCAATGAGGCCGAATCGGCGGAGTCCACCGGACACCCTGGCGCAACGTGGCGGCCAGGCAGGTAACTTCCGGTAGTAAAATTCAGGCGGATCGCTAGCTGAAGTGAGGGCACATAACCATGCTTAAGGAAAAGAGCAGTTCTGGAGGACGTCATAGGGGGAGGCGGGCCCTTGCTTCATGCGTATCCGCACTCGCCCTGGCTGCATCTGCCTGCAGCGGGCAGGGTGGCGAGGATGAGTCTTCGGCTGCGCCCCAGGAACCAGAATCCTATGGATACTTTGGGTACCAGGTAAATTCCCGTCTGGCCACTACCAACGCAGGCACCTCCTTTGGTTCTGCCAGCTCCGCCGGACTGTTATCCACGCGCCTATATCCTGGCCTTTTCGTACCTGGTCCCGCGGGCGAATTGATCCCCAATGCAGACCTAGTAGAAACGGAAGAGCTCCCGCCCGCTGAGGGCAGCGACCAGCGCAGCGTCCAGCTGACCTTGGCCGAGGATGCCGTCTTTTCCGATGGCACTCCCGTGACCTGTGATGATTACTATTTGACTTACGTTGCCGGCACCCATCCTGCTGAATTCGCCTCCCATATGCCGCTGATGAATGACATTGCGAATTTCAGCTGCGAACCCCACAGCAAATCGTTTACGTTGACCTTTAATAAGGATCAGGGGCAGCGCTGGCGCCATATGTTTGGCGCCGGAACGGTCATGCCCGCCCATGCGCTGGCAGAAAAGGCTGGGTTGAGCCTTGAGGAGCTTAATGCGGCGCTGGCAGCCGAAGATATGCAAGCGCTAGATCCAGTTGCCCAGGCATGGCGGTATGGCTTCTCTGTGGCAAAGGATCAACTCGATCCAAAACTGCAAGTGTCTTTTGGCCCCTATGTCATCGACAAGATAGGCGATGAGGGCGAGGTTATCCTCAAAGCGAACGAAAAATACTTTGGGGATGCGCCAGCCGAGGACCACGTTGTGGTGTGGCCAGCGGATGCTGACGCGCACAAGCTGGTAGATAAGGGGGCACTGCGCGTGGTCGACGCCGCCAATGCAACCCCTGACTGGCTTGACCGGAATCAAAGTGAGTCAGGGGAGGACTCCTATGAAGCTACCCCAATGGTAGGCGAGCTAACGGATACGCTGACGCTGTCTGAGGCTGGGGTATTCGCCGAGCCGTGGGCGCGCGAGAGCTTCGCTGCGTGCGTCGATCAGCAGGCGGTGGCTCAGGCAAGCTCCGCGGCCTCTGGCGTAGAGGTGCCACCGGCTTATGTGCGCACCGTTTCCGTCACCAACCCGGTTGCCGGCGGCCTCGACAAAGTGGGTAAGGAGCACCAGGGTACCGATCTGGCGCAGGCGGGGAATCTGAATGGAACGACCATCAAGGTCGGCTACTTAGGACCGGATAAGCGTTACGCAGCTATGGTGGAACAGCTCCGTGCATCCTGTGAGCCGGCCGGAATCACCATCGAGGATACGTCTGCGGAGTTTATGTCTCAGCACTACCTGGAAATGGATCCAGAAACCTGGGCACCTACCGTCGACGCTTTCCTTGGACCGGTAGATCCTCAGACGGAGTACTCCGCGGTCGAAGCTAGTATGAAAAACTCTGCGGAGCTTAAGAAGACAGAAGAAGCTTTGTGGAAGGATATTCCGTCCATTCCGCTCTCCGCGCAGCCGCGTGTCTTCCTCGTCCGCCGCGACGTGGAAGGTGTCCTGCCGTACACTGGCGTCTCGGGCATCGGTTGGAATATGGATCGCTGGCGTAGCACCGCTCCAACCGAAAAGAAGTAGGACCCGCAACAGCGGCCGTTAACGACCTCTCGCAATTATTTCTCAAGGAAGATTATGAGTTCGCACTACGAATCAGCAGCACAGGCTCTCAAGGATAAGGTTCGCCTCGTTCAAGACTTCCCAGAGGAGGGTATCCTCTTCGAAGATCTCACCCCAGTTTTGGCAGACCCAGAGGCTTTTCGCACCGTCGTAGACGGCTTAGCGGCCGCCTGCGAGGAACTGGGCGCGGAGATGATCGGTGGCCTAGATGCCCGTGGCTTCCTCCTCGGCTCGGCCGTGGCCTACAAGATGGGCCTGGGTATCCTAGCCATCCGCAAGAAGGGCAAGCTTCCTCCTCCGGTATACACCGAGGAATACGAGCTGGAATACGGCTCGGCGGCGCTGGAGATTCCGGCCAGCGGCGTCGACATCAAGGGCAAGCGCGTAGTGCTTGTCGACGACGTCCTAGCCACCGGTGGCACCCTCCATGGTGCGAAACTTCTGCTCGAGTCCGCGGGTGCCGAGGTTGCCGGCAACGTCGTTGTGCTGGAAGTCAAAGGCCTCAATGGGCGTGAGCGTTTATCCGGCCCGCCGCTCATTGTGCTAAATGCCACAGACTAAGATGAAGTGTCTAAGCTAGATCCCACGATCTAGACGAATATGAGGCCAATATGGCCCGTGGCACTGTGAAGGGCGGTAGAAATGGCCATGGATAAACCCGTAAAGCGCCAGACCGGCGGCGGTATGCGTAGCATGTCGGCTCGCCTTGCCCGTTCGCTCACAGGCGGCCGAGTCAGGGTGAATCCGGTGCTGGACCCGCTGATGTCCATCCACCGCAAGTTTCACCCTAAGGCCGACTCAGACCTGCTCAATCGTGCTTATAACACCGCCGAGCGTCTGCATGAAGGGGTTTTCCGCAAATCTGGAGAACCTTATATCACCCACCCACTTGCCGTTGCTACGATCGCTGCGGAAATTGGTATGGACACCACCACCATCGTGGCAGCGCTCTTGCACGATACGGTGGAGGATACGGACTACTCCTTAGACGACCTCACCAGGGATTTCGGCCCCGAGGTGGCCCGGCTGGTTGACGGTGTGACGAAGTTGGATAAGGTGGCGCTGGGCTCGGCCGCAGAGGCGGAAACCATCCGCAAGATGATCGTAGCCATGGCCACTGACCCGCGCGTCTTGGTCATTAAGGTAAGCGACCGCCTGCACAATATGCGTACGATGCGGTTCCTCCCGCCCGAAAAGCAGGCCAAAAAGGCGCGCCAAACCCTCGAGGTTATCGCTCCATTAGCTCACCGATTAGGCATGGCCAGTGTGAAGTGGGAGCTGGAGGACCTATCCTTTGCCATCCTGTACCCCAAAAAGTACGACGAGATTGTGCGCATGGTGGCAGACCGCGCCCCCTCGCGTGACCGCGCGCTCAAAGAGATCATTAGCCAAGTTAGTGCGGCATTGAAGGAAAACGGCATTGAAGCTGAGGTTATGGGCCGGCCAAAGCACTACTGGTCCATCTACCAAAAGATGATCGTACGTGGCCGCGACTTTGCAGAGATTTTTGACCTAGTGGGTATCCGCATCCTAGTAGAGGATGTCAATAGCTGTTATGCCGCAATTGGCGTGGTTCACTCGATCTACCAAGCTCTGCCCGGGCGCTTTAAGGACTATATTTCTTCGCCGCGATTTGGTGTCTATCAATCGCTGCACACCACAGTGCTAGGCGATGGTGGTGCCACGCTGGAGGTCCAGGTACGCACCCACGAGATGCACTACAATGCCGAATTCGGCGTGGCCGCTCACTGGCGCTACAAGGAAACCAAGGGCAAAAACTCGGGCCACCAAGAAGAAGTGGACCAGATGGCGTGGATGCGCCAACTTCTGGACTGGCAGAAGGAAGCAGCTGACCCTAATGAGTTCCTAGACTCCTTGCGCTATGACCTTACCGCTAAGCAAATCTTTGCCTTTACCCCTAAGGGTGACGTAGTAAATCTGCCCGCAGGTTCTACTCCGGTGGACTTTGCCTATGCAGTACATACCGAAGTGGGGCATAGGTGTATCGGTGCCAAGGTCAATGGCAAGCTGGTAGCACTGGAATCGAAGCTAAAATCCGGTGACAAGGTTGAGATCTTTACTTCTAAAGACCCTAACGCAGGCCCGTCCCGTGATTGGCAGGACTTTCTGGTATCTGCACGCGCTAAGACCAAGGTACGGCAGTGGTTTGCCAAAGAGCGCCGCGAAGAACATTTGGAGGCAGGGCGAGATGCCCTAGCCACTGAGGTCCAGCGAGGCGGCCTGCCGATGCACCGCCTGTTTACCGCCAGATCTATGAAGCAGGTGGCGGAGCAGCTGCACCACGCTGATGTCGATTCGCTGTATACCGCCATCGGCGCGGGCCAAGTATCTGCGCAACATGTTGCCAATCAATTGGTTGCCATGTTTGGGGACCAGGACGATGCAATTGACACTTTGGCCTCGCGCACGCCGCTGTCTGAGATTGAAAATTCCCGTGCCCAGCACACCGAGGACTCCGCATCGGGCACCGGCATCTTGGTGGAGGGCAGCCCTGATGTAATGGCCAAGCTCGCCAAATGCTGCCAGCCTGTACCAGGCGATACCATCTTTGGTTTCGTAACCCGAGGCGGCGGAGTATCAGTGCACCGAGCCGACTGCACCAACGCGGAAAAGCTCAAAGCAGAACCCGAGCGCATGCTAGAGGTGGCCTGGTCTTCTGGGACCTCCGCTACCGGTGCTTTCTCTGCGACGTTGCAATTGGAAGCCCTTGACCGGCAAGGCCTTCTTTCAGAGCTCACTCGTGTTATGAGTGATGAGAACATCAACGTTTTGACTATGAACTCCAACCGGGGTGATGACCACATTGCGACGGTTAGGTTTACGTTCTCGGTGTCAGACACCAAGCAGCTGGGCACGTTGATGACGACCTTGCGCAATACGGAAGGCGTCTTCGACGTCTACCGAGTAACTGCTTAGCGCGCTTTCTCCTTACCCTCAAGGAGGGGCGGGGCAAGCAACGCGAAGGCTTCGGGCGGGTTACCAGTGTATGAATTTTCGGCTTCTGCCAGGTAAATCCCCAGCAAGCGAGCTTAGTTTCTCCTGCCAAGTTGTTAATAAAGCGATATAAATTATCCTGTTGCTTTCTACAATCTAGGAGTATTTCCATGCAGTTTCGCCGCATCGGCCAGCTTGTGGCCGCCACTACCGTATCCGCTGTAGCTCTCTCCGGCGCGCAGGCGGTAGCACAAGAAAACAAGACCACCATCTCTGTCACCAATATCACCGATATTCACGGTCACTTGGAGGACAAGATCGGTGACCCAGCAAAGGCCGGCGATGAAATTGGCGTGGCCCGTTTGCAGTCTCTTATCCAGCAGGTGAATGAAGGTCAGGAATTCAACCTGACTTCTTCGGGCGATAACGTAGGCGGCTCTGCCTTTGTATCTGCAATTTCTGATGACAAGTACACCCTTGAGGCCCTCAATCAGATGGGCATGAAGGTATCCGCAGTGGGCAACCACGAGTTTGATAAGGGCACCGAGGATCTAACCGAGCGCATTCAGCCGAACTCCACGTATCCCATCTTGGGTGCCAACGTGCTGAAAGACGGCAAGCCCTTGCTTAAGCCTTCTCACGTTGAAGACGTAGACGGCGTCAAGGTGGGCTATGTCGGAACCGTGACGGAAAATACCAAGTACAAGGTATCTGCGGCCAAGATCCCGGGCGTTACCTTCACGGACCCGGTAAAGGCAACCAATGAAGAGGCCGCCCGGCTAAAGGAGTCCGGCGAAGCGGACGTTGTTGTCGCCCTTTTCCACGAGGATGCCCAAGAATATGCCGAGGGCTTCAGTAAAGACGTAGACGTGCTTTTCGGCGGCGATACTCACCAGCGCACCAAGGGGGAAGTCCCGCGCGATGGTGCACTCCCGTTGCAATGGGCGCAGGGGCATGAGTATGGCAAGTTGCTTAACGACGTCGACATTACCTTTGACAAGTCCGCCAAGAAGGTAACCGACATCAAACTCAGCCAGTACGATGCTACCGACGCTACCGCTGTCGAGCCGGACGCTGGCATTGCAGCTGTGGTGGAAAAGGCACAAAAGGAAGCCGAGGTAGAAGGCTCCAAGACTGCAGGAAACGTCAAGCAGGACCTGTTCCGTGGCTCTGACGAAGGCGCAGAGGCAGGCTCCAACCGTGGCGTAGAATCCACCCTCAATAACTTCATCGCAGATGGCCAACGCTATGCCATGAGCAAGCAGGTAGGTAAGGATATCGAGATCGGTGTCATGAACGCCGGTGGTGTGCGTGCTGACCTGAAGGGTGGCGACGTTACCTACAAGGACATCTTTGAGGTGCAGCCGTTTGGTAACTCCGTGATTACCGCAAAGATTTCCGGCGAGGAGTTCATCAATGCTTTGGAAAACCAGTGGCAGGAAGGCAGCCGTCCGCGCTTGGCCATGGGGCTTTCCAATAATGTGCAGGTGGTCTACGACCAGAAGGCCAATAAGGGTGAGCGGGTAAAGTCCGTGACCATCAACGGCGAACAGATTGACCCGAAGAAGGATTATTCCATCGCGCTGTCGTCCTTCCTTGCTTCTAGTGACGAAGAAGCCGGCGGCGATGGCTATTTCAACGCTGGTTCCATCAAGGACAAAAACGATGTGGGATACATGGACACTCAGGCCATGATTGACTACATCAAGTCGGGTGAATCTGAGGTCCGCACCGGACAAGGTCAAATCGGTGCCCACGTTGAAGGTGAGGTGAAGCCGGGTAAGGAACTTACCGTCAATCTGTCTAGCCTTAATTACTCCACCGAGGGTGAGCCGATGGCCAAGAAGGCAACCGTGAAGTTGGGTGACGCTGAGCAGACCGTCGACATCGACAACGCTGCCCAGGAAGGCGATGCGCAATTTGGCGAGCGCGGACGTGCAACGGTAAAGCTCACCGTTCCAGAGAACCTGAGCGGCAAGCAAAACCTCGAAATCACCACTGACGCCGGCACAAAGGCAACTCTGCCTATCGAGGTAAGCGGCGAGGGCTCCCAGGAGCCGGGTGCTAAGCCCGAGCCGAAGGGTTCCTCCTTGTCCTCTAACGGTTCTTCCATGGGCAGCGCAGTATTTTCCATTGTTGCGGCGCTGGTAGCTGGTGTTGCGTTTGTGGGTATGAACCCGCAGATTCTTCCTGCCCCAGCGCGCAAGATGATTGAGGACCTGCGCAAGCAATTCCACCTCTAAGCCATCACGGCGCTAGGCGGAGCGGTTCTTCCTGAACGGGGGAGTATCGCTCCGCCTTTTCTGTATGCCGTGCAGCAGCCAGGTAACCTAATCAACCGTGGATACTCTAGACCTCTTCCTGCGCGAAATTACCTATCAACTAGGCATTGAATGGCACCGTATCCCCGTTGTCGTATTGGCCACTTTGGGCATTTATCTATCCTTCATGGTCCTAGTGAAGATATTTGGCTCCCGGGTCCTTACTTCCATGACGGCCTCAGATGCCATCATCATCATTATGTTCGGCGCGGTTGCAGGCCGTGTCATTGTGGGTAATCCACCGACCCTGGCCGCCGGCGTAATCGGCTTGACTACTCTGATGGCTCTAGAGGCCGCGTTCGGTACTATCCGCAAAGTGGTGAAGTGGACTCGCTTTCTTGACCGGCGCCCAGTTCTCCTAGTATTTCGCGGGAAAATGGTTGAGGATAACTTGACCCTGGCGCATATTACTAAGTCAGATATCTATTCTGCTGCCCGCAAGGCAGGCATTAGCCGCATGCAGGACGTACAGATTATGATCCTGGAGCCCACGGGTCATATCTCTGTCATCAGGGTCGGTCAAACGATCGATCCAGAGCTTTTCAAAGACCTCGTAGGGTCCGAGGACATTGAAGACGCCAAAGAGTCCTAGATGCATCCCTAAGCCTGGAAAGCTCAAGCGTCGGTCAGTTCTTCCGATTGCTCAAAAGCATATGAAAAAGCCGCTGCATTCCCTTTTGGAATGCAGCGGCTTAAGAATCGCTATGAAGCGGTGACCTTACTTGTTGCCGAAAGGCAGGTCGAGGTACTTGTTTGCGAAGGCGAACAGGGTGCCCAGAGCGCCGATGACGGAGGTAACAACGCCGATCCAAGCCTTGATTTCCTTAGGATCCATATCCTTGATGGAGGAACCCTCCTCGGTCGGCTCAGCGCCATTGGAGGTGGTCGCAGCGGCGGACTCCTTGTTCTCGGTGGAGGACGCTGGAGTGGTCTCGGCAGCGGTAGCAACGGTGGTGCCAGCGAAGGTCATGGACAGAGCGGTTGCGCCGGCAACGAGTGCCTTGCGGGAGAAAAGCTTCATTTTTGATTCCTAACAAGCTTGGTGCGTTCAAAGACGTTTCAAATACTAGACAGGCTGACAGGCTTCCGCAACAGTATTGGCAGGTTTTGTTTACTCGCTGAAATATCTGAAAGTCTGCTGTGTGCTGCAAGTTTACTCTTGTGGCTAGTGTGAACTAGGGGAATTTTAGAAGGTTAGTGTTTCTGCAGCTAAGGGCTCATATTCAGGCTCAGGTTAAATTAAGGAAAGTAAAAGCCCCGGCGCGTCCGTACGTTGTGAAAGTGACGAATGCGCGGGGCTTAACCCTTGCCCCCGTTAGGGGGTGTGCGGTGGTGGCAGGGGGAGGCGTCGCCAAGCAGGGCTTTTAAAGCGCCTAGGCCTTGACGGTTGCCTTCTTGATCTTGACTTCCTTTGCTGGCTTGCCGTCTGGCTGGCCGCCTTCGACACCGTTCTTGGCAATCTTGTCCATCGTCTTCATACCTTCATCGGTAATGGTGGCGAAGTAGGTGTAGTTCGGGGTCAACTCAGAATCGTCATAGTTGAGGAAGAACTGAGAACCATTGGTGTCTGGACCGCTATTTGCCATGGCGACGGAGCCGCGCGGGTAGATAACGGGGTTCTGGGCATCCTTCTCATCCACCTCGTCGGTGGGGTACTCATCAGCGAAGCTGAAGCCAGGGCCGCCGGAACCGGAACCGGTCGGATCGCCACACTGCAAGACGTTGAGACCACCCGAGGTCATACGGTGGCAAACGGTGTTGTCGTAGTAGCCAGACTTTGCCAACTCAGAAATTGCGTTGGTGGCACACGGCGCCTTGGCACGATCCATCTCCATCTCAATGGTGCCCTGAGAAGTCTCAAAGGAAACGGTAACGGTGCCCTTGGTGGAAATATCCTTTCCATTCGGCTTAGTCGCACCATTGGAATCTTGACCGGTGTCCTCGTACTTACAGGTCACGGTATCCGGCAGAGCCTTTGCACGCTTATCTGCAATGGGCTGTGCCTGTGGGGTTTGCTGCGAGGTCTCAGCTGCGGAGGACTCCTCAGCCTGGACCTTCTCATCGTCGCCTTCGCGGGTCGACAAGTAGTAAATACCGCCTACCAAGGCGAGGATTACTACGAGGGACGCGAAGACAACGCCCAGCGGGCGTGTCTTTTGCTTGCGTTCGCGGGATTTTAGCTCGCGCTCGAGCTTGCTCAGCGCCTCTTCGCCGCGCTTTTTATTATTTGGCACCGGGAGTCAACCTTTCTAGCGATTTTCGGTGGCATGATTCAACCTGACCGAGTTTAGCGGTTCCATACTTCGAAGAAAGCGTGGGCACGTAAATCGGGCTAGTCAATGGCTATTGAGCCAAGTCATAAGTACTCTGGTTTCTATGGTTGAACCAGATTTTATCGACCCGCCAACACCCACCGTTGGTGAACTTCCCGCAGTGGGAGACCCGCTGCCCGAATTCGAACTCATCGGTACGGACCTGAGTCAGATTAACAATGAGACTTTCGCGGGCACGCGCCTTATTATCTCCATCTTTCCCTCTATCGAAACCCCTTCCTGCCAGGAGCAACTGCGCCGTTTCCATGAGCAGGTTGCGCAGCTAGATAACACTAAGCTTCTTTGCGTTTCTCGTGACTTGCCTTTTACCCTCAAGCGTTTTTGCGCTGCGGAAGGCATTGCTGATGTCATCGCCGCCTCCGCATTTCGATCGGATTTTGGAGAGAAGTTCGGCGTGACCGTACGCGATTCCGTATTGGAAGGCCTCCTTGCCCGCTCCGTGGTCGTGGCCGATGAAAATCACCGGGTGATGCACACACAAATGGTTCCAGGTGTTGTCACCCAGCTTGACTACGAGAAGGTGTGGGATGTTTTGAGCTAGGCCTCACGGCGTTGCTGGTCGAGGTTCATCTACGAAGACGGGGCCGGACGGCTCTTTATTATCTGGGCAGCTAGGGTGGTGGGTATGGAAATTTTCGGTTTTACTGCCGGTCCCTTTCAGACCAATACCTATGTGATTGCGGAGGGCCGTCGCGCCTTTATCGTCGATCCCGGCATGGATGCGATGGAAAAAGTCCTAGAGCATGACTTGGACTATGAGGCTATCGTGCTTACCCACGGCCACATTGACCACACCCGCGACGCCGGATCCCTTGCCGAAAAGCTCGATATCCCTGTTTATATCCACCCCGCTGATAAGTTCATGCTCGCCAGCGGCGAAGGTGTTTCGCCCCAGGCGCAGGAGCTTTTCGACGCCGCTCATATGGTCCCCATCAACGATGTGCGCGAGCTACAAGACGGGGAAACCCTAGAACTTCTCGGCCACACCTTCAGCTTGAAGCACGCACCCGGGCATTCTCCGGGATGCACCATGATCATTGCTGAGGACTTTGCCTTAACCGGTGATGTGCTTTTTGCCGGTGCCATTGGGCGCACCGACCTGCCTCACTCGGATCCTAAAGCCATGCAGAAGTCCCTCGCGGGCCCAGTGTGGAGTTTGGCGGATAACCTCGACATTTTGCCCGGCCATGGTCCCACCACCACCATGCGTAAGGAGAGGGCGACCAATCCCTTCTTCGCTACATTGAGGGAGGTACTGTAATACCCGTGAGTAATAAAAAGCAGTTTCAGGCCCTGTCCGCTCCTAAAGGTGTCCCAGACTATTTCCCACCGCAGTCGGCCGCATTCTATAAGGTGCGCCAGACCATGGTGGAGCAGGCACATCTCTCCGGCTTCCAGCACATTGAGCTGCCCATTTTTGAAGACACCGCACTCTTTGCTCGTGGCGTAGGCGAGTCCACCGACGTGGTATCTAAAGAGATGTACACCTTCGCCGATCGCGGTGACCGCTCCGTTACTTTGCGCCCAGAGGGTACCGCCGGCGTGATGCGTTCTGTCATCGAGCACAACTTGGACCGTGGCCAACTGCCCGTGAAGCTTAACTATTTTGGTCCGTTCTTCCGCTACGAACGCCCGCAGGCCGGCCGCTACCGCCAGCTCCAGCAGGTGGGCGTGGAGGCAATTGGTGTCGACGATCCCGCGCTAGACGCCGAGGTCATTGCTTTGGCAGACCGTTCCTTCCGCGCGCTGGGGCTCAGCGGCTTCCGCCTCGAGCTCACCAGCTTAGGCGATCACAATTGCCGCCCGGCTTACCGGGAGAAGCTGCAGGAGTTCCTCTTTAAGCTCGATTTGGATGAAGAGACCCGCCACCGTGCTGAGATCAATCCTCTGCGTGTGCTGGATGATAAGCGTCCGGAGGTCCAAGAGCAGCTTGTCGATGCCCCCTTGATGCTCGACCACCTTAATACGGAATGCCGCGAGCATTTCGAGACCGTCACCGGCATGTTGGATGATATGGGCGTAGCTTATGAGATTAATCCGCGCATGGTGCGCGGACTGGATTACTACACTAAGACCTGCTTCGAGTTCGTCCACGACGGCCTTGGTGCGCAGTCCGGTATCGGTGGCGGTGGACGCTACGACGGTCTGATGGCCCAGCTAGGAGGCCAAGACCTATCCGGCATTGGCTATGGCTTGGGCGTCGACCGCGCCCTGCTGGCTCTTGAAGCCGAGGGCATCACCCTAGAAGGCGTAGATTCTCGCGTGGACGTCTTTGGCGTGGCGCTGGGTGCCTCCGCAAAGCGCACCATGACCACTCTTATCAATGATCTCCGCAAGGCCGGCATTTCCGCGGATATGTCTTTTGGAGACCGTGGCCTCAAGGGCGCGATGAAGGGTGCGGACCGCGCAGGTGCGCGCTTCGCTCTGGTACTGGGCGAGCAGGAGCTAGAAAACGGCACCGTTGCGCTCAAGGACCTAGCCGCGCACGAGCAGCACGACGTCAATGTCTCTGACCTAGTTTCCGTCCTTACACGCGAAATGCACGGCGAGGCTTAGGTTTTTGTAGCCGGTGGGCATCGCGCTTAGGCGCGGTGCCCTCTTTTAATACCCGCCAAGTACAGATCAATAATCATTTCTTGGAGGTCCGGCTGGTAGGCCTCAACATCGACCTCGCGGGGCCGCGCCAAGCTGAGAAGGCCCACAATGAACTCGAGGTGGGTGACTCCGGGGCCGATCTCGCCGTGCTGTTGCCCAAGCTCAATAAACCTGCGCCCATTGCTCTCCAAGAGGTCACGCTGAGCGGTTAGCTCGGGGCTCAGAGAATCCAAATCCTGAGGGATGAAGGCAGGGATAAGGGTATTAAGCTCCATGGTAAGGATATGGGTGGCATAAGCGCGGACATAATCATTGCCGGAATTCTTAGGATCCTCAAAGTCAGCGATGAGACGCTGTTGGAACCTCGCAAAGGCATCGCCCATATATTCTGCGCAAGCGCGGATAAGGCTCGCGCGGTTAGGGAAGTTGCGATAGACGGTGGCTACACTCACCCCAGCCTGTGCGGCTACCTTATCCAAAGCGACATTATCGCCGTGGGATCGGAATAACTGACACGCCGCGGCAATAATAGCTGTGCGGCGGTGAAGGGCATCTGCGCGCATGGAGTCTGTTTTAGCACTCCACCTGGGACACACTAAAGCCCATGGTCTTAGCCAATCCGCCCAGGGAGGTTTCCTTGTATTTGGAGAGCATATCGCGGCCGGTCTCTGCCATAGTTTGCACTGCATTATCCAAGGTCACATGATGAGTGCCTTCGCCCATCTTGGCCATGCGTGCGGCATTGATGGATTTAACCGCACCGATGGCATTGCGTTCGATGCACGGAATCTGCACCAATCCGCCAACTGGGTCGCAGGTCAGGCCCAAGTTATGCTCCAATGCGATCTCCGCGGCGTTTTCTACCTGCGCCGGAGTAGCGCCGAGCAGCTCTGCCATGCCCGCAGCGGCCATAGCGGAGGCGGAACCTACCTCGCCTTGGCAGCCCACCTCAGCTCCCGAGATGGACGCATTTTCCTTGATGATCATGCCGATAGCACCGGCAGTCAATAGGTAGCGCCGGGCGGTAGAACGGGTGAAGTCTGCGCGGAAATCGCGCGCATAATGCAGTACCGCTGGAATGATGCCGCACGCACCATTGGTAGGTGCGGTAATGACGCGGCCACCGGCCGCGTTTTGCTCATTGACCGCGAGGGCGTAGAGATTGACCCACTCCATGGCAGAGAATCCACAGCTGGTGTCATCCTGATTTTCCAGCAACTGGGCGTACATCTTTGGGGCGCGACGCGGCACACGCAACCCACCCGGTAGCAGGCCTTTGGTGGAAATGCCTTCGGTCACGCACTCCCGCATGATGTCCCAGACCAGATCAAGGTGCCGCAAAACGAATTCGGCGCCGCCTTCGTCACGGTGCAAGGCTTCCTCATTGGCTAGCACGATCTCCCAGATTGCCTTGTCATGGGCTTCGCACAGATTGAGCAATTCTTCGCCCGTGGTGAAATGATAAGGAACGGTGTCATCAACCTGCGCTGCGGCTACGCCAGCGGGCACCTCATTGCTTTCGGCGACTTCCGCATCAAGCTCGGAGCGAGAGAGAATAAAGCCGCCGCCGACAGAGAAGTACTCTTCCTTTTCTGCGATGAGGTTGCCGCTTTCATCCCAAGCACTAAAAATCATGCCATTGGGGTGTTGAGGAAGTGGTTCGTTATCAAAAGCGATCTCATAGTCCACCGTGCCGCGGGGGCCAGAAATCGTTCCTTCACTGGGAATAAATCCACCTGCGTGCGGCTCGGCGTCGATAGGCACGCTTAGTGGATCCCAGCCAGCGAGACCGAGGATGACAGCGCGGTCGGAGGCATGCCCGCGGCCAGTGGCAGAAAGAGAACCGCGCAACTCGGTATACACCTTCGCCGGGTGCTTCTCGAGGGAATCGAGGAATTGCTTAGCCGCGCGCATGGGCCCAACGGTGTGCGAAGAGGACGGGCCGATGCCGATGGAGAAGATGTCCGTGACGCTAATTGTCATAGTTAAGCTGTGCCGAACCTTTCTGGGTGGATATGTGTTTGGTTCCTAGCGCTTTTCTCGTATCAAGGGGCAAAGCCGGAAGCGAGGGGAGAGGCAAATTTTCTGTGCCCAGCGTAGCGAAAGTCACACCTTCTATCAATCGCCGCCTATGCGAAGTACCGACCGCGCCTGTGGCCTAGTCGCCGTATCCATTCAGGAGCTTTCCCAAGGGGATGAAGTTCTCCTTGGCTAGCCGCACAGTAGAGTGGCCACCCAACCCCTCCAGCTCGCCAGCGATTCCAGACACCCTGTCCCTGGGGGCAACCATTTGGTCAGCTAACTGAATGGCAGAGCGCTCAATGCGGGTGACAATGCGTTCTCCTTCTGGAGTGCCCAAGTCTTCCGCAGCCTGAAAAACTCCCGTTGGCACGATATTTGCGTGGAGTTGATTAAACAGTGGGCGAAGCGCGTAATCCAAAATTAGGGAGTGGCGCGAAGAACCAGCTGTAGCTGCGATAATGGTGGGAAGATCGTCTAGTGCATGGGGCTTCAAGGTATCAAAAAACATCTTGAAGAGGCCTGAGTAGCTTCCCTGAAATACAGGGGTGACGGCAATAAGCCCATCGGCCTGAGCAATGCACTCCTGGGCCCGGGCCAACTCCGGCGTCGACGCAGTCCGATCTGTCATGGCAGTAGCTAGTTCGAAAGCCAAATCGCGAATCTCAATGACGTCGATCTGGGTCCCTTCACCGCGCGCGGAGATTTTGGCGCGGGTAGCCTCTGCAAGCATGTCTGCCAGCCGGCGAGAGGAAGACGGTTGCGATAAGCCAGCTGAAATAACGAGTAGGGAGCGCATAACTAGTGTTCCTTTCCAGGGCTGACCTGCAGGTGAGAAGAATTGGGCTCAGCGAGCAAGCTAGCGTGCGTCGGTGGGTTAGAAGGAACGTGGCTGGGACGGCGTTGTTCAAAGCGTCGTCGCAGCTCGGGGACTACTTGGGTGCCAAGGATTTCTATCTGCTCGAGGACTACTTCTTGCGGTAGCCCGGCATGATCGATGAGGAAAAGCTGACGCTGGTAGTCCCCGGCCCAGTCAGCAAAACTGAGGGTCTTTTCAATTACTTGCTCCACGGTGCCAACGGTCAATGGGGTCTGGGCCGTGAATTCTTCGAGGCTGGGGCCGTGTCCATAGACCGGGGCATTGTCGAAGTAGGGGCGGAAGAAATCTTTAGCCTCTTGCTCGGTATCGCCGATAAAGACCTGGCCACCAAGGCCTACAATCGCTTGGTCCGCTTGGCCGTGGCCGTAGCTTGCAAAACGACGGCGGTAGAGATCTACCATCTGAGCAGTGTGTTCCTTATTCCAAAAGATATTGTTATGGAAGAAACCATCGCCGTAATAAGCAGCTTGCTCGGCAATTTGCGGCGAACGAATTGAGCCGTGCCAGACAAAGGGTGGAATTCCATCCAGCGGCGCCGGGGTCGCGGTAAACCCTTCCAAGCCTGTGCGGAACTTTCCTTGCCAATTAACAACTGGCTCGCGCCAGAGCCTGCGCAGCAGGTGATAATTTTCAATAGCCAAGGGAATGCCTTGCTGGATATCCTTGCCAAACCACGGATAGACTGGGCCCGTATTTCCGCGGCCCAGCATGAGGTCTACTCGTCCTTGTGCAAGGTGCTGCAGGAAGGCATAGTCCTCTGCGATCTTGACCGGGTCATTTGTAGTAATAAGAGTCGTTGCAGTCGAGAGCTGCAAGCGCTTAGTCTGCGCGGCGATATAGGCCAAGTGCGTGGTAGGTGAGGACGGCACGAAGGGCGGGTTGTGGTGCTCGCCGGTGGCAAAGACATCAAGGCCTACCTCCTCGGCCTTGAGTGCAATCTCCGTTAAGTTGCGGATGCGCTCGGCCTCAGAGGGAGTTTTTCCTGAGTTGGGGTCAGTGGTTAAATCCCCGATACTGAAGATGCCGAATTGCATGGTTACCTTTCTCTGCGGTGCCCAGGGGTAAAAGACGCAGTGTGAACGGCTGGCGAATCATTCCCATTCTAGGGCATCCATTAGTACCGGTAGGTCCGCCGGTGCAACCAACCACAGCGGAGTCTCATTTACTTTGCCGTGTTCTGTGATGACGGCTGCGCACGGGCGGTTCCCCAGGCTATCGGTTTCTGATGGGCAATCCATCGGTTCCTGCACACTTACCGTGCGGGCCAGAAAGATGGCGCGATCGCTGGGCTCTTGATACCTCGCTCTATCCGCACTGTCGGCGGCATCGAGTTTGTGCTTATCGCTGAAATCCGCGGCGACCCATCGATGCGGCTGCAGGACGCGAAGGGTCTCGGGAGGGGACACCACTATGTCCCGGAGGGTGGAAATCTGCTGTACCACTGCTGCGTGCGGCTGAGCGATGAGCTCTGATTTGTAATAGCGGGCGTGGGAAAGGAGTTCTTTGCGTTCACAATGGAGCGCAGGGTTTTAAGGTCATAAAAGCGACCAAGAATGCACTAGCTCGGTGAATGGTGATAGGTGCCAGTGTGGAGAAAGGTGGAAAGGGAGGGCGTCGCCAAGCGCGGAGTGCTTGCAGCGCCCTGGGATAGGGATAAGAAAATCCGCTAGCCCCGGCACAGTCGGTATGGCTAGCGGAGGTGGCGAGTCGGTCTTGGCTCTTAGAGGATAGGCGGCGGCCAAAAGTAGTTTTTAGCCGCGGTAAGCGCCGCGCTCCAAGGTGTCGCACTGGGACATCTTGCCGGAGTTATAGCCAGCGAGGAATGCCTTCTCGCGTTGTTCAGAAGAGCCATGGGTCCAGGAGTCAGGCTGGACCTGGCCGCCGGAACGGCGTTGAATATTGTCATCGCCCACCGCTTGGGCAGCGGCGACAGCATCCGAGACCTGTTCTTTGGTAATGGGCTCTAGCAAGGGGTTGTCACCCTTGTCGGCGTAGGAGGCCCACAGCCCGGCGTAGCAGTCAGCCTGCAGCTCGATCTTTACGGCGTTGGAATCGGCGCCGGGGTTGTTATAGTCCGACAAGCCGAGGGTGCCCTCCAGGTTTTGAATGTGGTGGCCAAACTCGTGGGCCACGATGTACATGCGGGCCAAAGGGGCATTTTCCGCGCCGAAATTGCGCAGGGAATCAAAGAACTCGGTATCGAAGTAGGCGGACTCATCGCGTGGGCAATAGAAGGGGCCGGTAGAAGAGGATGCCGCGCCGCATCCGGTATTAACGCCACCGTGGAAGACCACGCGCTCCGGTTCGGTGTATTGGATATTTGCCTGTTCTGGCAGCACCTTGGACCAAACGTTGTCCACGCTGCGGCCGGTGAACTCTACCAGGCATTCATCTTTGGTATTGCCATCTTCTGCAGTTTTGCATTCTGGGCTATCGCCCTGCGCGGCGCCATCGGACTGAGACTGTTCGTTGCCTAAAATCGCGCCCAAGTCTGAGGGGTTACCGCCAAGTAGGAAGAAAAGGCCAAGCAAAACAATCGAGCCGACGCCACCGCCGATGGCGATGCCACCGCCGCCGCCACCGGAACGAGCTTCCTTGCCGCCGAAATCGGCACCAGATCTAAAAGTCATGTCTAAATAGTGCCACATGGCCCCCTTAAAACACAGGATGAAGATGGGTACACAAGGGGGCAAGGAAACAGGGGGAGGAAGCAACCTTTTCCGCTTTCGGGGCGGTGCTGCGTCTACCTTACTACGCTGCATGTACCGGTAGGGATGTAGGATTGTGCACGTTCCTAGTCTTGTGCTTGGTTTGGCGCGCGCTGTTTACGCGTGGCGGGACCCGCAAGTGACACAATTTTCAGAAGGGATTGAACAACAGTGCTGCGTACCCACTTAGCTGGTGAGCTCCGCAAAGAACTCGCAGGAGAGACCGTCACCCTAACCGGTTGGGTTTCCCGCCGCCGCGATCACGGTGGTGTGATATTCATTGACCTGCGCGATCGCTCTGGCATCGCCCAGGTTGTCTTCCGTGAATCTGACGTGGCAGAACGCGCCCACGACCTGCGCTCCGAATACTGCGTGAAGGTTACCGGTACCGTAGAGCCACGCCCGGAAGGCTCTGAGAACCCCAACCTGCCGTCCGGCGAGATTGAGGTCAATGTCGCGGATCTCGAGGTGCTCAATAAATCTGCAGCGCTGCCGTTCCAGGTTGATGATCCTTCGACCTCGGGTGAGGTAGGCGAGGAGACTCGCTTGAAGTACCGCTACTTGGACCTGCGCCGTGAGCGCCAGGCGAAGGCCCTGCGCCTGCGTTCTGCTGCTAACCGTGCAGCCCGCAAGGTGCTGGATTCTCATGACTTTGCAGAAATTGAGACTCCGACCTTGACTCGTTCCACCCCGGAGGGTGCGCGTGACTTCCTGGTGCCGGCGCGCTTGAAGCCAGGCACGTGGTACGCACTGCCACAGTCCCCGCAGCTGTTCAAGCAGCTGCTCATGGTCGCTGGCATGGAGCGCTACTACCAGATTGCTCGTTGCTACCGCGATGAGGATTTCCGCGCCGACCGCCAGCCGGAGTTTACGCAGCTGGACGTGGAGATGTCCTTTGTAGACCAGGACGATGTCATCGCCTTGGCAGAAGAGATCGTTACCGAGCTGTGGAAGCTCATTGGCTACGAGATTAAGACTCCTATCCCGCGTATGACCTACGCTGATGCGATGAAGTACTACGGCTCTGATAAGCCAGACCTGCGCTTCGACATCAAGATTGTAGAGTGCACCGAGTTCTTTAAGGACACCACCTTCCGCGTCTTCCAGAATGAATACGTGGGCGCTGTGGTTATGGAGGGCGGCGCCTCCCAGCCGCGCCGTCAGTTTGATGCTTGGCAGGACTGGGCTAAGCAGCGCGGTGCGAAGGGCTTGGCTTATATCACCGTGGGTGAGGACGGCACATTGGGCGGCCCGGTAGCTAAGAACATTACCGACGCCGAGCGCGAGGGCATCGCCGAGCACGTCGGCGCCAAGCCAGGCGATGCCATCTTCTTTGCCGCTGGCGACACCAAGTCTTCACGTGCCCTGCTGGGTGCTGCGCGCGGCGAGATTGCAAAGAAGCTGGACCTTATCAAGGAAGGCGACTGGGCCTTTACGTGGGTTGTTGATGCCCCGCTCTTCGAGCCTTCTGCCGATGCAACCGCTTCCGGTGACGTCGCTTTGGGTCACTCCAAGTGGACCGCGGTCCACCATGCCTTCACCTCCCCGAAGCCGGAGTGGATTGATTCCTTTGACCAGAACCCGGGCGAGGCTACCGCCTACGCTTATGACATTGTCTGCAACGGCAATGAGATTGGCGGCGGTTCCATCCGTATCCACCAGGAAGACGTGCAAAAGCGCGTCTTTGATGTCATGGGAATTGGGGACGAGGAAGCTCAGGAGAAGTTTGGCTTCCTGCTCGATGCCTTCTCTTATGGCGCCCCGCCACACGGCGGCATCGCCTTTGGCTGGGACCGCATTGTCTCCCTGCTGGGCGGCTTCGACTCCATCCGCGACGTCATTGCATTCCCGAAGTCCGGCGGCGGCGTAGACCCGCTTACCGACGCCCCTGCGCCAATCCCTGCCGCACAGCGCAAGGAAACCGGCGTAGACTACAAGCCGGAAAAGAAGAAGGAACAGGACAAGGCCGGTTCCACTGCGGGAGAGACTGCTGAGGAGAAATAAGCAGATAGCTTGAACCTCAGCCGCTGAGGCACACCGTGCGGGGCACATCGTAGGCCGTGGCCATTTTCGCTGCGGGCGAACTTGTGGCCCCGCTTTGGTGTGAGGGGGCATACTGGATAGAACTATGGATGAAAACGATACTGTGCTATCGCCCGAGGACGTCATCAAGGCCGCCTCGGAGATGTTGTCGCGCCGTTTTGGTGGCACCCCGGAGATGTCGAGCGTAGAGCGCTTGGATGGCTCCGGCAATGCAATGGTCTTGCGCGCAAGGATTGCCCCCGGCGCCTTCCTGCCTCACCGTTCGGTAGTCATTAAATACAACCCGGTTACAGGCTATGGCGTTGATGATGCCGCAATGCTGCGTGAGGTTGTGGCTTATCAATTTACTACCGCGCTATCTGAAGATGTGCGCCCCGGCCCGGTGCTCCTCGCCCATGATTTAGATAAGCGCATTATCGTTTTGACGGACTTGGGAGAGGGCGAAACGCTTGCCGATGTCCTGGTTCAGTCCACCGATGCCGACCGCGTCCGAGTGCTGCGCTCGCTGGGCAGCGCACTGGGCCACATGCATGCGGGGACCGCCGGGCATGAGCAGGATTATGAAACCTTGCTTAGCCGCATGTTGCGCAAGAACCCGGAATTGGCCCCGCACCAATCCGTGCGTGATGAGGCATTGGAAGGCTCCATCGGAATCGGCCTTGATTTGCTGGATACGGCGGGGCTCGAAGCCCCCGAAAGCTTCCGTGAGCTAGCTAGTCAAGCAGCCAGGTCTTTGGCCTCCGGCAAGGACCGGGCCTTTACCCCCTTTGACCTTTCTCCAGATAATATTATCGTCTCGCAGCACCTGCACTTCTTGGATTATGAATGGGCGGGGTTCCGCAATGTAGGCTTCGACGTGGCCTGCGTTATTGCCGGTTTCCCACAATTCCTCTTCTCTAAGCCGATTACGGACGAGGAGGCAGATATTTTTATCTCCGCCTGGTCTCGTGCGGTAGCAGACGTGTGGCCGTTGTTTTCTGATCCGGAAGAGATCCATGGACTCATCGTGGCTTCACTTATCGGCTGGGCGCTGTCGAGCGTGACCACCATGCAAGCAGGCGGCATTGAAGGGCTGGTGGCCTTGGTCAGGGGAGAAGCCGAGGTCTTCCACGATCCGCAGCATTCGATCTTGCGCCCGGCCGATCACGGGCCGTTTACGGAAGATGAATTGCTGGTACGCCGCGATCTGTACGAAACCTTTGAGGCGCTGTCGCGCTATGCCGCGCGCTGCGATGGCCCCTCCTGCGCACCCATCGCAGAATTTGGCAGCGCAATTGCGCGCCGCTTGGATGATGAATAGATAACTTCGATGTGCCCGCACACTGCTAGAAGGTAGGTTTTTAGTGTCTCAAGACTCTCTCTTTGGCGGGCCCACCCCCGGGGACAATGCCGCGTCTTTGCCTGGGAAGAACCTCTTTGCCACCCACGCAGGATCGCCGCTGGCGGCGCGCATGCGCCCGCAGAGCTTGGATGATGTGGTCGGACAAGACCACCTCTTGGCTCCTGGCAAGCCATTGCGCCGCCTAGTGGAAGGCTCAGGGGAGGCCTCTGTCATTTTGTATGGCCCGCCAGGTACTGGCAAGACCACGATTGCCTCTCTTATTGCGAGCCAGATGGGGCAGAATTTTGTGGGTCTATCCGCGCTCGATTCGGGCGTGAAGCAGGTCCGCGAGGTCATCACCCACGCCCGGCAAGAGCTCATTCACGGGCGCCGGACGGTGCTTTTTATCGATGAGGTACATCGATTTTCTAAAACCCAACAGGATGCGCTGCTCGCGGCCGTGGAAAACCGCACGGTACTGCTCGTGGCGGCGACGACGGAAAATCCCTCATTTTCCGTTGTGGCGCCGCTCCTGTCGCGCTCGCTGCTTTTGCAGCTGCATTCGCTAAGCGACGACGACCTAAGGGGCGTCGCCAAGCGCGCGCTAGAAAGCGATCGAGGCTTGGGCGAGCGCAAGATTCGGATCACCGATGAGGCCTTGGAACAGTTAGTTCTTCTGGCCGGCGGCGATGCGCGGCGCACATTGACCTACCTGGAGGCGGCGGCCGAGGCGGTCGACGACGGCGGGGAAATTACCGCACAGACGGTCACGGATAACGTCAATAAGGCGGTGGTGCGCTATGACCGTGACGGCGACCAACACTACGATGTGGTCTCTGCGTTTATTAAATCCATTCGTGGTTCCGATGTTGATGCTGCGCTGCACTATCTAGCCCGCATGGTGGAAGCAGGAGAGGATCCGCGCTTTATAGCGCGCAGGCTCATAGTGCATGCCTCCGAAGACATCGGTATGGCCGATCCCACTGCGCTCCAGGTAGCAGTGGCGGCGGCCGAGGCCGCACAGCTCATCGGAATGCCGGAGGCGAGAATTCCCTTGGCGCAGGCCACCATCCATCTGGCCACCGCGCCGAAGTCTCCATCGGTAATCTCCGCCATCACGCAGGCCCAGGCAGATGTGGCCGCCGGCAAGGTGGGCCACGTGCCGGCGCATCTGCGCGATGGACACTACGAGGGCGCAAAGCGGATGGGAAATGCCGTGGGCTATGTTTACCCCCACGATGATCCCCGCGGCGTAGTAGAACAGCAATACCTGCCCGATGAGTTGGAAGGCTCCGTATATTATGAACCCACCGATCATGGAGCTGAAAAGCGCGTTTATGACTATATAGGCCGCTTGCGCAGCATTATTCGCGGCAAGCGTTCTCCCGGTAAAAACGCTCGCCGGCCGCGCTGATACCTACCCAAGGGAAATTGCGGTGCGGCGAAGGGTAAAGTTGGGCGGGTTAGAAACTTCTCGATAGAAGATGAAAGCTCATACAGTTAGGATTGTTGCTCGTGAAGACTCATGAGATCCGGGAACGGTTTACCCAGCACTTCGTCAATTCTGGTCACGAGGCGGTACCAAGTGCCTCGCTGATCCTGGATGACCCTAACCTGCTTTTCGTAAACGCGGGCATGGTTCCATTCAAGCCCTACTTCCTGGGCCAGCAGAATCCGCCCTTTGCCAAGGGGCTAGCCACCTCTATTCAGAAGTGCGTGCGCACCCTTGATATTGAAGAGGTGGGCATTACCACCCGCCACAACACCTTCTTCCAGATGGCCGGAAACTTCTCCTTTGGCCAGTACTTCAAGGAAGGCGCCATCACCAATGCCTGGACCTTGCTTACCCGCTCCGTTGAGGAGGGCGGTTTTGGTCTAGACCCAGAACGCTTGTGGGTGACGGTGTACCTGGATGATGATGAGGCCGCCGAAATCTGGCGCGATAAGATTGGCGTTCCTGAAGAGCGCATTCAGCGCCTCGGCATGGAGGATAACTACTGGTCCATGGGTATCCCTGGACCATGTGGCCCGTGCTCCGAGATTTATTTCGATCGCGGTCCTGAGTACGGCAAGGACGGCGGACCCATTGCCGATGATAACCGCTACATGGAGATCTGGAACTTGGTCTTCATGCAAAACGAACGCGGCGAGGGCATTGGCAAGGGCAATTTTGAAATCGTTGGCGAGCTGCCCAAGAAGAACATCGATACTGGCCTTGGCATCGAGCGCGTGGCCTGCATTTTGCAGGGCGTAGACAACGTCTACGAAACAGACCTGCTGCGTCCAGTCATTGATGTAGCTGAGGAACTTACCGGTGCCACCTACGGCGATAAAGCCTCTCAGGAAGACAATATCCGCTTCCGAGTGGTAGCGGACCACTCCCGCACCGGCATGATGCTCATCTTGGATGGCGTAACCCCGGGCAATGAGGGCCGCGGATATATCCTGCGTCGCCTGCTGCGCCGCATTATCCGTTCCGCCAAGCTGCTGGGCGCTACCGGTGCCACCATGGAGCGCTTCATGAACACGGTCATGGATACCATGACTCCGTCTTATCCGGAGATTGCGGACAACCGTGAGCGCATTCTGCGCGTGGCCGTCAACGAAGAAAAGGCCTTCCTCAAGACTCTGGAGTCCGGAACCCGCCTCTTCGACGATGCCGTGCAGGAGCTCAAGTCCACCTCTCGCGCGAAGACCGCGAAGGTCCTGCCTGGTGAGAAGGCCTTTGAGCTGCACGATACCTATGGTTTCCCCATCGACTTGACGCTGGAAATGGCCCAGGAAGCGGGCCTTGAGGTGGACATGGATGGCTTCAACGATGCCATGGGTGAGCAGCGCCGCCGCGCCAAGGCCGATAACCAGGCCAAGAAGCACGGGCACACTGACCTTTCCCTCTACCGCGACTGGGTAGACAATAACCCCACCGTCTTCACCGGCTACGAGGAGCTTACTTCCGACGCCCGCGTGATCGGCCTTGTCCGCGGCGGAGAAAAGGTCGATGAAGTCCACGAGGGTGAAGAGGTCGAGGTCATTTTGGACCACACCCCACTTTATGCCGAGGCGGGCGGCCAGATGGCTGATCGCGGGCGCATTGTGGCCGGCGAGTCCTTGCTGGAGGTCAATGACGTCCAAAAGATTGGCAAGAAGCTGTGGGTCCACAAAGCCACGGTTACGGCTGGCGGCCTAGACCTGGGCATGTCGGTTGAGGCGGGCGTCGACGAGCAGTGGCGCCACGGCGCTACCCAGGCTCACTCTGCGACGCACCTCATTCACGCCGCACTGCGTCAGGTGCTTGGCCCCACCGCGGTCCAGGCTGGTTCTATGAACCGCCCGGGTTACCTACGGTTTGACTTCAACTACACCGAACAGCTCAGCCAGGCCCAGCTGGAAGAAATTTCCTTGATTACCAACCAGGCAATTGACTCCAATTTTGCCGTCAACACCATCGAGACCTCCTTGGAAGAGGCTAAGGCCATGGGCGCCATGGCGCTCTTTGGTGAGAACTACGGCAAGGAAGTCCGCGTGGTAGAAATCGGCGGACCGTTCTCCATCGAGCTATGCGGCGGTACCCACGTGGGATCCTCCGCTGAAATCGGCCCGGTTTCCGTGCTGGGTGAATCTTCCGTAGGCTCTGGCGCTCGCCGCATTGAGGCTTACTCCGGTATGGATGCCTTCCGTTACTACTCCAAGGAAACCGCCTTGGTGGAAGGAGTCTCCCGCGAGCTTAAGGTACAGACCGAGGACCTGCCTGAGCGCATTGCTCAGCTATCTGAGAAGCTCAAGGCAGCAGAAAAGGAAATCGAAACCCTGCGCAAGCAGCAGCTGGCTGCGCGTGCCTCCGAGTTTGTCGGCGCCGCCAAGGACATCAATGGTTTCAAGGTTATTGCGCTGACGTTGCCGGATGGAACCACCGGTGGGGACCTGCGCACCGTGGCTACGGACCTGCGTAACCGCCTGCGCGAGGAAGAAGCCGTCATCGTCTTGGGCGCCCAGGACAAGGGCAAGTTCCCGTTCATCGTGGCAGCCACCGACAAGGCCGTCGAACGCGGTGTGAAGTCCGGGGACGTCGTCAAGCAATTTGGCCAGTACGTTGATGGCCGCGGCGGCGGTAAGCCGGACATGGCCCAGGGCTCCGGTTCTTCAGCTGCAGGTGCAGAGCGCGGCTTTGCCGCCGTCGAGGATATGCTCGAGTCCCTGTAGGAGTTCGAACGTGGCACAAGTGGAACCAGATATCCCCGGGGTTGATGATCCGGGGCAGGGCCGCCGGCTCGCGCTTGACGTCGGTACTGTGCGCATCGGCGTAGCAGTGTCCAATAGGGAAGCAACGCTTGCCACCCCAGTGGAGACCGTTCACCGCGAAACCGGGTTTAAGGACCGCGATAAGGGTGATATCGACCGGATCCTAGAATTGATTGATTTTTATGAGGCGGTCGAGGTCATCGTGGGGCTGCCACGAGATTTGCAGGGAAATGGCTCAAAAAGCGTAAAACATGCTAAAGAAATTGCGTTTCGGATCCGCCGTCGGTTGAATCGAAATGCAAATATGGATAAAGTTCCACCACCAGTACGTTTGGCTGATGAGCGTTTGACTACCGTGGCAGCGACCACCGCGCTGCGCGCGTCAGGCGTGTCCGAGAAGAAGGGCCGTAAAGTCATCGACCAAGCAGCAGCGGTGGAGATATTGCAGACATGGTTGGACGGGCGTGCAAACGCTCTCCGACCAAGGGATGCAATAGATCAGCCTTCAAACTCAGGAGACTAAAACAAGTGAGCCGTAATCAAGAACGTCTCGGTCGATCGATGGAGCCGAAACACGTCAAGCGCCGCCAGCGCGGCATTGCCGTTATCATTGCGTCGATCATCGTTATCCTTGGCGCCCTTATCTACATCGGATTCCGTCTCGGCAATACCTCTGCCGATTATGAGGGAACCGGCAACGGTACCACCCAGCTGGTGGAGGTGCCGGAAGGCTCGTCGATGTCCGAGCTCGGTCCTGCACTGGTGGAAAAGAATGTGGTCAAGACCCAAGACGCCTTTGACTCTGCTGCGTCTATGAACCATAGCGCAAGCCAAATCCAACCTGGCTTCTACCGCCTGCAGGAAGAGATGAGTGCCAACGCCGCGGTAGAGGCGCTATTGGATAAGAATAACCGCGTCGACATGCTCGAAGTCCAAGGCGGCGCAACCTTGGAGGACGTCAAGGTTGTTGGTGGAGACGTTCGTTATGGCATCTACTCCTTGATTTCTGAGGTCAGCTGCAACGATGGCAACTGCCTGAAGAAGGAAGACCTAGAAAAGGTCGCTGCGGAAACTGATCCTGCTGAGCTGGGTGCGCCACAGTGGGCACTCGAGGCCATCAACAAGCGCGGCAACGATCCTAAGCGCATTGAGGGCCTTATCGCTCCAGGCCAGTACGTCCTGGACCCCAATATGGAGGCCAAGGATATTCTGAAGGACCTCATTACCCGCTCTACCAAGCGCTACAACGAGACCAAGATCGAAGAACGCGCCCAGGCTATCGGTCTGAGCCCTTATGAGCTGCTTACTTCCGCATCCCTAGTGGAGCGCGAGGCGCCAGCAGGTGAGTTCGACAAGGTCGCCCGCGTCATCCTCAACCGTCTGGACGAGCCGATGCGCTTGGAGTTTGACTCCACCGTGAACTATGGCTTGGAAGACGTTGAGCTGGCCACCACCGATAAGGCCCGTGAGGAGAAGACTCCGTGGAATACCTACGCAAAGGAGGGCCTGCCGGATACCCCGATTGCTTCTCCTTCGGATGATGCAATCAAGGCCATGGAGCAGCCTGCTGAGGGCAATTGGAAGTTCTTTGTCACCGTGGACGAGGAAGGCACCACCGTCTTCTCCGATACCTACGATGAGCACTTGGGCCGCGTTGATGACGCCATCCGTTCCGGCGTGCTTGACTCCAAGCGCGAAGGGGAGGGTGCTGGTTCCGGAAACGGGGACGCCGCTGCCGAGCAGCCCGCCCAATAAAGTCGCGAAAACCACGAAGAGGTAGAACCCGATGCCACGAGCGGCAGTCCTTGGTAGTCCCATTGAGCACTCACTGTCTCCGGTGCTCCATAATGCTGGCTACGAGGCTGCCGGGCTCGAAGGTTGGGACTACACCCGCTTTGAAACGGCTGCGGAGGGCTTGCCGGATCTGGTGAAGGGGAGTACCCCTGAGTTCGTAGGGTTCTCCGTCACCATGCCGGGTAAGTTCGCCGCCCTCCGCTTTGCGGATACCGTAAGCGAGCGCGCTCGGCTGATAGGTTCCGCAAACACCCTGGTGCGTAAAGAAGAAGGGTGGTTTGCAGACAATACCGACACCGAAGGCGTGCGTGGCGCGCTCATAGAACTTTTGGGGGATTCCCCCGCACGGCACGCGATGCTCATTGGAGCTGGAGGCACAGCGCGTCCAGCTTTGTGGGCGCTGGCTGAGCGCGGAGTGTCTACCGTCACCGTGCTCAATCGCTCGGACCGTAGCGCCGAGCTACGGCCACTTGCCCAAGAGCTGGGACTGGAGCTTTCTTTCACCGGTTTCGATGGGGACCTATCTGCACTGTCTCGCGCAGCCGATGTCATTGTATCCACCGTTCCCGCCGCTGCGGTGGAGGACTATGTCTTCGACATCGCCCACGCACCGGTGCTCGACGTCATTTATGATCCCTGGCCCACGCCGCTGACCACGTGCGCGGCGGCCAACGGGTACAAGTCCGTCGGCGGACATGTCATGCTCGCATATCAAGCATTTAGCCAGTTCGAGCAATTTACCGGCGTGGCCGCACCGCGGGAAGAGATGCTAAATGCATTGAATGAGGAATTGCAGCGGCGGTCGCAAACTGTCAAATAAAACGAGGCCTGGACAAGTGCGGGCTATCCTTCGCGTCTGGCTCACGCTGCACAATTCGCCCTCTGAGTGAAAGCCTCGAGCGCTAGGCGGTACCTCGCTTTACTCTAAGTCCCGTGTTGATCTTTGGGGGAATTGTTTATTGCCTTTGGGCCGCGGCGCTGTCTTGGTGGGACTTGCGGCATCGCCGCTTGCCCGACTGGTTGACGCTGCCAGCCGCTGCGTTGTCACTTGTACTTGCCAACTGGGGCGGGCTGTGGTGGCCGGGGATATACCTCGTGCTTGGGCTGTCCCATGCAGGGGTGGGTGGCGGCGATATTAAGCTGGCCGTGCCCTTAGGGATGCTGGTAGGGCATTTTGCTGGGTTTATAGGGGTGGTGGCGGCGAGCGGCTGCGCGTCCCTGTTAACGCTCGGCTGGTCTGTGTGTGCTGGGCAGAAAGAAAGCGCGCATGGCCCCGCGATGTTATTGGCGGCGGCACTCGTCGTGGCTTGTGTTTACCCTTTTTGAGGGGGTGGAAGAATATATTGCGGGGCCAAGTTCATACCGGATTGGCCTCATCGTGCGATAATACCCGCATGCTTCGTTGGACTACTGCAGGTGAATCCCACGGCCAAGCTCTTATTTCTCTGCTGGAGCACATGCCCGCCGGGGTCCCAATTACCCGCGCCGATATTTCGCATCAGCTTTCCCGGCGCCGCCTTGGCTACGGCCGTGGCGCCCGCATGAAGTTTGAGGCTGATGGGGTTACCGTGCTCGGCGGAGTCCGCCACGGGCTGACTCTGGGTAGCCCTATTGCCATCATGATTGGCAATACGGAGTGGCCGAAGTGGACCACCATCATGTCGGCCGATCCACTGGATATGGACGATGAAGAAAATATAAAGGCCATGAATTCTGGACGGGGTGCAGCCCTGACTAGGCCGCGTCCAGGCCACGCGGATTTTGCCGGAATGGTGAAATACCGCCATAGTGAAGCGCGCCCCATTTTGGAGCGTTCCTCCGCGCGTGAGACTGCAGCGCGTGTGGCTGCCGCTACCGTCGCGCGCAACTTCCTGCGCGAGACCCTCGGCATCGAGGTACTCTCCCACGTCATTTCTATTGGGGCTTCTGAGCCTTATGAGGGCCCTGCGCCGGCGTTCGCGGACATCGAGGCTATCGATGATTCACCCGTGCGCGCCTGTGATAAGGAGGCAGAGGCCTCCATGATTGCAGAAATCGAAACCGCCAAGAAACAAGGCGATACCTTGGGCGGCATCGTCGAAGTCGTGGTAGATGGCCTGCCTATTGGACTGGGCTCGCACATTTCCGGCGATGACCGTTTGGATGCGCAATTAGCCAGCGCTTTGATGGGCATTCAGGCTATCAAAGGAGTGGAAATCGGTGATGGCTTCGCAGAGGCTCGGCGGCGCGGCTCCGCTGCTCACGATGAAATGGTGCGTACCGCAGAGGGCGTTTCCCGCCTCACCAATCGCGCAGGCGGCCTCGAAGGCGGCATGACTAATGGGCAGCAGCTTCGTGTGCGGGCGGCGATGAAACCTATCTCTACCGTCCCGCGCGCATTGCGCACCATTGATATGGAATCCGGCGCTGAGGCAACTGCCATTCACCAGCGTTCCGATGTATGCGCGGTTCCGGCGGCCGGCGTCGTAGCAGAAGCCATGGTTGCCCTTGTTCTTGCGCGCGCTGTGCTTGAGAAATTCGGTGGAGATAGCCTCGAAGAAACCTCTCAGGCTATTGCCGCGTATGATAGATACGTTTCGGACCGCCTTGCTTTTGACCAGGAGTAAGTTATGACCACCCCAACCGCAGTTACGGGCCAACCCCGCCCACGCGTTGTTTTGGTTGGCCCGCCAGGCGCGGGTAAATCCACACTTGGCCGCCGCCTATCCCATGCCCTGAGCTGTGAATTTACAGACTCTGACCACCTTATTGAACAGGCACAAGCAAAGCCTTGCGGGGAAGTCTTTAGCGAGCTCGGTGAGCAGGACTTCCGTGCGCTTGAAGCGCAACACGTTGCGGCCGCGTTGCGTACCGATGGGGTCGTAAGTCTCGGCGGCGGGGCAGTGCTCACGGAGTCCACTCGTGACCTCCTGGAGCGGCACACGGTAATTTTTTTGGATATTTCCCCTGAAGAAGGAGCAAGGCGCACCTCCGGTGATAGCAATCGGCCGGTTCTTGCAGCCGCTGACCCCCTCGAACATTACCGAAACCTAGTGGACGTGCGGCGCCCGTATTACCAGGAGGTTGCCGATTATCGAGTGCGCACAGATACCCGAACCCCGCAGCAGGTAGTAGGCGATATTCTCGGTTTCCTCGATACCCTTTAGCTGCCCGCTGCGCTCGTACTTGTTCCTCGCCATACTGCCTCGGCGGCGAACGGAAAGGACCACCATGCCCACCATTGCCGTTAATGGACCGCAGCCTTATAAAGTTCGCATTGGCGCCGGTCTCAATGAAGACATCGCGCAGCGCTGCGCGGAGATTGGCGCTAGCCAGGCAGGCATTGTCTTCCAACCGCCGCTGCGCGCCGCCGCCGAGCACCTAGCGGAACTCGTTGGGACCCAGGGGGTCGTGCCCGTGCTCATTGAGGTTCCCGATGCTGAGGCGGCCAAGCAGCTCAGCGTCGTTGGCGGTGTATGGGACAAGCTGGGGGAGAACGGCTTTAACCGGCGTGACGTCATCATCGGCCTAGGCGGTGGTGCCACCACCGATATGGCGGGGTTCGTGGCGGCTGGGTGGATGCGTGGCATCAAGGTTATCCAGGTGCCTACCACGCTATTGGCCATGGTTGATGCCGCCGTGGGCGGCAAAACCGGCATCAATACGGCGGCTGGGAAGAATCTTGTCGGCGCCTTTCACGAGCCGGATTCCGTCTTTGTGGATCTAGAGCGCCTTGACACTCTGCCCGAGACGGAAATCGTTGCCGGTTCGGCAGAGATAATCAAAACCGGTTTCATCCATGACCCGGTAATTCTGGAACGCTATGAGGACAACCCTGGGGCCTGCGTGGACCCGCAGGGCTTCTTGCCAGAATTAATAGAGCGCTCCATCGCAGTAAAAGCCGCCGTGGTAAGCCAAGACTTGAAAGAGTCAGGTATGCGCGAAACGCTGAACTACGGTCACACCTTTGGCCATGCTGTGGAGCGCCATGAGAACTACGGATGGCGCCATGGCAACGCGGTGGCAGTGGGCATGATGTTTATTGCCCACCTGTCGCATTCCCGCGGCCTCATTGACGCTCAACTGGTGGAAAAGCACCGCCGGATCCTGCACAGCATTGGGCTTCCCACGCGGTATAAGGCAGGCCATTTCGCCGACCTGTATGAGGCCATGACCCATGATAAGAAGAATAGGGGCGGAAAAATCCGGTTTGTGGCCTTGACTGGGGTGGGTGAGACCACCCGCCTGGAAGGCCCTAACTTGGAAGAGCTCGAGGCGGCCTACGCCGCGATTTCGGAGTAGAAGATGAAGATTATTGTTCTCAACGGCCCGAACCTAAACCGCTTGGGAAAGCGACAACCAGATGTCTACGGCTCAACCACCTTGGCCGATGTGGAGCGCATGATTGCCTCTCGTGCCGCCGAGCGCGGGGTAGAGGTGGATTGTTTTCAATCCAACCATGAGGGCGAGCTCATTGAGAAGGTACATGCCGCCGCGGATGCGGGCCATCCCGTGATTATCAACCCTGGCGGGTTTACCCATACCTCGGTGGCTTTGCGCGATGCCCTGGCTGAAGTGGCGGAGGGAGCCGGATTCGTCGAAGTACATATCTCCAATGTGCATGCGCGCGAGCCCTTCCGTCATCACTCCTATCTCAGTCCGATTGCCCGCGGTGTGATTGCTGGCTTGGGGGTCTTTGGTTACGTTGCGGCAGTGGACTACCTCTGCCAATAGAAGCGTCCCACTGGGCTTCGTGGCGTCCGGACAGAAAGAAAACGGCCCGACCGCGGTGGCAAGGTCGATATACTGGGTGAATACTTTTAATACCGCAGTCAACCCAGGAGGATTAAATCATGGCTTTGGCAGATACCCGCTTTAGTGACCGTCGCCGCAAGCTTGCCGCGACGCTAGCCAGCCAGCGCATCGATGCCGTTTTAGTAACCCACCTCACGCATGTGCGTTATCTTTCAGGGTTTTCCGGCTCCAATGGTGGTCTGCTCTTGCGCAAGGATCTTTCCGCGCAGGTTGCTACCGACGGCCGCTACACCACGCAGATTTCCCGCGAGGTCCCTGATTTGGAAGCTATTCAGGGGCGCGCTGTAGGCAAGGTGCTCCTGCAGCAATTCGCCGATGTGCAAGGACCGGTCCGCGTGGGCTTTGAGGCAGACTACCTGACGGTATCTGAATTGAAGGAACTCGAAGATTCGGCCCCAGAGTCAGTCACCTTGGTCCCTGTTACTGGCGTGATTGAAGATATTCGGCTGTTCAAAGACCCACTCGAGCTGGAAAAACTGGAAGAAATTGCCGCGCTGGCTAATCAGGCGCTGGAGGATCTCCTGGCCGCAGGCGAGCTGCGTGCCGGCCGCACGGAGCGCCAGGTGGCTGCCGATTTGGAGTACCGGATGCGCATGCTCGGCTCGGAGCGGGTGAGCTTCGATACGATCGTCGCTTCCGGTCCCAATTCGGCCATGCCACACCATGGTGCGGATGACCGGGTCATCGAGGACGGAGATTTGGTGACCATCGACTTCGGTGCGCATCTGCGCGGGTTCAATTCCGATTGCACGCGCACCTACGTCGTGGGCGCGGCGAATGACTTTGCTAAGGAAATTTATGATGTGGTGCTACGCGCCCAGAAAGCGGGCGTGGCAGCGTCGGTGCCAGGCGCTAAGCTTGCCGACGTCGACGCAGCTTGCCGCGACATTATTTCCGCCGCCGGCTATGGCGATTACTTTGTGCACTCGACTGGCCACGGAGTAGGCCTCGACGTACATGAGGCGCCCTTCGCCGCCCAGACCGGCAAAGGCGAACTCGCCTCGGGCATGACCTTGACCATCGAGCCGGGCATTTACGTGCCTGGCAAGGGCGGTGTGCGCATCGAAGATACCCTCATCATTACCGATGGCGCACCGAAGATCATAACTGCCGCGACGAAGGAATTTACTGAGCTACCCGCCTAGTGAGCCAGCACCTTGGAGTTAAGCAGCTGGGCGACATTGCGGTTGCCCAGGTGCGTGAGGTGATTAAAGAGGTTGTGCGGTACGGAGTACTCCCACTTACCGGAAATCCAGCGAGTGCTGTCCGGCGCGCACATGCCGTGATCAATGGAGTCGGCGCGTAGGTCGTAGTACTGGACACCGTTGGCACGTGCTGCCTTGTACATCGCGCTATTGACTTGGTCCTCGCCGGTGCGTACCAGGCCCGCGTAGTCCAGATTGAAACCGGCGTCGGTGGAGCCCGGCGCGGACGTGCGTACCGGGCATACGGCGCCGTTACGGGCGGAGATGGCGGGATACCCTACGACGGTGATGTGCGCATGAGGCGCGGCCTGACGGACGCGGTGGATGGAACGCTTCATGCCGTCAAAATAAGGATTAGCGGAAGATAGCGATGGCCGCAAAATTTCCTGGAAGTCGTTGGCGCCGAACTGAATCAAAACATTCTTGGTTGCACCATTGAGATCGTTATTGGCAATGGCCCCGTTTATCTGCTCCTCGAAGTCCTTGCGGTGCGACTGGCCGGCGGCTTTCGCGGCAGAACAGGCGTAGTTGGCTACGTGCTGGCCAGAAACCCGCTCCAGTTCGCGGCCTACATTGCTGTGACCCTGCGGGCAGCCCTGCGGGGAAGGTGCACCCGGGGTGTCTTCAATGCCATGGGTAGCAGACGAGAGAGCAGTGTCTGCTGCGGGGGACAGGCTGGAGGTTGTCCCGATCTGGCCATAGGTAGGGTTAGCGAAGATAGAATCGCCGAACATCACGGTTTGGGCATCCGCCGCCAGTGCTTGGGGAGCGCTAAGTGCTGCTAAAGCTGCGCCAGTCACGGTAGCCACAGCAGAAAGCTTTTTGAAAGGCATCGCAAAAATCCTTGGTAGAAATGTGAAAAATTAATTCGGCAAGACTGTACCGTACAGCCAGTTATCGTTGGATAAAAACCATTACGTGTCTGTTCTCCACCTGCTGCGTATGGTCACAAGCTGCGGAAGTTTCTCTTTTAGCCAAGATAGGGCAGAAGTGTGGGGTGGAAATGGGGGACCAGTAATACCCCGAAAGGCAGTTGTCCGGTAGGCTTGATCATTGTTTTCAACCTTTAGTCCACAATTTCGGGAGTTTAACCGCAATGGCTGATACTACTGATTTCAAGAACGGCCTCGTTCTGAAGATCGACAACAAACTGATGCAGATCGTTGAGTTCCAGCACGTAAAGCCGGGCAAGGGCCCAGCCTTCGTGCGTACCAAGCTTAAGGATGTTGTCTCCGGCAAGACCGTGGATAAGACCTGGAACGCAGGCGTGAAGGTAGAGACCGCTACCGTGGACCGCCGCGATATGACCTACCTCTACAACGATGGCACCAGCTACGTCGTCATGGATGAGAAGACCTTTGAGCAGTTCGAGCTCCCGCCGGAGAAGTTTGGCGATGCCGCTCGCTTCCTGCTGGAGAACATGCGCGTACAGGTTTCCTTCTACGAGGATGAGGCGCTGTTCGCAGAGCTGCCTATTTCCGTAGACCTCAAGGTCGAGCACACCGAGCCTGGCCTGCAGGGTGACCGTTCCTCCGGCGGCACTAAGCCTGCCACCTTGGAGACCGGCGCGGAGATCCAGGTTCCGCTGTTTATCGAGATCGGCAATGTTCTCAAGATCGATACCCGCACCGGTGAGTACCTCTCCCGCGTCAACAACTAGGGCATCTGGCTGTGTCTGATAACACCCCTAAGCGCGACATTAACTACAAGCGGCACACCGCGCGCTATCGCGCACGTCGCCGCGCCGCGGACATCCTATACGAGGCTGAGAATCGAGACATCGATCCCGTAGCCATCGTGGAAGACCGCATCGCTTTGGCGCGCGAAGATCGCAATGCGGTAGCGCCGATTGCCGAGTACACCAAGGTCATTATCAAGGGAGCAGCGGAAGAGCTTGACGTCATCGATGAGACTATCTCTCGCTACCTTTCCGAGGACTGGGAGCTACACCGCATTCCTGCAGTAGATCGTGCTATCCTGCGCGTTTCGGTCTGGGAACTGCTCTTCAATCCCGATATTCCTACTGCTACCGCTGTAGTAGAAGGCGTCGAAATCGCCTCTCAGTACTCCAATGAGCAGGCGGCACCGTATATCCACGCGGTATTGGACGATGTGGCCCAGTCCCGCTCCGCCGAAAGCCCAATGTCTGCAGAACACCAGGGCCTAGAAGAAGACGGGCACGATACTGCTGCGGCTGAAGACACGACGGATGCCGTGTCCCCGGCCGAATCAGCAGAGACTGCGAGCAACACAGCCGCTACTGATGAGGCCTCCGAACCAGCGGAAGACTCGGCCCAGTAATACCGGCGAGTAGTAGCCGCGCCCTTTAGCGTGAGCCATTTTCCGTCCGCGGCCGGCTTGGTTGAAATACCAGGCTGGCCGCGGGCGGTATTTTTGTACCATGGCAGGCATGAGCAAATTCAAGATTCATGATGCACTGGGCCTGAGGGCAGGGAAGAATTTCCGCCTCGCTGATGTGGACCCCACCTCTACACCAGGCTTCAGTGGCTCCAAATCCGACCTAGCTGATCGTTTCGGGCATTACGATGAAGAGCTTTACGACCTTCAGGAGCGTCTCTTTGCCAATGGCCGCGCCCACGAAGAAGGCGCTCCTTCCTTGCTCGTAGTTTTGCAAGGAATGGACACCTCCGGCAAAGGCGGCGCCATCCGTAATGTCTTTTCGGTCTTTGACCCGCAGGGCACCAAAACTGTCGGCTTTGGTAAGCCGACAGAGGAGGAGCTGGAGCACGACTTTTTGTGGCGCATTCGCAAACATGACCCCGTGCCGGGCCAGATTGTGGCCTTCGACCGCTCCCATTATGAAGATGTGCTCATCCAGCGGGTGCATAAATGGGTAGACGAAGACGAAGTGGACCGCAGTTTTGCAGCCATCCGGGACTATGAGCAGGAACTTGCCGGCAAAAACGTCAAGATTTTAAAGATATTCCTGCATATCTCTCCGCAGTTCCAAAAAGAAAACTTGCTGGAGCGCACCGAACGCGAGGACAAATATTGGAAATACGACCCATCCGATATTGAGGAGCGCGGATACTGGGACGAGTACATGGCTGCTTATGAAGATGCCATTCGCCGAACGGATGAAATCTGGGCACCGTGGTACGTAATCCCCACAGACAATAAGAAATATGCCCGCATGGCGCTGAAATTCCTCATCGTGGACGCGTTGCGCCACCTAGAGCTTTCTTGGCCCGCACCGAATTTTGATCCGGAAGAAGAACGCCAGCGCATTCTCGACGCCGAGTAATTGTGCACAAGAAAAGCTCCCTTTCTGCCGGCCATTCGCACGAGGAATGGAGGGCAAAGGGAGCTTGATTCTAAGGGCGGGCTTAGTTAACTCGTGGCGTCTCTTGCACCCGAGGTATTGCCTTCCTCGCCGGCCTTGCCAGCAGTTTCGGAGCCAAGCTTGGCCATTTCTTCCGCTGCAGAGACCATGGCGTCCTGTCCGCGGATTACGCCGTCTACTGCAGATTTTAAGGCCGCCTGCAACTGCTCGTCATTCATACCAGCGGCAGCGGGGATATCGCGCTCGGTGCGCACGACGAGCATGTCATCGTGCTCTGAGATAACCGCGCGCGCACCGAAAGCTACCGAGTTGATCTGGTTTGCAGCCAAGAATAGGCCAGCGTCGGCCTTGGAATAGGCGGCGTCGGTAGGCACGTCGCAACGAACGATAACGACGGAGTCTAGTACCGCGAACATGGTGGGCAGGCCATTGAGGTTAGCGGTGGCTGCGTCGATATCAGCGTCCATTGTGGTCAGCTCAATATCGAAGGTACGCATTGCCTCGATAACGCGGTCCAGGCTGATTTCTGGCAGGTTATTTTCCGTAGATGCATTAGTCATGGTTGTGCTCCTCCCAGGTCACGAGCTGTGGGTAATGTTCCTCGACGAAGGCGAAGGACTGCAGCATAGAGTCCAGGGTGGACATCACAAAGGAACCAATCTGGTTCCGGGATAGGCCGTGTGCCACATTAATTTCGCGTACACCGGAGACCGCGAGGTTGTTTTCTGCGGACTCGAAAAAGCGCAGGGTCGGTGCAAAGTGCTGCTGGTTCCACTGGTTGAGAACCATCAGCAGGCTAGGTCCCTCAGAAGAAGGGACGTTGCCGCGCCAAACAGAATCGGCGACGAGGACGTCATCGCGAACCTGCATAGCAATGGCAACATTGGAAAAGCCGGTACGCAGGATACGTACGGTCTCGTCCTCGCCTACAGGCTGCTCTTCTAGGCGGTACTCGAGGTTTTCGGACTCAAAGATCTCACCAATACGCTCGAGAGTAACGGGCTCTACCGGCGTATCGGGATACAGGGTTGGTTCTTCAGACACTTAAACAGTCTCAATCCATGTACTAATCGGGGTTAAGGTCAGCCCTTCCTAGCCTACCTAACTACACCCGTGCTTTCCGGCAGGAGAAGAACACCGCAGGTCTTGCTCGGAAGTTATATCGGGGTGGTGCAGTACGTGCGCGTTGCCGCAACGAGCTGCGATGGTGAATCACTGCCCACAACCTTTGGCTGACCGACAAATTGCGTCGCACTCCGGTGGCGCTGCGCCAAACGTGTCTGGGGCGTCCACGGGGAGTGGCCCGCAACTAGCAGAGGCTTTCGCCACCCAGTTCATGCGCCAAGGCGGCGTCGATAGTGGAGTAGCGGAAGCTATGACCGAGCTCGGTGAGCACGGTGGGGGCTACGCGCTGTTCTGCCAAGGCTAACTCCTGGGCGCCCTCGCGCCCGAGCAAGAGCGCAGGACCAAAGGAGGGCACGGGCACAATAGCCGGCCGGTGGAGCTCTTTGCCCAATGCAGCAACGAACTCCTTATTTAGGACCGGGTTGGGGGAGGCCGCATTGACCGGGCCGGAAAGCGAATCATCCACGATGGCGCGGAAATAGGCATCCGTAAGGTCATCGATAGCAACCCAGCTAAACCAGAATTTGCCATCGCCAAAGGGGCCACCCAGTCCGGTGGAGAAGAGGGCTCGCAGCAGCGGCAGTAGGCCGGAGCCGCCTGACATGGCAATGCCGGTGCGGATATTGACTACGCGGGTGCCCGCTGCGCGGGCGGGTTCGCAGGCGTCCTCCCACTGGCGCACGACATCGGCTAAGAATCCCTCTCCCGGTTCGGAGTCCTCAGTTAAGACTTCCTCGCCCCGGTTTGCGCCATAAAAGCCGATAGCAGAGGCGCACACCATGGCTTTTACGGATGGCGTTTCGCCGGCGATGCGAGCCAAGCTCCGGGTAGGGCCCACGCGAGAATCCCGAATGGCAGCCTTGTGTTCCTCATTAAAACGGCCGAAGATGGGCTCGCCCGCAAGGTGGACAAGGACGTCCACGCCGTCTAGCAAGTGCGGATCGGGGAGGTTGGTATTCCAGTGGCGCTGGCCACTGCCCGCCTTACCACGCACGAGCTGGATCACTGTATGGCCGGCGGTACGTAGCTGCGCGGTAAGCGCCGTGCCGACACTGCCGCGCGAACCTGTCATCGCAATGGTCAATGGTTGGGTATTAAGTCCTGCATCGCGCAGCCGCTTGAAGAAGGCAAAGTCTTCAATCAGCTGATGCTGACGATAGGCAAAGACTGATTTCAATGCGGCGGAAGGAACGCGCGTGTCCACCTCATCCGTCACCCGGGTACCGGCTGGGTCCTCGGCGAAGGTGTGGGTGTGGCGCCACTGAGTCAGCTGGCGCAGCGGGGAATTGACGCACTCATCACTAAAGGAATAACCCTCCTGGTAACGGGACAACACATGTTGTGCCTTCCACTGCAGGCCACCAGGCAAGCGCAGAATCGAAGTGCCATCACCCAGGCTCTGTGCTTGTTGCACTGGGGTCATAAAGGCGAACGGGGCGTTGAGCCGGGTGAGAGCACCTGGGCGGGTATGCCAGGCCCAGACATCTGTGCGGGGAGCAGGGACTACGTGCTGTGCGGAAAAGCTCACCGTCGAAGTACCTTTCTGGGTTGCCTCACCCGAATGGCGGGTGGGGTGCTAAAGTATCTTGTGTCTAACACCATAGACACTTTTGAGACCATCTATCGGCATCCTTTAAAGACCGCACCGTGAGGCGGGGAAGGAGGTCACGATGAGTGAAACTAACGCTACCGCGAAACAATTGGAGCTTTTAAGCTCCGATGATGTCTCGCGTACCGTTGCACGCATCGCGCACCAGATTATTGAAAAAACGGCGCTCGATTCCGCGGAGGCTCCGCGGGTCATTCTGCTTGGCATTCCCTCTGGTGGCGTGCCGCTAGCACAGCGTCTTGCACTTAAGATCGCAGAATTTTCCGGGGTAGAAGTCCCATGGGGCTCCCTCGATATCACCCTCTACCGCGATGATTTGCTCAATAAGCCGCATCGCGCATTGCAACCCACCACCATTCCTACCGGCGGTATCGATAACGCGATTGTCATCCTGGTTGATGATGTTTTGTATTCCGGCCGCACGATTCGCGCCGCCCTTGATGCGCTAAGCGACGTTGGCCGGCCCGATATTATCCAGCTCGCAGTTCTGGTAGACCGCGGCCACCGCGAAGTTCCCATCCGCGCAGATTATGTGGGCAAAAACCTGCCTACCGCGCGAGATGAAGACGTCACCGTATATAACAATGAGATTGACGGTCGAGACGCGGTCGTGCTGACCCGAGCTGCCGTCAACCTCGATGCCGCAGGCACTGAGAAGGGGGAGGCATAACCATGAAGCACCTCATCGATATGGCGGAGCTCGATAAGTCTGAAATTATCGGCCTGATGGATGAAGCGGATCGCTTCCGCGAGGCCCTCGAAGGCCGCGAAGTTAAAAAGCTTCCTACCTTGCGCGGGCGCACCATCTATACGCTTTTTTATGAAAACTCCACTCGCACCCGTTCCTCCTTTGAAACGGCCGGCAAGTGGATGTCGGCGGACGTCATCAACCTATCCGCCTCTACCTCCTCGGTAAAGAAGGGCGAGTCCCTGAAGGATACGGGCCTTACCTTGGCCGCCATCGGCGCCGATGCGATCATCATGCGTCACCCTTCCTCTGGTGCACCGCAGCAGCTGGCCCAGTGGGTAGCCCCTGAGGGCAGGGGCCCCTCCGTTATCAACGCCGGTGATGGCGCCCACCAGCACCCAACGCAGGCGCTGCTTGACGCGGTAACCATGCGGCAACGACTCGGCTTGCAGGGCGAGCAAGGCTTTGCCGGTCTCAAAGTGAAAATTGTGGGCGATTGCCTGCACTCGCGCGTGGTGCGCTCTAACGTGGATTTGCTTAACACGCTGGGGGCAGAGGTAACCCTCGTGGGGCCAGCTACGCTCATGCCCTTCGGGGTGGAGAATTGGCCGGTGCGCGTGTCCTATGACTTTGATGCAGAGATCGCCGAGGCCGATGTGGTCATGATGCTGCGCGTGCAGCAAGAGCGCATGAATGGCGGTTTCTTCCCGTCCCACCGCGAATACGCCAACCTCTTCGGCCTGTCCAAGGACCGCGCGGCGGCCATGCACAAAGACGCCATTGTCATGCACCCTGGTCCTATGCTGCGCGGCATGGAGATCAATTATGGCGTGGCCGATCTGGATAAAACCGCCGTCCTGCAGCAGGTACACAACGGCGTGCACGCCCGCATGGCCGTGCTGTTTACCCTGCTGACCAATGGCGAAAACGCCGGCATTTAATATCGCGACCCGCAATCAACCTTAGGGAGAGAAAATGACTACTTACCCAGAAACCGGTCGCCTTTCCGCGCCGGCGGAATCCCCACTTGTGATTAAGAATGTGCGCTTGTATGGCGAAGGCGAGCCCACCAGTGTGCTGGTTAAAGATGGCGTTATTTCAGCCATTGGCGGTGACGTTGCGGCACAAGACGCTAAGGTCATTGATGGCGAGGGCAACGTTCTGCTACCGGGGCTCGTGGATATGCACGTGCACCTGCGCGAGCCCGGCCGTGAGGACACCGAAACCATCGAGACCGGTTCCAAGGCTGCCGCTAAGGGTGGTTTCACCGCCGTGTTTACTATGGCCAATACAAACCCGGTGACCGATCAGCCGATCATCGCGGAATCCGTGTGGGCTAAATCCCAGGCCTTGGCGCTTTGCGACGTCCACCCAGTGGGCTCTATTACCAAGGGCCTGGAGGGCAAGACCCTTACCGAGTTTGGCATGATGGCCCGCTCGGATGCCAAGGTCCGCATGTTCTCCGATGATGGCAAGTGCGTCCAGGACCCGCAGCTGATGCGTCGCGCCTTGGAATACGCCAAGGGTATGGATGTACTGCTGGCTCAGCACGCCGAGGATGACCGCATGACCGGGGGTGCTTCGGCGCACGAAGGCGAGACCGCAGCCAAACTAGGCCTGCGCGGCTGGCCGCGCGTGGCGGAAGAATCTATCGTCGCCCGCGATGCCCTCTTGGCGCGCGACTATGGCAATCGCGTACACATTTGTCACGCGTCCACTCAGGGAACCGTGGAGCTGCTCAAGTGGGCCAAGGAGCAGGACATCCCGCTGACCGCTGAGGTCACCCCGCACCACCTGTTGATGACTGACGATAAGCTGCGCACCTACGATGGCCTCTTCCGCGTTAACCCGCCGTTGCGCGAGGAGCGCGATACCGAAGCCCTGCGCCAGGCGCTGCTCGACGGCACCATCGACTGCGTGGCCACTGACCATGCCCCGCACGGCTCCGAGGACAAGTGCGTGGAGTTTGAAAATGCCCGCCCAGGCATGCTGGGCCTGGAATCTTCCCTGGCCGTTATCGCCAAAATCTTCGTTGAGACCGGGCTGGCCGATTGGCGTTTTGTCGCCCGCGTCATGTCCGAGCGCCCGGCGGAAATCACCCGCCTGCCGGGTCACGGCCGTCCCATCGCAGAAGGCGAGCCCGCGAATTTGACCATTGTGGACCCAGCCCACCACTGGGTGTCTGATTCCTCCAAGCTGGCATCCAAGTCCGAAAACAACCCGTATGCAGGTGAAGAGTTCGGCGCCCGCGTTACCCACACCATTTTGCGAGGAGCCGTCACTTTTGACTTGGCAGCCTCCGAAGAAGACTAACCTTGCACACTGAGACCACCTATATGGCAGAGAAAGGCCACGACGTGACTGATAGAACCCCAGCAATCCTCGTTCTCGCGGACGGGCGCACCTTCCGTGGTTATGGCTTTGGTGCCACCGGCACCACCTTGGGTGAGGCCGTATTTACCACGGCGATGACCGGCTACCAGGAAACCATGACGGACCCGTCCTACCACCGCCAGATTGTGGTTTCCGCAGCGCCGCATATTGGCAATACCGGGTGGAATGACGAGGACAATGAGTCCCACGGCAACCGTATTTGGGTTGCTGGCCTCGTTATCCGCGACCTCGCCCAGCGCGTATCCAACTGGCGCGCAGAGCGCAGCCTGAGTGAAGAGATGGAGAAGCAGGGCGTCATCGGTATTCGCGGCATCGATACCCGCACCTTGGTACGCCACCTGCGCAACTACGGCTCTATCGCCGCCGGACTCTTTTCCGGCGAGGATGCGCAGCGTCCAGTAGAGGAGCTGCTAGAGAAAGTTAAGTCCCAGGACTCCATGGAGGGCGCTGACCTCGCCGCGGAGGTATCTACGGACGAGCCCTACTCGGTTGAGGCCGTGGGGGAGAAGAAGTACACCGTCGTTGCCTTCGATATGGGTGTGAAGACCGCGACCCCGCGCCACTTCTCGCAGCGCGGGATTGAGACCATCGTTGTGCCTGCCAATACCTCCTTTGACAAGGTGAAGTCCTATAACCCGGATGGCGTCTTCGTCTCCAATGGCCCGGGCGACCCGGCTACGGCCGATGAGATGGTAGGCATCATCAAGCAAGTACTTGAAGCAAAGATTCCGTTCTTCGGCATCTGCTTTGGCAACCAGCTCCTCGGGCGCGCGCTGGGCCTGGATACCTACAAGATGAAGTTCGGTCACCGCGGCATCAACGTTCCGGTGCGCAATAACTTAACCGGCAAGATCGACATCACCTCGCAGAATCACGGCTTCGCGCTCAAGGCACCGGAAGGCTATGACCTAGACAGCAAGGACGCAGAGTTCGCCACGGACTTTGGCCTCGCGCAGGTCACCCACATCTGCCTCAATGACGACACCGTAGAGGGCGTTGCTTTGAGGAATGGCATGGCCTATTCCGTGCAGTATCACCCCGAGTCCGCAGCTGGACCGCACGATGCCAATCCACTTTTTGATCAGTTCGAAGAACTGATGGCTAACCACACCCCGAATAAGTAAACAACCAGGAAAAGGAAGAAAAACTATGCCAAAGCGCAACGACATCAACCACGTCCTGGTCATCGGCTCCGGCCCTATCGTCATCGGCCAGGCCTGCGAGTTTGACTATTCCGGCACGCAGGCCTGCCGCGTGCTCAAGGAGGAAGGCTTGAGGGTGACCCTGGTCAACTCCAACCCGGCCACCATCATGACGGACCCCGAGTTCGCGGACCACACCTACGTCGAGCCCATTGAGCCGGACTACATCGAAAAGATTCTGGTCAAAGAGCAAGAAGAGGGCCACCCCATTGACGCCGTGCTGGCCACCCTGGGCGGTCAGACCGCGCTGAATGCGGCGGTTCAGTTGGACCGCAAGGGGATTCTGGACAAGTACGGCATTGAGCTCATCGGCGCCGATATTGACGCCATTGAGCGCGGCGAAGACCGCCAGAAATTCAAGGATATTGTCGCCTCCATTGGCGGCGAGTCCGCTCGCTCCGCGGTATGCCACAACATGGATGAGGTACACGAGACCGTCGACAAGCTCGGCCTGCCTGTAGTGGTCCGCCCCTCCTTTACCATGGGTGGTTTGGGCTCAGGTCTGGCCTTCAATAATGAGGACCTAGACCGCATTGCCGGCGGCGGCCTGGCCGCGTCCCCTGAGGCCAACGTGCTTATTGAGGAGTCTATTCTCGGCTGGAAGGAATACGAGCTCGAGCTCATGCGCGATGGCGACGACAACGTCGTGGTCGTGGCCTCCATCGAAAACGTTGACGCCCTCGGCGTGCACACCGGCGATTCCGTTACGGTTGCCCCAGCGCTGACCCTGACCGACCGTGAGTTCCAGAAGATGCGCGACCTTGGTATCGCGATTATCCGTGAGGTCGGCGTCGATACCGGCGGCTGCAATATCCAGTTCGCCGTCAACCCGGATGATGGCCGCATTATCGTCATCGAGATGAACCCGCGCGTGTCTCGTTCCTCCGCGCTGGCGTCCAAGGCCACCGGTTTCCCCATTGCCAAGCTGGCTGCCAAGCTCGCCATCGGCTACACCTTGGATGAGGTACAAAACGACATCACCGGCGAAACCAAGGCCGCATTCGAGCCCACCTTGGACTACGTCATTGTCAAGGCCCCGCGCTTTGCCTTTGAGAAGTTCCCAGGCGCAGACGATACCTTGACGACCACCATGAAGTCCGTGGGCGAGGCCATGGGAATTGGCCGCAACTACATCGCGGGCCTCAATAAGGTCATGCGTTCTTTGGAAAACAAGCCCAATGGCTTCTGGACCAAGCCAGATGAGTACTTCGCCGGCGAGCGCGCTGGTGACCTCAAGGCGGTACTCAAGGATCTAGAGCGCCCGACCGAGGGCCGCATGTACGACATTGAATTGGCCCTGCGCCTCGGCGCCTCGGTGGACGAGGTCCATGAGGCTTCCGGCGTAGACCCGTGGTTCATTGCTGAGCTGGCCACGTTGGTCGCCTTCCGCCAGGAGCTTATCGATGCCCCAGTGCTCACCGAGGAGCTGCTGCGCGAGGCCAAGGTCTTTGGGCTTTCCGACGCCCAGATTGCCGCCCTCCGCCCCGAATTCAACGGCGAAGATGGCGTACGCAGCCTGCGCTGGCGCATGGGTATCCGCCCTGTCTACAAGACCGTTGACACCTGTGCCGGCGAGTTCGAGGCACAGACCCCATACCACTACAGCTCCTATGAGCTTGATCCGGAAGCCGAGACCGAGGTTCGCCCCGCACCGGAGGGCTCCAAGGGTAAGGTCATTATTCTGGGCTCCGGACCGAACCGCATCGGTCAGGGTATCGAATTTGACTACTCCTGCGTGCACGCAGCTCTCGAGCTCTCGGAGCAGGGCTATGAGACCGTCATGGTCAACTGCAACCCAGAGACCGTGTCCACTGACTATGACACCGCGGACCGCCTCTACTTTGAGCCGTTGACCTTCGAGGACGTTATGGAGGTCTACCACGCGGAGGCCGCTTCCGGTGATGTTGCCGGCGTCATTGTTCAGCTCGGCGGCCAGACTCCACTGGGCCTTGCAGCCCGATTGGAGGAGGCAGGAGTACCAGTTGTTGGCACCAGCCCAGCAGCTATTGACTCCGCTGAGGACCGCGGCGAGTTTGGCAAGGTCCTCGACGAAGCCGAATTGGCAGCACCAGAGTATGGCACCGCCACCTCCTTTGCTGAGGCGCGCGAGGTTGCCTCCTCTATCGGCTACCCAGTATTGGTCCGCCCGTCCTATGTCCTGGGCGGCCGTGGTATGGAGATCGTCTACGACGAAAAGGCGCTGGAAGACTATATCGAGCGTGCTACCGAGCTTTCCCCGGACCACCCGGTCCTGGTGGACCGTTTCCTAGATTCCGCGATCGAGATCGACGTCGACGCACTCTGCGACGGCAACGAGGTCTACTTGGGCGGTGTGATGGAGCACATCGAGGAAGCCGGCATCCACTCGGGTGACTCTTCCTGTGCACTGCCGCCTATGACACTGGGACCAGAGGATATCGAAAAGGTCCGTACCTCCACCCGACTTCTAGCGGAGGGTATTGGCGTCAAGGGCCTGATGAACGTTCAGTTCGCCCTGAAGGACGACATCCTCTACGTCATCGAGGCCAACCCACGTGCTTCCCGTACCGTGCCATTTGTCTCCAAGGCGACCGGCGTTCCACTAGCTAAGGCAGCTTCTCGCGTCATGATGGGCTCTACCATCGCGGAGCTGCGCGCCGAAGGCATGATTCCTTCTGAATATGACGGTGGTTCCTTGCCGCTGGAGCACCCGATCGCAGTCAAAGAAGCGGTCTTGCCGTTTAACCGCTTCCGCCGGACCGATGGCAGCCTGCTCGATACGCTGCTGTCGCCGGAAATGAAGTCCACCGGTGAGGTTATGGGCTTGGCTACCAACTTCGGTGCGGCCTACGCCAAAGGCGAAATCGCTGCCTTCGCCGTGCCGCCTACGGAGGGCACTATCTTCGTATCCGTCGCCAACCGGGACAAGCGCACCTTGATTTTCCCGATCCAGCGCTTGGCGAACATGGGTTACAACATCGTCGCTACCGCCGGTACGGCGCAGATGCTGCGCCGCAATGGCATCGAATGTGAGGTTGCCGCCAAGGTCTCTGAGGCTAAGGAAGGCGAAGAGTCCATCGTGGATAAGATCTTCAACGGTGAAATCGACTGGATTCTCAACACCCCTGCGGGCTCTGCAGGCGCGCGCCACGACGGTTACGATATCCGCGCTGCCGCGGTCCACATGGAAATCCCGCTGGTAACCACCGTGCAGGGCGTAACCGCAGCCGTCCAAGGTATCGAAGCGATGCGCATTGGCAACCTGCAGGTACGCGCGCTTCAGGAGCTTGAGCATGGCCCACAAAACTAAGGGATTTGGTGAGCTGCTTGAGGCAGCGGGCCAGGCGCGTGGTCGCCTCTGTGTGGGTATAGACCCGCATCCGTATCTGCTGGAAAAGTGGGGACTGGAGCCCACCGCTGATGGTCTTCGGACCTTCAGCATGCGCTGCGTAGAAGCCTTCAGCGATACCGCTGCCTTGGTAAAGCCGCAGGTTGCCTTCTTCGAGCGCTTCGGTTCCCAGGGGTTTGCGGTCCTCGAGGACGTCTTGGCGTCCCTACGCGAGGTGGGATGCCTGACCGTGGCCGATGCCAAGCGTGGCGATATTGGCTCGACCATGGCCGGCTACGCAGATGCTTGGCTAGGTGATAGCTCACCCCTGCGCGCAGATTCGGTGACCGTGTCTCCCTATCTAGGCGTTGGTGCGTTAGGCCCGGTGTTTAGCAAGGCCGAAGAAACCGGACGCGGCGTATTCGTCTTGGCGGCTACCTCCAACCCGGAGGCACGTGCCATCCAAGCCGTCCCAGTAGGCGAGGAGAGCACCATCGCACAAGGAGTGGTCGATGAATGTGCCGCGCTCAATGTAGCGGCGCACAAGGCCGACAAGCCGGGAGACATCGGGGTAGTCGTTGGGGCTACTTTGGACAATCCACCTCGCCTGGATGCGCTCAATGGCCCGGTTCTTCTGCCAGGCGTTGGCGCCCAAGGTGCTGGCCCAGAGCAAGTGCACAGCATTGTCTCTGCTCGGCCATCGCTGGGATTCGCGAACGTGTCCCGAGCAGTATTGGAACAAGGCCCTGCTCTCGCTGACCTGCGCAAAGCGGTGAATCGCGTGGCTCAGGAGTTCCGGGACTAAAAGGGGCGGCGTGGCAGATTACTGGCCGCGCTGCTTACCTGGTACTTTGTTTAAGGTATGTGCGGTGACGTGCTAAAATAGGCGTGCTTTTGGACCCGCTAATCGTCACCGTTCAATGAGCAGTGCTAGGATTACAAGAAGTCGGTTTGCCCGAAGGTTATTGATAACTTTCCGCGGTGTATAAACTGCGTTAGGCAACCGTAATCTGGTACCAAGTACTAGACGTAACAGAATCAATCTAATGAATCGGAGGAAACCCGTGGCCCTTCCAAAGTTGACTGATGAGCAGCGCAAGGAAGCTCTCGCAAAGGCCGCTGAGGCCCGTAAGGCTCGCGCTGAGCTCAAGGCTGCGCTCAAGCGCGGCGAGACCGACCTGAAGGACGTGCTCGAAAAGGCTGAGACCGATGAGATCATCGGCAAGACCAAGGTTTCTGCACTCCTCGAGGCTCTGCCGAAGGTTGGCAAGGTCAAGGCTAAGGAAATCATGGAGGACCTGGAGATCGCTCAGACCCGTCGTCTGCGCGGCTTGGGTGAGCGTCAGCGTCGTGCTCTCCTCGAGCGTTTCGGTTACGGCGAATAGTTACAACCATGGCTGACGCAACTGCACGCGGTCGCCTCGTCGTTCTGGCGGGGCCATCCGCAGTGGGAAAATCCACCGTGGTTTCGCGTCTGCGCAGTGACGTCGAGGGGCTGTACTTTAGCGTGTCGATGACTACGCGCCAGCCCCGTCCCGGGGAGCAGGATGGTGTCGACTACTTCTTCGTCACCCCAGAAGCCTTCCAGCAGCGAATCGACGCCGGGGAAATGCTCGAATGGGCTGATATTCACGGTGGATTGCAGCGCTCTGGAACCCCTGCTCAGCCGGTAGAGGAAGCTTTGGCCGCAGGACGCCCAGTGCTCGTTGAGGTTGATCTTGCGGGCGCTAGGAGTGTTAAGAAAGCACTGCCGGAGGCAGACTTGGTCTTTTTGGCACCCCCATCATGGGACGTGCTTGTGGAGCGGCTCACCGGCCGCGGTACCGAGCCGCAAGACGTCATTGACCGTAGGTTGCAAACTGCGCATGAGGAACTAGCCGCACAGGATGAGTTCGACCACGTCGTTGTTAACGAGGATTTGGACCAGGCAGTGGCTGCCATCAGTGATATCCTGCAGGCATAGACCTCCTTTTTGACCATCTTCAATCAATGTAAAGGTGCATGTGACTAACGTGACCACCCCTTCTAACACTGAAGCCGCAAAGGCGGAGCCAGTATTTGATGATCCGATCGGCATTACTGATCCCCCGATCGATGAGCTTTTGGACAAGGTTTCCTCTAAGTACGCTTTGGTCATCTTCGCTGCTAAGCGCGCCCGCCAGATCAATAGCTACTACCAAGAGCAGGATGAAGGTGTCTTCGAATTCGTAGGCCCACTGGTTACTCCAGAGCCAGGCGAAAAGCCTTTGTCCATCGCATTGCGCGAAATTGACGCTGGCTTGCTGGACCACGAGGAAGGCAAGTAGCTAGCGCACAAGCGTGCAATAGCTTGTAGGCTCCACGCGTCGCCACGGACGTGTATCCCCGGCTAGGGGTGCACCTTCCCGGGGCGGCGAGTGGGGCCTTTCTTTGTGCCGCCAGGTACCATCGTGCGGTGTGATTGAAAAAGATAGCTCTCGCAATATTGTTGTAGGCGTTGCTGGCGGCATCGCCGCCTACAAAGCGTGCCACCTTGTGCGCAATCTCAAGGAGGCGGGCGATGATGTGCGCGTTGTCCCTACGGAAAGCGCACTAAACTTTGTTGGCGCTGCAACGTTTGAAGCCCTGTCCGGCCACCCGGTTTCCACCAGCGTTTTTGAGGCTGTGGATGAGGTGCAGCACGTTAACATCGGGCAGCGGGCGGATGCTGTGGTAATTGCGCCCGCAACTGCGGATCTAATCGCGCGACTGGCCGCCGGTCGGGCTGATGATCTACTTACGGCGACCGTGTTGGTGGCGACGTGCCCGGTCATCATTGCTCCGGCCATGCATACAGAGATGTGGCACAATCCCGCCACGCAAGACAACGTCGCTACTTTGCGGCGGCGCGGTATTACGGTTATTGAGCCCGCCCATGGCCGTTTGACCGGCAAGGACTCAGGTCCTGGTCGCCTTCCGGAGCCGGAGCAGATTGCTGAGGTAGTGCGCACCGAATTGGCTGGTTACCGGGTTGAACATACCTGGCAAGACAAAAGGGTAGTCATATCAGCGGGAGGCACCCAGGAAGAACTGGACCCAGTGCGGTACTTGGGTAATCGATCTTCTGGTAGGCAGGGATTCGCGCTCGCGGAATGGGCCGCCCAGAAGGGGGCTCAGGTCACCCTTGTGGCTGGGAATACTGCGCAGCTGCCTGTCCCCAGCGGTGCGAAGGTGCGCCACATTGTTTCCACCCGGGAACTGGAGGAAGCGATGCACGAAGAGGCCCGTGATGCGGACGTGATCATTATGGCTGCCGCAGTTTCTGATTTCCGCCCCGCGGAGGCAGCTGAGTCAAAGATGAAGAAGGGGCAAGCAGACGACGCACTCTCGGCCCTACATTTGGTAGAAAACCCGGATGTCCTCAAAGGGCTTGTGGCCGCACGAGAGCGCTCGGAGATTCCGGCGGAGTGTGTGATTGTGGGGTTTGCCGCCGAAACGGGTGACGCCCACAAGTCTGCCTTGGAATATGCCCAAGAAAAGTTTGTTCGCAAAGGCTGCGATGTGCTTATGGCCAATGAGGTCGGTAGGGCCAAGACCTTTGGCCAAAAGTCGAATGAGGGATGGATTTTGCGGCCAGAGTCCGCGCCGCAACGGGTGGAACATGGCTCGAAACAAGTAGTCGCCGCACAGATTTTGGCGGCTGTGAATGAAATGTTTCGGGTGTAGACAGCTAAAATTGCATTTATAGACCGCTTGGTCTAGGATTGCGAGGTATTAGGCTTGGGCGTAGAAAACCCACAGCATCGAATCAACAGTGAGAACGAAGGAAGTTTTTGTGACTGATAACGCTGCAGTGGCAACTCGTCTTTTTACCAGCGAGTCCGTTACGGAAGGCCATCCCGATAAGATTTGTGACGCCATCTCGGACGCCATCCTCGATGCCCTGCTGGAAAAGGATCCCGTATCCCGCGTCGCCGTTGAGACGTTGGTTACCACCGGTCAGGTTCACGTGGTGGGAGAGGTACGCACCGAGGCATATGTAGAAATCCCGGCGCTCGTGCGCGATACCCTAAAGTCCATTGGCTTTACCTCCTCTGAGGTGGGATTTGATGGCAATACCTGCGGTGTCAATATTGCCATCGGTGAGCAGTCCCAGGAGATCGGCGCCGGCGTAGATAACTCCACCGAAGCCCGCGCCCATGACGAGGACTATGACGAGGAAAATGACACCGCTGGTGCAGGTGATCAGGGCTTGATGTTCGGCTATGCCTCCAATGAGACCGCCGAGTATATGCCCCTGCCTATCGCCTTGGCACACCGGCTTTCTCGCCGCCTGACGCAGGTGCGCAAGGAGGGCATCGTGGATCACCTGCGTCCGGATGGCAAGACCCAGGTGACCTTCGCCTATACCGATGACAATGAGCCTTCCCACCTAGATACCGTGGTGATTTCTACTCAGCACGATACTGAGGTTGATAGCGCTTGGCTGGAGGGCCCATTGCGCAGCGAGGTCCTTGAATGGGTCATTAAGGACGCGGGCTTGGAGAAGTACTACACCGAAGACACGACGTTGTTGGTCAACCCTTCAGGGTCTTTCATTCTCGGTGGACCCATGGGTGATGCCGGTCTTACCGGCCGGAAGATCATCGTCGATACCTACGGTGGTATGGCTCGTCACGGCGGTGGCGCCTTCTCCGGTAAGGACCCCAGCAAGGTAGACCGCTCCGCTGCTTATGCAATGCGCTGGGTGGCTAAGAATATCGTCGCCGCTGGTTTGGCGGATCGCGCCGAGGTTCAGGTTGCCTACGCAATTGGTCGTGCTAAGCCGGTGGGCTTGTACGTGGAGACTTTCGGCACTGCCAAGGAAGGCCTGAGCGATGCGAATATTCAGGCTGCGGTAAATCAGGTATTCGACCTGCGTCCAGCCGCGATTATCCGCGAACTCGACCTGCTACGGCCCATTTATGCCCAGACTGCGGCCTACGGTCACTTCGGACGCACCGACGTTGAGCTGCCGTGGGAGCAGTTGAACCGAGTAGAGGCACTGCGCGCTGCCGCCGGTCTGTAAAATCGGGGCTTATGCCTAAGAAAACACCCGCCATCCGGAAACCGGTTGCGCGGGTGTTGCCTCTTTTAGGGGTCGCGCACCTCGATCGGGGCTTTGATTACCTTATAGAAGAGGCAGATTCGCAGGAAGTTCAACCGGGGATAAAGGTCCGCATCCGCTTTAATGGACGCTTGGTTGATGCGATAGTGCTAGAGCGCCTGCATGATTCTGAATTTGGCGGTAACCTGCGCTTTATCGAGCGCATCATCTCACCGTTCCAGGTGTATCCGCCGCAGCTTGCCCGGCTTATCGACGCCCTAGCGGACCGCTATGGCGGAGTGCGCTCAGATATTATCCGCTCTGCTATTCCACCTAGGCACGCCAAGGCGGAGGAATCCGATTTGGAAACCCCGTGGGAGGAGCTCGGTACCACGAGCGAGCCTGACCTTTCGGGGTGGTCTGCTTATGAGCATGGTGAGGCTTTCGTTGATTCAATCCTGTCTGGCAAGCTCGCCCGTGCCGCATGGCAAATCGCCCCGGGCGATGATTGGGCGCATGCCTTAGCTGCGCTCGCGGCCAAGGTGGCGTTAGACGGAGGCGGGGTGCTCTTAGTTGCCCCGGACCAGAAGAGCGTTGATGCGGTAGAAGCCGCCCTTCGCCAGGTATTAGGGGCGAAGCAGATTACAGTGCTGACTAATAGTATGGGCCCGCAGGCCCGCTACCGCCGCTACCTATCAGCCCTGGTAGGCCAGGCGCGCGTCGTAATTGGTACTAGGTCCGCCGCCTTCGCCCCAGTAAAACATCTACAGCTGGCGGTTATCCTCGATGATGGCAACGATAATTTGGTAGATAACCTCAAACCTTATGTCCATGCCAGGGAAGTGCTAACCACCCGTTCTGCTTTTGAAGGTTGCAGCATGGTCTTGGCAAACCATTCGCGGACTGCGGAAACGCAGCTCCTCGTGGAGTCAGGCTGGGCGCACGATGTGGTCGCCAAAGAACAAACGATCGGGGCGCGTTGCCCAGCCATTGAGGCGGTAGGCCCATTCGGTCTATCGATTGCTCGCGATTTAGAAGGCGGCACCACTTCAGTTCAGGCACAGGCCTTCCAAGCCGCCCATCAGGCGCTGGATAGGGGAGAGCCGGTATTGGTGCAAGTACCGCGCAAGGGATACGCACCAATTTTGGCCTGCGGCCGATGCCGCGCGCCGGCGCGCTGCCGGCACTGCAACGGGCCATTGGCGCTGCCGCCGACGGGGGCGTCGCCAAGCAAGGGCGGCGCGGAGGAGACAGGAATGCCCACCTGCCGCTGGTGCGGTCGCATCGAGGCGCGCCATCGCTGCAGTGAATGCGGATCCCCGCGCCTGCGCGCCATCGTTTTAGGCTCAGAGCGCACCGCGGAGGAATTGGGCCGTGCCTTTCCTAATACCCGGGTAGTGGTCTCTGGCGGAAATAAGATCCTCGAGGCAGTGGATAATGCGCCGGCCCTTGTCATCGCCACCCCTGGCGCCGAACCGAATGTACGAGATGGCGCCTACGGTGCGGCGCTGCTCTTGGACGCTGGTGCATTGCTCAACCGCCAAGATCTGCGTGCTACTGAAGACACGTTATCGAAGTGGGCGCAGGCGGCCACGCTAGTGCAGCCGCATTTCAAGGGCGGCCGGGTAATTGTGGCTGCCGATGAGTCTCTTAGCGTGGTTCAGCATTTCTTGCGCTGGGATATGGTTGGCGCGGCCGCAGCCGAGCTTGCTGCCCGACGAGAAGTAAGATTCCCACCTGCGGTGCACTTTGCCGCCATTGATGGTGCGGATGCGTCCCTGGATGGCTTTGCTGAGCTTGTGGATCTTCCTGAGCATGCGGAGGTTTTGGGCCCAGTTCCTCTTCCCCCGGGCCATAGCCTGCCCGGCGACTACGATAGCCAGCGCTTTGGTCCCGCGCAGCGGCTGGTGATCCGCACCCCACTGGGGCCTCGTTCCCAATTAGGGCGCGCCTTGCGCAGTGCAAACGCGGCGCGTAGCGCGCGCAAGGATGACTTGCCACTGCGTATCGTGGTTGATCCTATCCACGTGGGTTAGCCGTATCGGGTGGCTAGGGCTTATGCGCTAGTCTCGACGGGGAAACCCTCCATTGTCAGGCCGGCTTTATTTCGGCGCATCAGAAAGGTGTGATTGCCATGTCTCTTCGCGGAATCCGTATCTACGGCGACCCTGTCCTGGGCAGTCGCGCAGAAGAAGTAAGCACGTTCGATCGCGGACTGCGCATTTTGGCCAACGGTATGCTCGAGACCATGGACGAAGCTGGGGGAGTAGGGCTGGCGGCCAATCAAGTGGGCATACTCAAACGGATTTTTGTCTATGACTGCTCGCATACCCAATCTGGCTTGCGTGGCGCGATTGTTAATCCCGTCTGGACGCCGTTGGGCGCGCAGCAGCAAATAGGCCCGGAAGGATGTCTTTCTATTCCCGGCATTAGCGCGCAAACCACCCGCTTCAACCGCGTCTTTGTCAGCGGTCAGGATATAGAGGGCCGCCCCTTATCCATGGTGGCCGCGGGGCTGATGGCTCGGTGCATCCAGCATGAAACAGACCATCTCGATGGAGTGCTTTTCCTGCAGCGCCTCGATGCCGTGGACCGAAAAGACGTTATGCGCGCCATCCGTGAATCCGAGTGGTTTAACGCCTCATAGCCCGCTTACTGTGGCGGCAGCGCTACGGCGTTGTAGCCTAGTAGTTTGAACGAGATTAATAGGAGAGTTTCCCCGCATGCGGATTATTTTTGCCGGTACCCCTGAGCCCGCTGTTGTGGCCTTGGAAAAGCTAATTGCCTCCTCGCATGAGGTGGTGGCGGTAATTACCCGCCCAGATGCTAGGAAGGGCCGCGGCCGTAGCCTTCACCCCAGCCCGGTGAAAGCAGTAGCCCAAGAACATGGCATCGAAGTGCTAACTCCTAGCAGCTTGCGTCCAGACACGGAGGACGGGCAGGCCCTGCGTGCCCGCCTGCGGGAGCTCGAACCCGAGGCAATTCCGGTGGTGGCTTATGGCAATCTGGTCACCAAGGACCTGCTGGAGCTGCCGCAGCATGGTTGGGTGAACCTGCATTTTTCCCTGCTCCCGGCATGGCGTGGCGCGGCACCGGTACAAGCTGCCATAGCTGCCGGTGATGAGATTACCGGCGCATCTACGTTCCGCATTGAAGAAGGCCTAGATACCGGTCCGGTGCTGGGCACCGTGACGGAGGAAATCCGCACCACCGATACTGCCGATGACCTGCTCACTCGCCTTGCCTATTCCGGCGGCGATCTGCTCGTCGCCACCATGGATGGCCTAGCGGCGGGTCAGTTGGAGGCACAACCGCAGCAGGGCGAGGCCACCTATGCCCCGAAAATCTCTACCGCACAAGCTCGCGTGGAGTGGTCCCAGCCTGCCTTTGCCATCGACCGGCATATTCGTGCGCACACCCCAGGTCCTGGCGCATGGACCATGTGGGACGAGGCCCGGGTAAAAGTGGGACCAGTAAGCCCCGTGGAGGCAGCAGCCGCGGTACCGGAGCACTTAGAGCCTGGGCAGCTCTACATTGCAAAGAACGCCGTTTTTGTTGGTACCGCAACGCAGCCGGTCCAGCTGGGTAAAATCCAGCCACCAGGCAAGAAAATGATGAATGCGGCCGACTGGGCCCGCGGACTAGGCAAGGATGCCGAGGTGAAGTTCCAATGAGTGGTGGTTTCCGTTCCCGTAGTAAATCTGGTGATAAGTCGCCGGAAGGCAAGCCGCAGGACCCCCGGAAATCCGGTGGAGCGAAAGGCCGTGGTGGCCGCCCGCACCAGCAGCAACATGGTGGACGTAACGGCCACCGCAGAGGTCGACAGGCTCATGCTTCTGGTCAGCGTTCCGGCAAGCGCCAGGAAGGCAGTCTGATTCAGGCTGCACTGACCGCTGGTGTGGACGCGCCGCGTGCGGTGGCTTTCGACGTCGTGCGTCGGGTGAGCGATGACGATGCCTTTGCCAACCTCATCTTGCCCACAGCACTGCGTAAGCAAAAGCTCACCGGGCGAGACGCCGCCTTTGCCACCGAGATCACCTACGGCACCCTCCGCACCCTCGGCGTAGTAGATGCCGTCATCGCAGAATGCTCCTCGCGCAGCCTCGAAGCCATTTCTCCAGCTGTGGTTGATGCCTTGCGCTTGGGCGCGTATCAGGTTCTCTATACCCGCGTGGAGGCCCATGCGGCGGTTGATACCACCGTGCGCTTGGTGGAAGCCAGCGGTGAGGTCAAGGCCAAGGGTTTTGCCAATGGCATTATGCGCACCATTACCCGCACGTCGGCCAAGGCGTGGCTGGACAAGCTTGCCCCGGAGGGAGAAATCGCCGGCATTGCCTTCAAACATGCCCATCCCACCTGGATCGCGGAATCGTTTAGTCGTGTGCTGGGGCTGGGCGAGCTAGAGGCCGCCCTGGCTGCGGACTCCGATAGGCCTGCGGTGCATCTGGTGGCCCGTCCCGGGGAAATCTCGGCCGAAGAATTAGCACTTGTGACCGGCAATGAGGAAGGGCGCTTTTCCCCCTACGCCGTGTATATGGAGTCCGGCGATCCCGGCCAATTGGAGCCGGTACGTCAGGGTTTGGCTGCAGTCCAAGATGAAGGCTCGCAGCTTATCGCCCGCGCGGTATGTGAAGCGCCGGTGGAGGGCGAAGACACTGGTCGGTGGCTGGATCTCTGCGCCGGTCCCGGCGGTAAAGCGGCCTTAATGGGTGCGCTTGCCCGCATCGACTCCGCGCACGTGGACGCGGTGGAGGTATCCCCGCACCGTGCGGCTCTGATTGAAAAAACGGTAAGTGATTTACCTGTGGACGTTCATGTGGCAGATGGACGCAATCCGGGCGTGGGTCAGGGGTTTGACCGAGTGCTTGTCGATGCCCCGTGTTCCGGACTCGGCGCACTCCGTCGCCGCCCCGAGGCGCGGTGGCGCAAGTCTGAGTCCGACATTGCCGAGCTTACTCAGCTGCAATTTGAGCTTTTATCCTCGGCCTTAAACCTGGTGCGCCCAGGCGGTGTGGTCATTTATTCCACGTGTTCGCCAGACTTGCGCGAGACTCGTGGCATCGTCGACCGCGCCGTACGCGAGCTCGGTGCCACAGAGCTAGACGCACATGGGCTCATTCCTGATATGGGCGATGTGGGGCACGAAAAATCCGTGCAAATGTGGCCACATCGGCACGGTACCGATGCTATGTTCTTTGCGGCTCTGCGCCGCGCTGCTGACTAATCGCGATAGACTAGTGGGCATGTCCGCACCGATTATTTCCCCTTCCATCTTGGCCGCTGATTTTTCTCGCTTGGGCGAGGAATTAGCGGCGATTGAAACCGCAGACTGGGTCCATGTGGACATTATGGACGGGCACTTCGTGCCCAACCTGTCCTTCGGCCCGGATATCACGGCAACGGTCCATCGGCTTACCAATAAACCATTGGATGTCCACCTCATGATCGAGGAACCCGAGCAATGGGTGGAGACCTATGCCAAGGCGGGTGCGCATACCATTATCTTCCACGTGGAGGCTGTCGCCGATGAGCAGGCGGCGGTGGATGTGGCGCAGAGCATTCGAGAACTAGGGGTGCGTGCTGCCTTTTCCATTAAGCCGGGTACGGCTATCGAACCGTGGCTGGATAAATTGCATCACTTTGATGAGGTGCTCGTGATGTCCGTGGAGCCTGGTTTTGGCGGGCAGAAATTCATGCCAGAGATGCTGGAAAAGGTCCGGGTGCTGCGCCAAAGCATTGATGAGCAGGGGCTCGACACCGTCATCGAGATTGATGGCGGAATTTCGCCAGACACCATCGCCCAAGCCGCCGCGGCTGGGTGCGATGCTTTTGTAGCTGGCTCGGCCGTATTCAAGGCAGAAGATCCCGCCGGGATCGTACATCAGCTGCGTGAATTGGCGGCTGGTGCCTAGTGGGCGCGGAGCTAGAGGAGAGTACCCTTTCCGCAGCGCTGTCTCGGGCAATGGCCGCGGGAGCTGAGGTGCGTGGAACCACGAGCCCCAACCCGCCAGTGGGCGCGGTCATCGTGTCCACTGCCGGTGACATCGTGGGCGTCGGTGCTACGCAGCCCGTGGGAGGCGCGCATGCCGAGGTCATGGCGTTGCGCGAGGCTGGCGATAGGGCGCGAGGAGCCACCGCCGTGGTCACCTTGGAGCCGTGTGCGCATACCGGTCGCACGGGTCCGTGCGCACAGGCGTTTATCGATGCCGGCGTGGCTCGCGTGTACTACCTTCATGCAGACCCCACTCCGCAGGCCGCCGGTGGAGCGCGCGTGTTGGCGGAGGCTGGGGTGGACGTCGCCAAGCTGGAAAAGCCCCCGCACGCCGATGATGCGCTCGTGCCTTGGCTCTTTGCCATGAAAGCACGCAGGCCGCACGTAACCTTAAAGTTCGCCCAGACGCTGGATGGCTTTACTGCCGCAGCGGATGGGTCAAGCCAGTGGATTACGGGCGAAGCGGCGCGCGATTGGGTGCATGCAGATAGGGCTCACCGCGACGCCATCATCGTCGGCACCGGCACTGCGCTTGCTGATAACCCGTCACTTACCGCGCGGTTTAGCGACGGCAGTTTGCGGGAACACCAGCCGCGCCGCGTGATTATTGGCAAGCGTGATTTGGAATCGGCCGGTGATGCGGCCAGCAACCTGCGCGAGTTGGGGTACGAGCACTACGACAGCATCGAGGAAGCGTTATACGAGCTCTACGCCAGCGGGGCACGCGACGTCCTTGTAGAAGGCGGCGCCGGACTCGCCAGTAGCTTCCTCAAGGCCGACTTGGTCGATGCTATCTCTGCCTATATTGCGCCCCTGTTGCTGGGGGAAGGCCGTGGCGTGCTCGCCCATCCCATGTCCCAGACTCTGGCGGGGGCCACCCGATTCCAGCGCGTGGGAATGAAGGCGCTGGGTGATGACGTTCTAATTGAATACGTGCGCTAGACGCGCGGATTAGCAGATAACGAGAAAGGCTGGATGTGTTTACTGGGCTAGTACAAGAGTTGGGCACCGTAGCCGGTATGGAACCGCACGCGGACGCCTTGCGCTTGAGCATTCGCGCCCCGCGCACCGTCGCGGAGGCTGCACTGGGGGATTCCATTGCTATCAACGGCGTATGCCTCACCTTGGCGGATTTATCTGGAGATATATTTTGCGCAGATGTGATGCAGGAGTCCCTCGACCGGACAGCTCTGGGCCGCCTAGCTGAGGGCGATTCGGTCAATGTGGAACCGGCATTGCTGCCTACCACCCGGCTAGGCGGTCACATCATGCAAGGACACGTGGATGGCACCGCGACGCTGCAGAGCCGGACTACCTCCGAGAACTGGGATATCCTCCGGTTTAGCTTGCCCACCGAGCTTGCCCGGTACGTCGTAGAAAAAGGCTCAATTGCCGTTAGCGGCACCTCGCTGACTGTTAGCGCCGTGGGGCCGGACTGGTTCGAAGTATCCCTTATCCCCACCACTTTGCGGGACACTATTCACGGTGCATTGCCAGTTGGAGGAGAAGTCAACCTCGAGGTGGATGTGCTGGCCAAGTACGTAGAAAAGATGCTTCACCCCGAAGCGCTAACCCCTGAGGGCAAGGACTAGACTGCTACCTTATGAGCGCGAGTGATAATTGTATCCGTCTTGATTCCATTGAGCAGGCCATAGCGGATATCGCCGCTGGTAAGCCGGTAGTTGTTATCGATGACGAGGATCGCGAAAATGAAGGCGACCTGATTTTCGCCGCTGAGCTAGCCACCCCGGAACTGGTGGCCTTTATGGTGCGCTACTCTTCTGGATATATCTGCGCACCATTGTTGCCAGAAGATTGTAACCGCCTGAATCTACCGCCGATGTTGGCGGTCAACGAGGATGTGCGCGGCACCGCTTATACGGTGACGGTGGACGCAGCTACGGGTAGTACCGGTATTTCTGCGACCTCGCGGGCAGCAACTATTCGCCGGCTAGCAAACCCTGATACCACGCCGGGCGAATTCACCCGCCCGGGTCACGTGGTGCCGTTGTGCGCGCGCCCTGGTGGTGTTCTAGAGCGTGATGGCCATACGGAGGCTTCCATTGACCTTGCCCGATTGGCGGGCCTGCGCCCAGCCGGTGTGCTGTGTGAGATCGTTTCTGAGGATGACCCCACGGACATGGCACGGTCGCCAGAGCTGCGCCGCTTCGCAGATAAGCACGGCCTGTCCATGATCTCTATTGCACAGCTCATCGAGTGGCGCCGCCATAATGAGAACCAGGTCATTCGCCAGGTAAGCACCCAGCTTCCCACCGAGTATGGTCATTTCACCGCCATTGGCTATCGCCATGAAATAGATGGACAGGAGCATGTCGCGTTGGTGGCAGGCGATCCCGCCGAACTGCGCGGCGCGCGTGAGATCATGGTGCGAGTCCATTCGGAATGCCTGACCGGTGATGCCTTCGGCTCGCGGCGCTGCGATTGCGGTCCGCAACTACATGAGTCCATGCGCCGTATCAGTCAGGAAGGCAACGGCGTGGTTATCTACTTGCGCGGTCAGGAAGGCCGTGGCATTGGTCTGTTGCATAAGTTGGAGGCATACCGGCTGCAGGATTCTGGCATGGACACCGTCGATGCCAACCTAGAACAGGGCCTGCCCGAAGACGCACGCGAGTATTCCGTAGCCGGCCAGATCCTGCGTGATCTTGGCATAGAGTCCGCGAACCTGCTGACTAATAACCCACATAAGGGCGAAGGCCTGAGCGGTTTTGGTGTGGATGCAGGTCATCACACCCCGCTAGCAACCCCGGCGCATGCGGATAATATTGAATATCTGCGTACGAAGCGCGACCGCATGGGCCACGATCTTCCGCAGGTTGCCCAGTGGGATGAGGCGCATAAGTAGATCTTTAGTAGCTCTGTGGAGATCACGCGAAAGGAAAGAAATGAGTAAAGAAGGCCTACCCGAAATTGCCCAGGTAGATGGCAGTGGACTGCGCGTTGCCGTGGTGACTGCGACATGGAACGCGGAGATCTGCGATCAGCTCCACGCCCAAGCGGTAGAGACCGCTACGGAAAATGGCGCCGAGGTTGCCGAGTACCGCGTAGTTGGCGCCTTGGAACTTGGCGTTGTTGTCCAGGCGGCCGCCCGCGCATACGATGCAGTGGTGGCATTGGGCTGCGTTATCCGTGGGGGAACGCCGCATTTTGACTACGTCTGTGACTCGGTTACCCAGGCGCTTACCCGCATCGCGCTCGATGAATCCACCCCGGTAGCGAACGGCGTCCTTACCGTCAATGACCAGCAGCAGGCCATTGATCGCGCCGGCTTTGCAGACTCGGCAGAAAACAAGGGCGCCGAGGCAATGATGGCGGCTTTAGATACCGCCCTGCAGTTGCGTAGACTAAACGCAGCAGATAAGTAACTTTTAGCAATGCGTCAGCGCCCCACGCTAGATCACCACGATGGACTGTGGGGTGTTCCAGAGGAGTATGCACATGAACGAGGCGCAGGCCCCAAAGAATCCGCAGCGAAGCCGGCAGCTTAGCGACGCCGAAGTATTGGCCTATACCAGTGCCGATCCCTTTGCCCAGACAACGTCTAAGCCGTGGGAGTTTAAGGCGACCTCGCCCTTTTTGCGTAAGGTGGCAATCGGCTGGGTGATCCTCGTTATGGCTATCCATATCTTCATGGGAATCACCTTGGATGTGTCTTTTACCGGCGCGCATGTCACCACCATTGATAAATTCGCCTTTCCCGGCGTGGGCCTCCTTATTTCCATTTTGTCTTGGGTTGCCCTTAACCGGCCGCGCCTGCGCGCCAATGAGGATGGGGTAGAGGTCCGCAATATTGTGGGTACCCGCTTTTATCCCTGGCAGGTGGTCTATGGGCTGTCCTTCCCCGTGGGCCAACGTATGGCGCGTCTTGAGCTTCCCGAGTTCGAGTTCGTTCCCGTCTGGGCTTTGCAGTCTGGTGACAAAGACACCGTCATCGACAACGTTCGCCGCTTCCGCGACGTGGAAGCTAAGTACATGCCACAGGATTAACAATTGGCTGACCCCACTACCTACCGCCCGGCTCCGGGAACCATTCCCACTGACCCGGGCGTCTATAAGTTCCGCGATGAAAACCGCCGCGTAATCTACGTGGGCAAAGCCAAGAATCTGCGCGCGAGACTATCGAACTATTTTCAGGACATTACTCAGCTGCACCCGCGCACACGCCAAATGGTGCTCACGGCCAATTCCGTGGAATGGACGGTAGTGGCCAGCGAGGTAGAAGCCTTGCAGTTGGAGTACACGTGGATCAAGCGCTTTGATCCCCACTTCAACGTCATGTACCGCGACGATAAAACCTATCCTATGCTCGCGGTTTCGGTCGGAGAAACAGTTCCTCGCGCCTTTTTCTACCGCGGCCCTCGCCGCAAAGGCGTGCGCTACTTCGGCCCGTATTCCCATGCTTGGGCCGTGCGTGAAAGCCTAGACCTGCTCACCCGCGTCTTTCCCATGCGCACCTGTTCCAAGGGCGTTTATAACAGGCACGAGCGCCTTGGGCGACCGTGTCTATTGGGCTATATCGGCAAATGCGATGCGCCCTGCATCGGCCGGGTAAGCAAGGAAGAACACCGGGATACCGTCAATGAACTCGTTTCATTCATGAATGGAAACACCGGTGCAGTCCGCCGCAAACTCACCCATGACATGGAGCAGGCCGCCGAGAATCTAGAGTTCGAACGCGCCGCACGCCTGCGCGATGACTTGGGCGCTATTGACAAGCTCATGGAGCAACAGGCCGTGGTCTTCACCGACGGTACAGATGCCGATCTCATTGCTTTTAACTCGGATGAACTCGAAGCAGCGGTACAGATTTTCCATGTGCGTGACGGACGCATTCGCGGGCAGCGCGGGTGGGTAGTAGAACGCGCCGGTGACCAAGCTAGCTCTGAGCCCTTGGAAGAAGGCCAGCCTGATCCCGCGCTGCCGGCATTGGTACAAAATTTCCTCATCCAGTTTTATTCGGATGCAGTGGAGCGCGAGAAGCAGGAGGCGCGCGAGGACGCCGCGCTTGCTGCGGACGTAAAACGGCGCGGGGTGGACCAGGAATCGCACATGAAGTCCCGCCGTGTCCAAGTCATCCCACGCCAAATTTTGGTGCAGGCCCTGCCGGATGAACCCGATCAGGTCGTCGCCCTCTTAGAGGAACTGCGCGGTGCCCAGGTGGACCTGCGCGTTCCCCAGCGCGGCGATAAAAAACAGCTCATGGCCACGGTGGAGAAAAACGCCAAGGAGCAGTTGCGCCAGCACAAGCTCAAGCGGGTGGGAGACCTCACCGCCCGGTCGGCGGCTTTGCAAGATATTCAAGAGGCTTTGGGCATGGAGCAAGCCCCATTGCGCATCGAATGTACCGATATCTCCCATATTCAGGGCACAGATGTGGTTGCTTCTTTGGTGGTTTTTGAAGATGGCTTGCCCAAAAAGTCGGACTATAGGCGCTACCGCATTAAAGAGGCAGCGGGCGATGGCCGCTCTGATGACGTCGGATCTATCGCAGAAGTCACTCGCCGTCGGTTTAAGCGTTATAAGGAAGACAAGCTGGCCCAACCGGATGAGGAAGTAGAAGAGTCTTCTTTCGCGGAAGAAAAAGTGGCGGAAGAATCTGCCGAGGCAGGCCGACGCTTTGCGTATCCACCGCAGCTTTTCATTGTGGATGGCGGCGCACCCCAGGTTGCCGCAGCTCAAGAGGTATTCGATGAGTTGGGCATTGTGGATGTGACCTTGGTGGGCCTGGCCAAGCGCCTCGAGGAAATTTGGGTTCCCGGTGATGATGAGCCGGTCATTTTGCCGCGAAACTCGCAAGCTCTTTTTCTCCTGCAGCAAATTCGCGATGAAGCGCACCGCTTTGCCATCACTTATCATCGGCAACAGCGCTCTAAGCGAATGCGCTCTTCAGTACTCGACTCCGTTCCGGGCCTAGGTCCGCAGCGGCGCACCGATCTGGTGAAGTATTTTGGCTCGGTGAAAAAGCTCAAGGCCGCCACGGTGGAAGAGATCTGTGAGGTAGATGGCTTTGGGCCAAAGCTAGCCCAGACCGTGTACGAGAATTTGCACGATTCTACGGGTAAATAAGGGGCATTCTCCTAGGAGCGGCGAATCTTAAAGCGCTAGACTGAGGGGCATGACGCATTTCGAAACTCCACCCATTTTGATAACCGGCATGTCCGGCGGCGGGTTGAGTTCCGCTGCCAAAGTATTTGAGGATAAGGGCTACTATGTGGCCCATAATATTCCGCCTCGCGCCATTGTGGATCTGCTTAAGCTGTGCAACCAGGAAGAAACTCCGGTGGGCAAGGTTGCTGCCGTAACGGATGTGCGCTCGCGCATGTTTCCAGGGTCTCTGCTAGAGATTATGGAAGAGCTCACAGAATTGCATATGAAGCCCACTGTGCTCTTTTTGGATGCGCGTGATGATGTGCTCATTCGTCGTTTTGATTCAGTACGGCGCACCCACCCATTGCAGGAGGGCGACACCCTCAAGGTAGGCATTCAACGCGAGCGTCAAGCAGTAGCAGACGTGCGAGCTCATGCAGACATCATTATTGACACCACCAACCTATCCATTCATGATCTCCGGCGTGCTATTGAGGCGGCGTTTGGTGAGATGCAAAATGAAAAGCAGCATGTGACCGTTGAATCCTTTGGTTTTAAAAATGGTTCACCCCGCGATGCAGACTTGGTGGTTGATGTGCGTTTCCTACCCAATCCCTATTGGGTACCAGAGCTGCGTAGATACCGTGGCACGGATGAGCCGGTTGCTCAGTATGTGCTCTCACAGCCAGCGGCACAGGAATTCGTGGATAATTTCATAAGGATGTTTTCCACCATGCTGGATGGTTACCGGCACGAAGGGAAGAATTTCATAACTTTAGGCGTGGGCTGTACGGGTGGCCATCACCGCTCCGTTGCCGTAGCAGAGGCTATTGCGGCACGGTTGCGGGACAATGACATTTTGGACGTCAGCACCTTGCACAGGGATATTGCTCGAGGCTAGAGCGCAGGAGTTTTAACGCTTTTATGACCAATCCTTCACACATGGTCTGCCTAGGAGGCGGCCATGGACTTTATCAGACTCTTTTGTCCGCCCGATTGAGCGGAGCAGGCGACATTTCCGCCATTGTTACTGTTGCAGATGATGGTGGCTCCTCCGGCCGATTGCGCCGCGAGCTAGAAATAATCCCGCCTGGAGATCTGCGCATGGCGCTAGCTGCGTTGGCTAATAGTGATCCGGTGGGTGACCTCTGGGCGCGTACCTTGCAGCACCGTTTTAGAGGCACCGGTGCAATGGCGGGGCATGCGGTGGGCAATCTAATGATTGCAGGGTTGACCGAGGTGCTCGGTGATTACCAGGCCGCGTTAGATACCATCGCAGAGCTTACTAATTCCCAGGGCCGGGTATTCCCTGTGGTCAACCAAGCCTTAGAGATTGAGGCGGAAGTAGCCGGGCTTGACGACGACCCCCGTGTCATGCGCCAAGTCCGGGGGCAGGTCGCGGTTGCCTCCACACCGGGGCAAGTCCGGCGTGTGCGCATCGTGCCGGAAAACCCCAAAGCAAATCCGGATGTCCTCGATGCCATTGAGCGCGCGGACCTAATTACTATTGGCCCGGGTTCTTGGTTTAGTTCGGTATTGCCACATACTCTCGTGCCTGAGGTCGTGGAAGCCATTTCTGCATCTGATGCGCTGCGCGTAGTTGTTTTAAACCTTTCCGCCGAGCCGGGCGAAACGCATGGTTTTTCCGCAGAGCGCCATTTGCATGTGCTTTCTCAGCACGCTCCGGATTTGCGCATTGATCGCATTCTGGTGGACGGGGCGGCTTTGCCTACTGATAGTGAGCGCGTGTATATCCAGCGCGCCGCCCAGTCCCTTGGTGCCCGTGCCACGTTCGCGGATGTGAGCGAAGTTGATGACAATGGCCGGAGCATCAATAAACACGATCCGGAGAAGCTGTCTGCGGCACTCCTCGACCTATATTCGGACTATCGCAACACTGGCGATCCCAACCGGAGCTGATACATCTCGGCAAAGTCCTATCGCTCGGGTCGTTCGGGTTCGGCCGACTGCGCGGTGCCTGAGCGCGCGCGGTATGATGGCAGAAATCCTTTCACCGCACCGGGCCTTGCTTAACGGCTCTGGCCTGTGTGTATATCTTGTGACTGTGAGAAAAGAAATGGGGCGAACTAGGTGACCACACCATTGACCGACCAGGTCAAAGAAGAATTGACGGCTGTCGTTGTGCCACGCCAGTCCGCTCGCGCTGCCGAACTAGCCGCGATGCTGCGATTCGCCGGCGAGCTAGATATTTCCGGCGACAACATGGCCTATGAGTTGGAATTAGAAAGCCACGCTATTGCGCGGCGCGTGATCGCTGCACTCGATGAGCTTTATGGGATTTCCGCTGATAGTCACGTAGCGGGCCCAGCAGGAACCACGAAGAAATCCCGAGTTACGGTGCGCATTTCCACCGGGGCGAAGGAACTTACGCGCCGTCTCGGCCTTATTACCCGCTCCGGCCATGCGGTAGTGGGGCTTCCTCCGCAGGTTATTTCCGGCACCGTCGCTGATAGCGAAGCAGCGTGGCGCGGAGCCTTCCTAGCCCATGGCAGCCTCACGGAGCCGGGTCGTTCTTCTGCGCTTGAAGTTACGTGCCCGTGCCAGGAGGCGGCATTGGCCCTAGTGGGTTGCGCCCGCCGCTTGGGCATTTCTGCCAAAACTAAGGAGACCCGCGGGGAAGACCGCGTCGTTGTCCGCGATGGCGATGCCATTGGGGCACTGTTGACCCGTATGGGCGCGCAAGAAACGCGATTAAGCTGGGAAAAGAAGCGCGTCAAGCGAGAGGCGCACGATACGTCCCGGCGCTTGGACAATTTCGATGATGCAAATCTCCGTCGCTCGGCTCGTGCTGCAGTCACCGCGGCGGCCCGCGTTGACCGAGCGATGGAGATCCTTGGTGATGACGTCCCCGAGCACCTTGCTGATGCAGGACGCCTGCGCGTGCAGCACCGTGAGGCCTCGCTGGAAGAATTGGGCCGCTTGGCTGAGCCTCCCATGACTAAAGATGCGGTAGCCGGGCGTATTCGCCGCTTGCTTTCTATGGCCGATAAGCGAGCGGAAGAGCTTGATATCCCCGATACTAACCAAGCGATCACCGACGACCTCTTCAAAGAGTCCTAAACGCCGCAATCACCGGCACATACACAACTCCCCGCAGCGCGGATACCTGAGCGGTAGCCGTCACTGTGGGGAGTTTTCTCTGTGATAGCTAGCTGGTGGGGAAACCAGCTAGCCAGGGAGAGCTAGATGCCTAGGGAACGAGGAATCCTAGGGCGTTGGTCATCAAGAATACGATGATGCACACAACGGCCAAGAAGACCACGGAGTAGCCCACTACGTTTTTCAGGATGACAGACTCCTTGCCTTCCATCTTTACAGCGGTGGCCGCAATAGCGAGGGACTGCGGGGAGATCATCTTGCCCACAACGCCGCCTGCGGTATTAGCGGCCAGCATGAGGTCCGGGTTCACGCTGATACGCTCGGCCGCTGCTACCTGCAGGTTGGCGAAGAGGGCATTGGCGGAGGTATCGGAGCCGGTGACCGCTGTACCAATCCAGCCCAGTACCGGAGCGAAGAGTGCGAAGATGCCGCCCGCAGAAGAGACGAACTCACCAATAGCAATCGTTTGGCCGGAGTAGTTCATCGTATAAGCCAATGCCAGCACCAGAATGATGGTGAGGGCCGAGAACTTCATGCGGCTGGCGACGTCCCCAAAAGCGCTGACCGGCTGCCCGAAGCTGAGACTGTAGCGGCCATTTTCATTAAAGAAGTGGTAGACAACCGCAACGATAATGCCCGAGAGCAGCAGGAGCGTACCTGGGTTACCAAAGACATTGAAGCTGAAGCTAGTGTCCATAAGGTTGCCGTCGGCGTCGATAATCGCGTCATCCAGCAAAGGCCAAGCAAAGTGGAGCTTGAGGAAACCAAAGATGGCTGGGGCCGCAGTAGCAACAGCAAAAACAATAGTTACTACAGCGTAGGGAAGTAGCGCCATCCAAATGCGGCGACCATTCAGGTCAGTGGTCGACTCAGCGGCGGGCAGCTCGAGGCGCTCGCGCAGCTCCTTAACACCCTTAGGCTTCCACACTCGGAGGAAGGCAAAGGCACAGCCCAGGGAAACGATGCAGGCGATAACATTGGTGAGCTGGTAAGCAAAGAACGTTGCGGCCAGCCACTGTGCCAAGGCAAAGGAAACGCCAATCACTGCGGCTGCCGGCGCAGTTTCCTTGACGCCGCGGACACCGTCCAAAATAAAGGCGATCAAGAAAGGCACGACGGCGGCGATGATGAGCACCTGCAAAGAGATAAGTGCGGCAATATCATGGGTTTGTTCAGCGCTGCGTCCAGCGACCTCGCCAGCGGTGGTCACTGGGATGCCCACCGCGCCGAAAGCAACCGGGGCCGTATTAGCAATGAGCACTACGATTGCTGCGCGTAGGGGCTTTACACCGAGTGCCATAATCATGGTCGCGGTAATGGCTACGGGTGCGCCGAAGCCGGCGAGGGCCTCTAGCAAGCCGCCAAAGCAAAAGGCGATAAGAATTGCTTGGATGCGAATATCGCCATCGCCTAGAAGGTCGAAGGTTTTACGAAGGTCCTCGAAGCGTTCTGAAGCGACGGTGATTTCATAAAACCAGATTGCGGTAATGATTACCCAGACAATGGGAAGTAGTCCGAAAAGGCCGCCGCGCACGGCGGAGGACAAGGCCATATCTACCGGCATAGAAAAGCCGACGATGGCGATAAGAAGGGATACTGCGAGGGCGACGGCGCCAGAAGTGTGTGCGCGCGCTTTGACGCCGAGCAGCATGATAAAGAATGCGATGAGAGGGAGAATCGCCACCAGGGCGGTAAGCCCGAGGCTGTCACCCACAGCAGAGGTATTAATTTCGAACAAGAGACGTCCTTGGGTTCTACGGTGGTCCTGCCCGTTGAAGAATAACGAGCACCTGAAGCATTCTCACGGTGACCAACGATTGCGCTGGAACAGATGTAGTGGACTGAAACGCGAATGTGAGCCAGTGAGTATTGAAAGCATATCGTGTGATGGTCGAGGCGAAAACAATTCGGTCGACTTGATTGCCATCAGGACTGAGGCTCGGAAATGTCCGACCGGACAGAGGCGGGCGTAACCCTGGAAGCTATACAGTGATATATTTCACGTTAACAGCGTCAAGGCCACATAAACCCACGCGTTCGGGCGTATCCAGCGGGTTTATGGCGGAGAAATAAAAAGGATCGGCAAAGTGTACGCTCTTTTGGATAATCTGTCATCCGATAGTTCTCAAGGCTGCTAGGGCACTGCACTGTTAAAAAACGCTCGGTAGTATCGGCACTGTAAGGGAAAACGCTCGGGCGCTTCTCAAGCACCGAATATATCGAAGGGCCCGCGCACATACCCATACGCACATTTACTCGACTCTTTGAGGAGAAATACAGTGACTATCCGCGTAGGTATCAATGGCTTTGGCCGTATCGGCCGCAACTTTTTCCGTGCAGTCGCTCAGGGCGACAACAACCTCGAAGTTGTTGCAGTAAACGACCTGACCGATAACGGTACGTTGGCTAACCTGCTCAAGTACGACTCCGTACTGGGCCGCTTCGATGGCGAGATTACCCATGATGATGAATCCATTACGGTTAATGGTCACCGCATCGTGGTCACCGCGGAGAAGGACCCGAAGCAGCTCAAGTGGGGCGAATACGACGTAGACCTCGTGATCGAGTCCACCGGCCGTTTCACCAATGGCAATGACGCCAAGGCTCACCTCGAGGCTGGTGCTAAGAAGGTCATCATCTCTGCTCCGGGCAAGGAAGTAGACGCAACCTTCGTCTATGGCGTTAACTCTGACACCTACGATCCGGCAAACCACAATGTTATTTCCGCAGCATCCTGCACCACCAACTGCCTGGCGCCGATGGCAAAGGTCCTCAATGACAAGTTCGGCATCGAAAAGGGCTTGATGACCACCGTCCACGCCTACACCGGCGACCAGCGCATCCAAGACGCACCGCACAAGGATCCGCGCCGCGCCCGCGCCGCTGCTGTAAATATGGTGCCTACCTCCACCGGCGCAGCTAAGGCTGTCTCCCTGGTACTGCCTGAGCTGGAAGGCAAGCTGGATGGCTACGCCATGCGTGTTCCAGTTATCACCGGCTCTGCTACCGACCTGACGTTTACCGCTTCCCGCGACGTAACCGTTGAAGAGATTAACGCCGCCCTGAAGGAAGCTGCTGAAGGCGAGCTCAAGGACACCCTCGCTTATACCGAGGACCCGCTGGTTTCCACCGATATCGTAACCTCCCCGCACGGCTGCATTTTTGACTCCGGCATGACCAAGGTCTCCAACGGCAACCTCGTTAAGGTTCTGGGCTGGTACGACAATGAGTGGGGATACACCTCCCAGCTTGTACGTATGACTTGCCTGGTGGCAGACAAGCTCTAAACTTAGAGCTTTAATAATGAGAGTCCGGCCCCGATGCAAGCCTAAACGGCATTGTGTCGCGGTCGGTATTCTTATATCTACAGCCTTGTGAACAATCCGAATTTAAGAAGGAGAAAATAATGGCTTTCCAGACTCTGGATGATCTTCTCAAGGAAGGCGTCGAATCTCGTCACGTCCTTGTTCGTTCTGATTTCAATGTTCCCCTTGATGAAGAAGGAAACATTACTGACCCGGGTCGCATTAACGCTTCTCTTCCCACCATCAAGGCTTTGGTGGAAGGCGGCGCTAAGGTCATTCTGTCCGCGCACCTTGGCCGCCCCAAGGGAGAGGTAAACGCTAAGTACTCCTTGGCCCCAGTCGCTGAAGCTCTGTCCGAGGCTCTTGGCCAGTACGTTGCCTTGGCCGGCGATGTCACCGGCGAGGACGCTCATGAGCGTGCGAACGGGCTCAACGATGGCGATGTCATGTTGGTGGAAAATGTCCGCTTCGACTCTCGCGAGACCTCCAAGGATGAAGCGGAGCGCGGCGCATTTGCTGATGAGCTCGTTGCTTTGGCAGCCGATAATGGCGCTTTCGTCTCCGATGGCTTTGGCGTTGTCCACCGTGCCCAGGCATCTGTGTATGACGTCGCAAAGCGCCTGCCGGCTTACGCAGGCAAGCTCGTAGAAAAGGAACTCTCCGTCCTTTCCACCGTGGCCCAGAAGCCGGAGCACCCATACGTAGTAGTACTTGGCGGCGCCAAGGTCTCGGATAAGCTCGGCGTAATTGAGGCGTTAGCAGATAAGGCAGACAAGGTCATTATCGGTGGCGGCATGTGCTACACCCTTCTGGCCGCCAAGGGCTACAACGTCCAGGAGTCCCTCCTGCAAGAAGACCAGATTGATAACTGCAAGGAGCTGCTCGAACGCTTCGGTGACAAGCTGGTCCTTCCTGTGGATCTCATTGCCGCAAGCAAGTTCGCAGCGGATGCGGAACACCAGGTTGTCGAGCTCGACGGCATCCCAGAGGGCTGGATGTCCCTAGACATCGGGCCAAAGTCTGTGGAGCACTTCGCAGAGGTGCTTGCTTCTTCCAAGACCGTCTTCTGGAACGGTCCGATGGGTGTCTTCGAAATGGAGGCCTTCTCCAAGGGTACTGCGGGCGTCGCGCAGGCTATTATCGACGCCACCGAAAACAACGGCTCCTTCTCGGTTGTCGGTGGCGGCGATTCCGCGGCCTCCGTGCGCATGCTCGGCCTGGACGAGGATGGCTTTAGCCACATCTCCACCGGTGGCGGCGCCTCCCTTGAGTACCTAGAGGGCAAGGAGCTTCCGGGCGTCTCCGTCCTTGAAGCCTAAAATCTGCTGAGTCACTTGCTAAAAGAGAGGAAAAATCATGGCACGTACGCCACTTATCGCAGGTAACTGGAAGATGAACCTCGACCACGTCGAGGCTATCGGTTCCGTTCAAAAGTTTGCGTTCTCCCTGCCTAAGGACTACTACGAAAAGGTCGACGTGGCCTATATGGTCCCGTTTACCGATATTCGCACCATCCAGACGCTGGTAGAAGGCGACAAGTTGCAGATCACCTACGGCGCGCAGGACATCTCTAAGCATGAGTCTGGCGCCTTCACCGGCGAGGTATCTGGTCAAATGCTAGCCAAGCTCGGCTGCAGCTGGGTAGTCGTGGGACACTCGGAGCGCCGTCAGTATCATGGCGAGACCGATAAGCTCGTCGCAGAAAAGGCCGCCGCAGCCTTGGATAATGACATTAGCCCCATCGTGTGCGTAGGCGAGCCACTGGCCGTTCGCGAGGCCGGTACTCACGTGGACTACGTGGTTAACCAGACCCGTAATTCTTTGGCTGGCCTTAGCGCTGAGCAGCTTGCCAAGACCGTCATTGCTTATGAGCCGGTCTGGGCCATTGGTACCGGCAAGGTAGCCTCCGCAGACGACGCACAAGAGGTTTGTGCCGCCATCCGCGAGCTCGTGAAAGAGCTCGCCGGTGACGAGGTAGCGGAAGGCATTCGTATTCTCTACGGCGGTTCCGTCAAGGTTGATTCCGTTGCGGAGATCGTCAGCAAGCCAGACGTAGACGGCGGCCTCATCGGTGGCGCCTCCCTGGTGGGCGAAGAGTTTGCCAAGTTGGCTGCCAACGCAGCTAATGCCCTGAACTAACAGGAGATATCACCTGTCACAGGTTCGCGTTCGGCGCGGGTTGGAATGGTTCCGGCCCGCGCCATCGTGTACAGTGGGCCGGTGTGACTGCTTTGCTGGACGCAAAGCCTAAAAGTACGATTCCGCGCTAGTGGGTGGCAAGAGTCAACCACAAGGCGCATGTTAGAAATAAGGATTATCCTCATGGTCTTGGCACTGGAAATCATCTTGGTCATCGCAGCTATTTTGATGTCCATCTTCGTGCTGCTGCACAAAGGTAAAGGCGGCGGCCTGTCCAGCCTCTTCGGCGGTGGCGTGCAGTCGAACCTTTCCGGCTCGACCGTCGTGGAAAAGAACTTGGATCGCTACACCGTGGTGATGGTTATCATCTGGCTGGCCTGCATTGTGGGCCTAAACCTGATCCAAGCCTTCGCTTAAGCGAAAAGCCAGGATAGCGAAAGCGCCGGCACTAGCTTCCTACCACTAATTTTCCTAGGGGATCTGAAAGTGGGGAAGCGGTGCCGGCGCTTTTCGATTGGCGTCAGGCGCTAAAAGCAATGTGCCCGAACGCACACTGCGGATTGCCTGCTTATATCTCGGAAGCAGCGTCATCGGCAAGGAAGAGAACGGTTTCCTTCCTACCGTGTACGCCGGCTGCCGGCCATTCCTCGGCCGCAGCGCCCTCTACCACGTGCTTGGCCGCTTCCGACTTGGCTTCGCCGGCCACAAGGAGCCAAATGCGATCGGATTTATTGACCGCCGGAAGGGTGAGGGTAATGCGCTCGCTGGGCGGCTTTGGGGAATCGTGGACGGGAACAGCTAGTTCTTCTTGCTCCCGAATAGCGGAGGAATGCGGGAACAAGGAATTAATATGGCCCTCCTCACCCATGCCTAGTAGGTGTAGGTCGAAACCATGAGGGGCAAATTCCTTCAACTCTGGTTCGTATGCGCTTGCCGCTGCTTCCATAGACACCGCGCCCAGATCAAAACCGTGAATATTTTGGTTTGGGATATCTACGTGGTTGAGCAACGCATTGCGCGCCTGGCCCTCATTAGAATCTGCGTCGGAAACGGGTACATTGCGTTCGTCGCCGAAGAAAACGTGAACACGCGACCAATCGATGCGCTGAGCAGGAAAATTTTCACCTTGCTGCTGTGCGGCGAAATCCAAACGGGCCAACTCGTGGAGAACGCCAATTCCGGCTCCGCCGCCAGTGAGGACAACACGCGCGACACCATCGTCGTGGAGGCCGCCACCCGATGCTTGGATACGCGCTACGGTATCCACGAATTTCAGTGCGGCCTGGGAGATAAGGTCATCCACATCGCTCACGCGGTGAAGAGTTACCATTATGTATCGCTATCCTTTACAAAGATTCAGATTAAAGCCGTTTACTGATTACTGTAGTCTACCTGGGCTAGTGCACGGAGCGCTTGTGCATAGGTTTTATCGGCATCCAAATGGCGCAGTTCTTCAGAAAGCACCTCAGCTTGTGAGCGCTTATTGAGGCTCACCAAGGATTCCGGCGAACCCGGAACACACACACGCACCGTGCGCTCGTCAATGACATCGACGTCTACGTGGGTTGTCTCCCGATTGAACCGCAAATGAGTCACTGGGAAGTGGTCCTCCTCGGAGTCGGCCACTGTGCGATGTACGGGAACTGCCAGGCGGTCGAGCAACCATCCAGCGGCGAAATCCGGGGCTGGGTGGCCGGCCGGACCTGCTACCTCTACCGACTTCACCGGCTCGTGGGGATGACGGTCCAAGGCGGAGGCAACGACACCGCGCCACAAGGTGATGGCAGCCCAAGACATATCGGAATCACCCGGCGTGTACCCGGCAGATAGGGTGCGAAGATCTTCGCCGGTCACGCGTCCGTCAAAGGCAACGTTAGTTATGCGGCGCTGCGCCAACTTTCCCACCGAGCTGGAGGCAGGGTCCGGTGGGCACAGAGTAGGCCACCAAGCGACCAGCGGGGTATCAGGTAGTAGCAGCGGCGTGACTACTGCTTCGTCTTGGTTTGCCAAAGCACCGTGCAACTTCATGATGACCATCTCGGAGGCACCTGCTTCGCCGCCCACGCGTAGCTGTGCATCAAGGTGGGTTTCGACCTGCGGGTCTCCCGTTACTACGACCAACACACGTGACGGGTGCTCGTGGGAGGCATCGCGCACGGAAGCGAGAATGCTTTCAAGGTCATCATCCTCACGGGCCGCCACGATTAGAGTGAGCACTCGGCCGGTAGTCAGGGTGTAATGTTCTTGCGCCTCTACTAACTTCTTGGAGATTTCACGCGTAGTGGTATTGGGCAATGGAATAATCATTGTCTGCGTCCCTCCTATGGGCGGCGCCAGGAGTGACCCCGGCGACGCAGTATTTTATCGGCGGATTCTGGTCCCCAGGTGCCAGCGCGGTACTCCTCGGGCTGTCCTGCTTCGGCCCAGTAGTCGATGATGGGGTCCAAAATCGACCAGGAAAGTTCTACCTCTTCATTGGTGGGGAATAGCGAAGACTCGTCCAAGAGGGCATCCAAGATCAATCGCTCATAGGCCTCCGGGGATTCCTCGGTAAAGGCCTCAGCGTAGGCAAAGTCCATATTGACGTCGCGCACCTCCATAGTGGAGCCGGGCACCTTGGAACCAAAGCGCATGGTGACACCCTCATCCGGCTGCACGCGGATAACGACCGCGTTTCTGCCCAGCGCATCGGTTTGACCATCGACGAATGGCTGGTTAGGAGCCGCCTTGAAAACTAGCGCAATCTCGGTCACTCTGCGGCCCAAGCGCTTGCCCGTCCGCAGGTAGAAAGGTACTCCTCCCCAGCGGCGGGAGTTGACTTCCAAGGTACAGGCAGCGTAGGTCTCCGTTGTGGATTCCGGATCGAAGCCTTCTTCCTCGCGCAACCCCTTGACAAACTCGGAGCCTTGCCACCCCGCGGAATATTGGCCGCGAGCAGTGGTCTTATTCAGAGGGTGAACGGCATGGGTAGCGCGCAAGACCTTTACCTTTTCAGCCCGCAATTCTTCCGGCTCGAAGGACGACGGTTCTTCCATCGCGACGAGGGCCAAGAGCTGCAAAAGATGGTTTTGGATGACGTCTCGAGCTGCGCCGATGCCATCATAGTAGCCAGCGCGACCGCCTAGGCCGATGTCTTCAGCCATGGTGATTTGGACGTAATCGATATAGTGGGCATTCCACATAGGCTCAAAAATCTGATTTGCAAAGCGCAAAGCCAAGATATTTTGTACCGTTTCTTTGCCCAGATAGTGGTCGATGCGGAACACCGCGGACTCAGGAAAGACAGCGTTGACAATCTCATTGAGCTTGCGTGCAGATTCCTGGTCATGGCCGAAAGGCTTTTCAATGATGACGCGGCGCCATGAGTCTGCAACGGAGTTGGCCATGCCCACCCGCTCCAGCTGGTGGCAGATATTGGAGAAAAACTCCGGTGGAACGGAAAGGTAATATGCCCAGTTGCTGCCGGTTCCTCGCTCTCGGTCTAGCTCGCCCAAGCGGGCGGAGAGGCGATCGAAGCCGGCATCATCGAAGGAACCTTGGACAAATTCGATGCCCTGCGACAGGTGCTGCCAGACATCTTCATTAAATTCGGTGCGCGAGCCCGCCACTACAGCTGACCGAACGTAGTCACAAAATGCGACCTTGTCCCAGTCACGGCGACCATAACCCACCAGGGTAAAACCAGCGGGCAAGAGACCTCGGCTCGCTAGGTCGTAGATTGCGGGCAGAAGCTTTTTATATGCTAGGTCACCGGTAACGCCGAAGATGACCATGCCCGCGGGTCCTGCGATTCGCGGCAATCGCTTGTCGCTGGCATTGCGCAAGGGGTTGACCCAAGCGGCTGAGTCGGTCACGAAGAATCCTTCCTGAGTTTATGGGCCTTTAGCTCGCTAATATTCTAGCGGCAGAATGCCCCGCCGAATCTTCGGCGGGGCACAAGTCACACGGCTAGTTTACGCGAGTCGTTCCTCGATGGAAGCAAGTAGTTCATTCCAAGCGGCAACAAACTTTTCTACTCCCTCGCGCTCTAGCACGGCAAAGACATCGTCGAAATCAATGCCAACCTCGTTTAGCTGGGCAAAGACGCCTTCTGCCGTCTCGCGGCTGTCCGATAGGGCATCTCCGTGAAGATTGCCTTGGTCGAGAACCGAATCGATGGTCTTTTCCGGCATGGTGTTGACCGTATGCGGACCGGCTAGCTCAGATACGTACAAGGTGGCTGGGTAATCGGGATTTTTCACACCGGTCGAAGCCCACAATGGACGCTGAAGGTGGGAGCCTTCTGGCAAGTCGGCGTCGTCAAGCAAAGTGTCCTGGAAGAGGGCATAGGCGCGCTGTGCATTGGCGACGCCCGCCTTGCCCCGCAGTGCTAGAGCTTGCTCGCTGCCAATGGCCTCCAAGCGCTTGTCTACTTCGGTATCCAAACGGGAAACGAAGAAGGACGCTACGGAGTGGATAGTTGCGACTTCCTTTCCGGACTCGGCGGCACGCTTGAGACCGGTACGGAAGGACTCGATGACAGCGCGGTAGCGTTCCACAGAGAAAATGAGGGTGACATTGACACTGATACCTTCCGCCAGGGCATCCTCAATTGCTGGGAGGGAGCCGGTGGTGGCTGGAATCTTGATCATGACATTAGGGCGATCGACCTTCGACCACAGCTCACGGGCCTGTTCGAGTGTGGCGGTAGGGTCATCCGAAATTCGCGGATCGACCTCAATGGATACACGGCCATCTGCCCCATCAGTGGAGGAGTAAATATCCGCAAAGAGGTCACACGCATTTTGAACGTCTTCAATGGCAAGGGCGTATACCGCTTCATCGGCGCTGGCCTTTGACTCCTTTAGCGTTGCCAGCTCGGCGTCGTAAGCGGTGCCATTGGTCATCGCCGCAGCGAAAATCGCTGGGTTGGTGGTCACGCCCACAATGGACTTGGTCGAAATGATTTCCTTGAGGTTGCCGGAAACGAGACGCTCGCGAGAAAGATCATCAAGCCAGGTCGAGGTTCCCAGCTGGGCAAGTTCCGAGATATGGTTCATGCTTTATCCTTATCCAGTCCTGTTAGGGGTTACTTATTCGCGGCGGCTAGGGACTCCTGTGCCGCCTCAACTACCGCTGCAGTGGTGAATCCAAACTTTTCAAAGAGCTCGCCTGCAGGAGCAGATGCGCCGTAGTGCTCAATGGAGATGCTGCGGCCAAAGGAACCGGTGTACTTATGCCATGGCATTGCAATACCGGCCTCAATAGAAACGCGCGCCTGCACCTTGCTGGGGAGCACAGATTCGCGGTAAGCGTCATCCTGCTCATCAAACCACTCGAGGCAGGGTGCGGACACAACGCGGGTCGCCGTTCCAGCTGCCTCTAGCTCCTTCGCGGCAGCGACAGCGAGCTGCACCTCAGAGCCTGTAGCAAGAAGGATGACCTCTGGTGTCTCCTTGGACTTTTCCACCAGAACATAGGCACCGCGGCGGACGCCGTCATGCGCCTTTTCCTTGGTGCCTTCCAGCACTGGTAGTCCCTGGCGGCTCAGCGCCAGGCCCTTAGGCGCGGCCTTGTACTCAAGGGCTGCCGCCCATGCCTGTGCAGTCTCGTTGGCATCCGCAGGGCGGATAACGGACAGGTTGGGAATGGCACGCAGGGCAGAAAGAGTCTCTACTGGCTGGTGGGTAGGGCCATCTTCGCCCAAACCGATGGAGTCATGGGTCCACACGTAGTAGGTATCGGTCGACATCAGGGAACCCAAGCGCACAGCCGGGTACTGGTACTCGGAGAAGATAAGGAAGGTGCCGCCGTAGACGCGGGTATTACCGTGCAGAGCAATACCGTTCATAATCGCAGACATTGCGTGCTCGCGAATACCGAAGTGCAGGTTGCGGCCATAGGGTTGAGCCGACCACATATCGGTAGTAATGGCCGCGGGGCCGAAGGAATCCGCGCCCTTGATCACGGTGTTATTAGAACCGGCAAGGTCGGCAGAACCGCCCCACATCTCCGGCAGAGAAGCAGCCAAGGCCTGGATGGCGGCTTCAGAAGCCTTGCGGGTGGCCAAAGTTTCGCCTGGTTCCCATTCCGGTAGATCAGCACTGAAGTCTTGCGGCAATTCGCGCGCATTCATGCGGTCAAAAAGTGCCTTATTCTCCGGATTAGCTGCAGCCCATGCGTCGAACTTTTCTTGCCACGCAGAGTGTTTTTCTGCGCCGCGCTCGCGCAACATGCGGGTGTGCGCAATGACCTCATCATCGATGTGGAAGCTGCGCTCCGGATCAAAGCCCAAGACTTCCTTGGTGGCAGCTACCTCGTCATCGCCCAACGCAGCACCGTGGACACCGCCGGTATTCATCTTATTCGGGGCAGGGTAGCCGATAACCGTCTTTACGCGGATGAAGGACGGACGATCGGTTTCTGCTTGAGCAGCCTTGACAGCAGCCTCAATGGCTACGACATCTTCTCCAGATTGCACCGTTTGGACGTGCCAGCCGTAGGCCTCATATCGGGCCACCACATCTTCATTGAAGGCAATATTTGTATCGTCTTCAATAGAGATTCGGTTATCGTCCCAGAAGACGATCAAGTTGCCCAGCTTTTGCGTGCCAGCCAGAGAAGAAGCCTCCGCGGTAACGCCTTCTTGTAGGTCGCCATCGGAGGCGATGGTGTAGATGTAGTGATCGAAGGGGGATTCACCAGCAGGGGCTTCTGGATCGAAAAGGCCGCGCTCCTTACGCGCCGCCATGGCCATTCCAACGGAGGACGCTAGACCTTGGCCGAGGGGGCCAGTGGTGATTTCAACACCGTCGGTGTGGTGGACCTCGGGGTGGCCTGGGGTGCGTGACCCCCACGTGCGCAGCTGCTCGAGGTCTTCCATTTCCAAGCCAAAGCCGCCCAAGTAGAGCTGGATGTACTGGGTAAGGGAAGAGTGGCCAACCGAAAGTACGAAGCGGTCACGGCCGGCCCAGTGCACGTCAGCGGGATCGTGATTAATGACCCGCTGGTAGAGCGTGTAGGCGAGGGGAGCGAGTGACATTGCCGTGCCGGGGTGACCGGAACCGCACTTTTGTACCGCGTCGGCGGCTAGTACTCGCACGGTGTCGATAGCGCGGGTGTCAAGCTCCGACCAATCCTCCGGATAACGGCGCTCAACCATAGTTTGGAGCTCTGGGGACAACTTATCTTTCGACACGAAAAGCCTCGCTTACGTCTAGGCAAAAAGTACTTAACTTTATTAAGTCTAGTAATTTTTTAGCCGGCGGTGCGCAATTATAGAAAGCCAGGCATAACCGGTATGCTGGCATGGCTAAGCGGTGCACGCGAGCACGCAAAAGCGTGTGCCAAATCTAGCGGACATGGGTCTGTAACCTCTCGCGCCTGCGCCGAAAAATGTGAGTGAGAGAACTGGAACTTTTTCACGGGCATGTGCGACCGCTAGGGGTGACCGCGCGCAGGAGATGCGCGAGGCACAGTTCACCAACGTTCAGATAGTGGAGGAATTCCTTGGAGACCATCAAGGCCTATTTTGCGCTAACGAAACCGAGGATCATTGAGCTCCTCCTCGTGGCCGCAATCCCGGCGATGCTCCAAGCGCAGCGCGGCGTGGAGGCTGTGTCAGACAATATTTGGCTCATCGTGTCGACCATTTTCGGCGGCTGGTTGGGCGCTGGCGCCGCCCACACGTTCAATAACGTCGTGGACTACGAGTTGGATCAAAAGATGCAGCGCACGAGGGCTCGTCCGCTCGTAAGAGCGAAGATTTCGAAGCGGAAGGCAGCCATTTTTGCCTGGGTAATGCTTATTATTTCCGTGCTGTGGCTGGGCCTCCTTGCCCATTCTTGGCTCGCAGCTTTCTTCGTCGTGTTGACGAACTTCTTCTATGTCTTCGTCTACACCAAGTTTTTGAAGATGCGCAATGCGCAAAACATCGTCTGGGGCGGCCTCGCAGGCTGTATGCCGGCCATGGTTGGCTGGGCCGTAATTCGGGATAATGCCCCAGCCGGAGAGCCTGACCGCTGGTGGCAGGCAGTGGTGCTCTTCCTCATCATCTTCTTCTGGACCCCGCCGCACACGTGGGCGCTGGCCATGAAGTACAAAGAAGACTACCGAAAAGCCGGCGTGCCGATGCTGCCTGTGGTGGCGGGCGAAGCAGAAGTCACTCGCCAGATCGTGTGGTACACCGTTGGAACGGTTATCGTGACCCTACTCATCGTCCCCGCAGCTTCGTGGATCTACTTGGTCGCAGCGGTTGCTTCGGGCGCGGTATTTCTGTGGATGGCTATCCGTTTGCATAAGGGAGTGAAAAACGGCGCCAAGGTTAAGCCGATGCGCTTGTTCATCTACTCCAATAACTACCTTTCGGTGCTCTTTATCGGTTTGTCCATCGACGCAGTCTTAGGCTGGGAGCCCTTAGGCCGGATGCTGGGTTGGTCGGCCACGTTATTCTAACTGCGCCCCATTCCAAGAGCAGGGCAAAAAGAGCGCGGGAGAAGCAATGCTGCTTTTCTCCCGCGCTCTAGGTGTAGGTGGGGCTAGTCCTCGTCTCCGTCGGCGTCTTGGACGCGCAGAACGATGGAGCCGGTAGTCTTGCGATCCTGCAAGTCGCGGTGAGCCGCAGCGGCTTCTGCCAAAGGATAGGAGGCCGTGACGTTAAAGCGTAGGTCGCCGTCCATGACAGCTTGGACGACTGCTTGGGCGCGCATTTGAAACTCGCCCTCTTGTGCCGTCCATGCGCCGATGGAAGGCCGCGTCAGGAAGATGGACCCATGCTTGTTCAGCAGCTGTGGGTCGATAGGCTCAACCGGACCAGAGGCGGCACCAAAAAGCGCGACGGTGCCGCGTGGACGTACTGCCTCTAGCGATTCCTGGAAGGTAGCTTTGCCGACGCCGTCATAAACCACGTCGACGCCCTTGTCACTGTTGTAGCGGCGAACTTGCTCGGCGAGTCCCTCGCCGTAGCGAAAAACCTTATCCGCCCCGGCCGCGTAGGATAGTTCTTCCTTTTCGTCCGTGGACACGACGGTATAAACGGTAGCGCCTAGCGACGATGCCATCTGGGTGAGGATTTGCCCCACGCCGCCGGCACCGGCGGTAATCAGGCAAGAAGCACCTTCGCCCAATTGATAGACCCCGTGCGCCAGATAGTGCGCGGTAATGCCTTGGAGCAACATGGATGCTGCAACCTCAGGTTGGAAATCGTCTGGGACTGCCACCAGTCCCTCGCGCGGGACGCAGACCTTCTCGGCGTAGGAGCCGAAGGCCTGGTTCCACGCCACCATTGTGCCTTCCGCAATTTCTCCCTTTGGGTCGTGGACGACTCGCCCAGTACCTTCGAATCCGGGAATGAAAGGGGCGGTCGCATTATAGATACCCTCACGGTAATAGGTATCGATGTAGTTGACGCCGGCCATGATGACGTCTACCAAGACCTCATCGTCATTCGGGGTGGGGGCGGGAACTTCGGTATAGCGAAGTACTTCTGGTCCGCCGGTTTCTGTGACCTGAATTGCGTGCATATAGCCAGGCTAGCGCAAAAAGCCGGCCGAGTGCAGGACTTCGGCCGGCTGGTTGCGCTGCGTGTTAAGCCGTCGCGCGTGCTGCTTCTAGCGAGGCTTGGCGTGCGGCGTACTTTTCATCGCCGCTAGGGGAGCCGGTGATGAGATCCGCGGTGCCATCGGTACGGCGTACGCCGTGTGCCCACAGTAGTGCGGTATAGGCCGCGACAAAGGAGGATAGCCCAATGTGGAAAGGAACAGTCCAGCGCGGAATGCTCATATAGAACTGGTAGACGCCTACGGCCCACTGGATAAGGATGCAGGCGATGAGGACCCAGCCCGCCTTCTTCGCGTCCTGTGGGGCACGGTTCTTATAGAGCAGGAAGATGGTAATAACGGTAAGCGTCAGGTAGACGTACATGCACATGGCGTGGGTGACGGCCATGGCTTCGGTATCCACCTGCAAGCGGCCTTCCATTCCGACCCCGGAATCGCCAGAGTGGACGCCCGAACCGGTAACCATAGTGCCGGTGATAAGAACAATGCTGAGGGCAATTGTTGCGACTGCAGCGAGCAAGCGAATCGCCTGGGGGAATCGTGCTCGTGGCGTTCCGTCATCGGGTTCCAAGATGCGGGAATAGAGCATTGCCGCCAGCCATACCAAGAGCATTGATGGCAGGAAGTGCAGTGCTACAGACCACCAGCGCAGGTCGAGATGGACAGAAATTCCGCCAATGACCGCCTGCAGCACAATGCCAGCGACATTGAGCCATGCATACACCTTAAGCTCTGTGCGCCGACGTGCCATGCGCATGGCGATGACGGCGGCTACCGCCGCAGCGGTGACGACGAACGTGAGCAGGCGGTTACCAAACTCGATGGCCTGGTGCAGTGCAGGAGCGGCGCCTTCCATGGGGACAAGGGAGCCAGGCTGGCACTCGGGCCAGGTAGGGCAGCCGAGTCCCGAGCCGGTCACGCGGACAATGGACCCAGACACGGTAATGCCACCCTGGCATAAGAGAAGGATGAGCGCGATGAGGCGCTGTTGCTGCAGCGTAGGGGCGGCTTCTTTAAAGAAGCGCTTGATTTTTGTCCAGTAATTCACGCATAGCATCCTACTAGTCGGGAGATTTTGGGCATAAAAATTCCTCTTGTTTCGGGCGGAACCGGACAAAAGTCACATTTAGCCCTCGAAGCGGAACCAACGGACCGCTGCGAACGACGCCACGGCGAGCCAAGCTACCAAGGAAATAAGTTCGAGGCCGGGGAAGGCGGAATTGGAGGCGTCGGTAAGTGCGCCTGCCAGAGCGACGGTGGGGACCACGTTGAGGATGCCATTATCGCCCAATCCCTGGGAGTATAGGGTCCACCCGACCACGCCGAGGAGCAGGAACCAGATGAGGTTGGCCAGCGCGAGCACCATCTCTGAACTAAGCGTGCCGCCAAGCAGTAGCCCCATGGCGGTAAAAGCCGCGACGCCAAAGAAAAGGGAGAGGAGCATGAGCAACACCCCACCCGCGCTGATACGCAGACCCAAAATGAAGGCGGCTATACCCAAGACAAGGATTTGGAATACCACCATCGTGAGCACGCCGAGGATTTTGCCGCCGATAATGGCCCACGCCGGCACCCCGGATGCCCCGGTGCGCTTGAGGGCCCCGTATCGTCGGTCAAAGGCAAGTGAAATAGCTTGACCGGTAAAGCCCGCAGAGGTGGCCGCAACTGCAAGCACCATGGGGAAAACCTCGTGCAGGCCGTGCTTGGTAACGGACTCCAAGTGGGCCGCACCAATGAGGATGGCCAGTGGAATGATGACGCTGAGCAGTTGCTGCTCGCCGTGGCGCAGCATGAGCTTAGCTTCCATCGTGCCTTGCGCGAGCAGCATAGCGCCGGCGCTGGTCCGCTTGGGGGCGGGAGTAAAGGTCCCGGGTTTAAAGGTGGTGCTCATAAATGGCTTCTTTCCTCGACACAATAAATTGAATATTTTCCCAAGATGGGATTACAGCTAGCTGCGCAAGTGGCGGCCCGTGAGGTCAAGGAATACCTCTTCCAGATTGCGGTGGGCCGCATCTAAGTACCGCAGTAAGACTCCTTGGCGGGCGAGCTCAGCGCTGAGCGTGGCGATGGTCTCGGGAGTGCCGGCTTGGCTCAAGCGGTAATGCAGGGGACGGGATTTGGTGGCATTAATCCCCGCCGCAGCTAGGGCCTCCATATCTACGTCGATGTCGGTGCTGAAATTAAGCCCTGCCGATTCCGTCTGGGCGGTAAGTTCTGCGGGGGTGCCGTGAGCTACCAGCTGACCATGATCCATGATGGCCAAGCGGTCTGCCAGCGACTCCGCCTCATCCATCAGGTGGGTGGTTAGAACGATGGTTACGCCATCCCGCTGCAGGGCTCGGACTAGGTCCCAGACCGCCAACCGGGATTGTGCATCCATGCCTGCCGTAGGTTCATCCAGAAAAACCAACTCGGGTCGTCCGATGATAGCCAAGGCGAGGGACAGGCGTTGCTGTTGTCCTCCAGATAGCCTGCGATAAGGGGTGCGAGCCACCCCCTCAAGCCCCAACGTTTCTAGTAGCCACTGCGGGGAGAGAGGCCGGGCGCTGTATCGGGCAGAAAGCTCCAGCATTTCTAGCACGCGGATGCCGGAATAGGAACCGCCGCCTTGGAGCATGATACCGACCTTTTCTCGCACCCTATCTGGTTCGGTACTTGGGTTTAGCCCTAGGACGTCGATGGTGCCGCTGGTGGGATGGAGAAAGCCCTCTGACATTTCAATCGTCGTGGACTTTCCGGCACCATTGGGGCCAAGGAGACAAAAGACCTCGCCCTGGGCAACGCTGAGGCTAAGGCCATTTACGGCAGTGGTGGAGCCAAACTTCTTCACCACGTTGTCCAAGGTTAGGGCTGGGCGGTCGGCTGAAATGGAATTCACGTGGCATTAGTTTAGGACACGGATTCCGCTGCGCCGCACTGCAACCCACCACAGGGTGGCGATAGCAGTGAAGGCACAGGCGGCTGACACGTAGACCACAATGATGGTGCTGGGGGGAAGGCCGAGACCGCGCGGCAGCACAAAGAAGCTCATCGCTGCGGAATAGGCTACGACGCTGAAGCGGAAAATGAGCCTATTAGCCCACGCGGCCAAAGGTAGTACGGCCCATAGGATGTACCACGGATGGACGACGGGGAAAAAGATAACCAGTACTAAAAAGGCGATGCCGAGTCCTCCCACGGGGTGGATGTGGCCGCGCAAGGTGGCAAAGAGCATGCGGGCCATGAAGGCTACCGCCACGAGAACACCAAAGGTGCGGGTGACTGTGAGAATGGCTTCGGTGTGGTCGCCAAGGCCTAGGAGCATTCCGATAAAACCGGTACCTACGCCTACGGCGGTGGACGTAGAAAGCCACGAGCGAATGGACGCCGCCCCGCCTTGCCCGGTAATCCACCCCAAGCTAATGCCGGTGCAGACGCTAATAAGAGCAACGGTTGCTACTAAAACGATTATTTGCAAAGCGATGGCGTAGGCCAGGGCCTTCCAGCGTGCCGTACCGTGTGCGTTGATGAGGCGGCGAGCGTAGGCCATGCCCACAAAGCCCAGCCCAATAAAGCCAGTAACCTTGACCATTCCGGCACAGGAAAGGCAAAAACCGGAAGCTACCAGGGCTAGGTAGGCACTGCGTCGGGAGGCATCCAGCTTGTCGACGCCGCGGAGACCCAGTTCCATGCCCACCAATAGCAAACCCAACATGATGGACTCATTATGGATTCCGCCCACTAGATGCAAGATGGTCAGCGGGTTGAGGATGCCGAGCCACAGTGCAGATTCTGGAGATACCCGGCAGCGCTGCGCGAGACAGCTTATGGCCCAACCAGCAACAATAATCCCGGCGATGGACAATAGGCGATGGGTGATAACGCCCAAGAGGATGGAGTTAGAAGTAACCGCGCTGACCACAGCTGCGAGGCCGAGTGCTACCGGGCCATAAGGGGAAGGGGAATTAGCCCAGATAAACGGCACGGAGCGGGCGAGCTTATTACCTGCCCCTAGCAATTGAACGGGCCCGGCAGAATATGGATCCATGCCCTGTGCCACGATGGAACCATTAGCCAAGTAGGAGTAGATATCTTGGGTGAATAGCGGGGCGGTAAAAATCAACGGGATGACCCACCCCGCCCAGGTTTGCCACAGTTGATGCGTGGTCACCAGACGGCGAGCACCCGCTGGGGCGGTGGCCTTGTCCTGAGGTTGGCGCAAGGGGGTTCCGACAAAGGGGGCGAGGAACACCCAAGCGGAGACCAATAGGCCTACTCCCACCATTACTATGGCGGAGGAAGTTTGCAGCATGCGGGACATCAAGGAGCCGAAGGGCACGTTGTCGTAGGGATTGCCCACCACGGGGAGTGCGCCGGCGCCTAGGGCGCCGAACGCAATGAGCAGGGAGCCTACCGTGCCTACCCAGCGCAGAATGAAAAATGTCCGCCACTGTGCTGTGGTGGTGCGCTTGAGGCCATCCGCATTGGCGGGGACAAAATCAAACCGAGAATCGGGTTCGGCGGCCCCCGTGTCTTCGGCGTGTAACCGTGCCGACCGGGAACCAGCGGTACCCAGCTGCGGCAGCTCTGCCTTCACGCCAGAAAATAAGCCGCGGATTTTGCCTGTCATGGCATATGACTTTACGCGAATCAATTGCTTAAACCCCAGCGGGCCCGCCCACATCGTGGGCAGCACGGTCGAGTCGGGCCGTTAGGGGAGTGTTGCCACCCCCGTGCCACGCCGAAGTTTGGCCAATGGTGGCATTCCGGAATGAATTAAGGAACACTAGTGTTGTCTAATATTGAAGGCGCTGTTGAACTGCGGCGAGCATCCCGGAGCTACGGGAGGACGTTGCGGGGCGGCAGTAAGTGTCTGAAGCGCGAAGGGAGGTCCCAGCATGAGCAGTCCGCAACGTAGTGTGGCTACGCCGAAGCCGGCGAAGGAATCCCGCACCACGGATGGTGATACCCGCCGTCAAGTTATGCTGTTGCTGTTGAAAGACGGGCCCGTTACCGCTTCCCACTTGGGTGAACGCCTTGGCCTTTCTGCTGCCGGAATTCGCCGGCACTTAGACAACTTGGTGGAAGAGGAACTGACGGAGGTCGTGCGCCGCCGACCCGCTACCCGCGGCTCTGCGGGCAGCGGGTCTGGTCGCGGGCGACCAGCCAAATACTTCCGCCTCACCGATCGTGGCCGCGCACAATTCGGTCACGCTTATGATGATCTGGCCTCAGAGGCCCTGACAGCTTTACGCGCGGTCGGCGGGTCTGAGGCCGTCAAACACTTTGCCAAAGTCCGCTTTGAGCGCCTCGTGGCAGATGTTCGGCCTCTGATAGAAGAGGGCGAGTCTGTTGAAGACGTGGCTCGCAAGCTGGCCGAGGTGCTGGATGAGCACGGGTATGCCGCCACGGTGGACCGCGCCGGCCAGGGAGTGCAGATCTGTCAGCACCATTGTCCGGTCTCCCACGTGGCGGCCGAGCATCCAGAGCTGTGTGAGGCGGAACAGGAAGTCTTTTCTGCTTTATTAGGCAAACACGTACAGCCTTTGGCTTCCATTGCTGGAGGTCACGGAATCTGTACCACTAACATCCCCTTGACACCCGTTAATACAAATACTGAAAGGAGCGAGTCATGACCCAGGCACAATCGGCACCCGATAACAAGATGACCGATGATGAAATCATTGATTCCATTGGTGCATATGAGTACGGCTGGCACGACTCGGACGCGGCTGGTGCTTCTGCTCGCCGCGGCTTAAACGAAGATGTAGTACGCGATATTTCCGCCAAGAAGGGCGAGCCAGAATGGATGCTTAACCAGCGCCTAAAGGCTCTCAATATCTTTGATAAAAAGCCCATCCCCACGTGGGGTGCGGACCTATCTGGCATCGACTTTGACCAGATCAAGTACTACGTGAAGTCCACCGAGGAGCAGGCCCAGACGTGGGAAGACCTCCCGGATGACATTAAGGCCACCTACGATAAGTTGGGCATTCCAGAGGCCGAAAAGCAGCGCCTCGTTGCAGGTGTGGCAGCCCAGTACGAGTCTGAGGTTGTCTACCACCAGATTCGTGAGGACCTAGAAAGCCAGGGCGTTATCTTCGTCGATACCGACACCGCGCTGCGTGATTACCCAGAGCTCTTCAAGGAGTATTTCGGTACCGTCATTCCCGCGGGCGATAATAAGTTCTCCGCGCTGAACTCCGCCGTGTGGTCGGGTGGCTCCTTCATTTACGTGCCAAAGGGAGTGCACGTGGATATTCCGCTGCAGGCTTATTTCCGCATCAACACGGAAAACATGGGTCAGTTTGAGCGCACCCTCATCATCGTTGACGAGGACGCCTATGTGCACTACGTCGAGGGCTGTACCGCACCTATCTATAAATCCGACTCTTTGCACTCTGCAGTAGTAGAGATCATCGTGAAGAAGGGCGGCCGTTGCCGCTACACCACCATTCAGAACTGGTCCAGCAACGTCTACAACTTGGTGACCAAGCGCACCAAGGTAGAAGAGGGTGGCACCATGGAATGGGTCGACGGCAATATTGGTTCCAAGGTCACGATGAAGTACCCGGCAGTGTGGATGACCGGACCATATGCAAAGGGCGAGGTCCTCTCCGTTGCCTTTGCTGGTGAGGACCAGTTCCAAGACACCGGTGCCAAGATGACCCACATGGCCCCGCACACCTCTTCCAATATCGTTTCCAAGTCGGTGGCTCGTGCCGGCGGTCGCGCCGCTTACCGCGGCTTGGTGCAGGTCAATCAGAACGCGCACCATTCCACGTCGAATGTCGAATGCGATGCACTGTTGGTCGACAATATCTCGCGTTCGGATACATACCCGTATAACGACATCCGCAATGACCACGTCACGCTGGGCCATGAGGCAACCGTTTCCCAGGTTTCTGAGGAGCAGCTGTTCTACTTGATGTCCCGCGGCATTGCGGAAGAAGAAGCAATGGCGATGATCGTGCGTGGCTTCGTTGAGCCGATTGCTAAGGAGTTGCCGATGGAGTACGCCCTCGAGCTCAACCGCCTCATCGAACTGCAAATGGAAGGATCGGTCGGCTAAAGAAAATGGTCGCTTCGAACGAATTCAATCCGGATAAGATCACCAAGGGTGATGTCTTTACCTCCACCAACGTGGAGGACTTCCCGGTGCCACACGGCCGTGACGAGGTCTGGCGCTTTGTTTCCCTGCGCAAGCTCCGTGGCCTGCATAATGGCGAGTTTGCTGAGGCTGTAGCCCAGGATGTCACCGTGAGCGAGCACCCGGGCGTAAGCTCCGAGACCGTCGCTCGTGATGATGAACGATTGGGCCGTGTAGGTACCCCGTCTGATCGTGTCGCGGCACAGGCATGGACCTCCATGCCAGAAGGCCAGGTTGTCACCATCGATGCAGAGGCTCAGGTCGAAGAACCCGTCGTCATTACCTATACCGGCAAGGGCGAGGGCGTAACGTCCTTTGGCGCCACCTCCATCGAGGTAGGCCACCACGCTGAAGCTACCGTCATTTTGAAGTATGTCGGCTCCGGCACCCACGCGGATAACGTCGAGTTCATCGTGGGCGATGGTGCTCACTTGACCGTTGTCGTTGACGTTGACTGGGAAGACGATGCGGTTCACCTGTCCAACCACGTTGCCCAGCTCGGCCGCGATTCCGTGCTACGCCATAACTCCGCCATCTTTGGCGGCGAAGTAGTACGCATCGTGCCGCGCGTGAACTTCACCGAGCAAGGTGGCGACGCAGAGCTATTGGGCGTGTACTTCGCGGACGAAGGCCAGTACTTTGAGAACCGCATGCTCGTGGATCACTCCGTTCCTAACTGCCGTTCCCATGTTCTTTATAAGGGCGCGCTGCAGGGTACTAAGCAAAATGAGGCCCGCACCTGCTGGGTGGGCGATGTTCTCATTCGCTCCAATGCACAGGGCACTGATACCTACGAGACCAATAACAACCTGATCCTGACCGAGGGCGCTCGCGCGGATGCAATCCCTAACCTGGAGATTGAGACTGGTGAAATTACCGGCGCCGGCCACGCAGCCACCGTTGGTCGCTTCGATGACATTGAGTTGTTCTACCTCATGTCTCGCGGCATTCCAGAGGCTGAAGCCCGCCGCCTCATCATCCGTGGCTTCTTCAATGAGGTCATCCACCGCATCCCGGTGCAGTCCCTGTCTGAGGAATTGGAAGACCGCATTTCCGAAGAACTGGAAAAGATCTCCGCCTAAAGCTTTCATAGAAGGAAACCACACACATTATGTCTACTCTGGAAATTAAGAACCTCCACGCTCAAGTGCTGCCGACGGAAGAAGGCGGCGAGCCGAAGGAAATTCTCAAGGGCGTCAACCTGACGATCAACTCTGGCGAGATCCACGCCATCATGGGCCCGAACGGCTCCGGCAAGTCCACCTTGTCCTACACCATCGCCGGCCACCCAAAGTATGAGGTTACCGAGGGCGAGGTGCTGCTCGACGGCGAAAACCTACTGGACATGCCCGTCGATGAGCGCGCTCGTGCCGGCCTTTTCCTGGCAATGCAGTACCCCACTGAGGTCCCGGGCGTAAAGGTCTCCCAGTTCATGCGTTCCGCCGTCACCTCCATCCGCGGTGAGGCACCGAAGCTGCGTGAATGGAATAAGGAGCTTACCCAGGCCCGCGAGAACCTGAAGATCGATAAGTCCTTCATCTCTCGCTCCGTTAACGAGGGATTTTCCGGTGGCGAGAAGAAGCGCCATGAGGTTATGCAGCTGGATATCCTCAAGCCAAAGTTCGCAGTGATGGATGAGACGGACTCCGGCTTGGACGTTGACGCCTTGCGCATCGTTTCTGAGGGCATCAACAGCTACCAGAAGGAAACCAATGGTGGCATTTTGATGATTACCCACTATAAGCGCATCCTGAACTACGTGAAGCCGGACTTTGTCCACGTCTTCGCTGATGGCCACGTCATCAAGACCGGTGGCGCCGAATTGGCCGATCAGCTCGAGTCTGACGGCTACGACCAGTTCCTCAAGTAAGGACCGGCCACCGGCCGGTCAACCGAGACTATCCTAAGAAGATTCATGTCTGGATTTGATGTAAACGCAATCAGGGAGCAGTTCCCGATTCTCCAGCGCACCGTCCGAGGCGATAAGCCTCTGGTGTATCTGGATTCAGGCGCTACCTCCCAGCGCCCGCTGTCGGTGTGGAAGGCGGAAGAGGAGTTTGTGTTGCATACGAACGCCCCTGTTCACCGCGGTTCCTACCAGTTGGCGGAAGAAGCCGATGATGCCTATGAGTCCGCACGGCAGGCTATCGCCGCGTTCGTAGGCGCGGACCGCGATGAAATCGCCTTTAGCAAAAACGCCACCGAGGCCCTGAACGAGGTTGCTTATGTGCTTAGCGACGAACGCGCGGGGGACCTCTACGTAGGCGAGGGCGATACCGTTGTGATCACCGAACTGGAGCATCACGCTAACTTGGTGCCGTGGCAGGAGCTTTGCGCTCGTACCGGCGCTACGTTGAAGTGGTACTCCATGACCGAAGACGGTCGCATCGATCTCGATTCGCTCGAACTCGATGAATCCGTCAAGGTCGTTGCGTTTACCCATCAGTCCAATGTGACCGGTGCTGTGGCGGATGTCGATGAGCTGGTACGCCGCGCCCGCGCGGTTGACGCCATGGTTGTACTCGACGCCTGCCAGTCGGTGCCGCACATGGCGGTAGATTTCCACGCCTTGGATGTGGACTTCGCGGCGTTTTCCGGTCACAAGATGTGTGGCCCCAGCGGCGTTGGTGTCCTCTACGGCAAGGAGGAGCTGCTCAAAAAGCTGCCGCCTTTCTTGACCGGTGGCTCCATGATTGAGATTGTCAAGATGGAACAGACAACCTTTGCCGAGCCGCCGACACGCTTTGAGGCAGGCACGCAGATGACCAGCCAGGTAGTAGGCCTCGGCGCCGCGGTGAAGTTTTTGGAAGAAGTGGGCATGGATAATATCCACGCGCACGAAAAGAAACTTACGGAGCGCGCACTGCGCCAGCTGAAGGAAATCCCGGGCCTGCGCATCATCGGCCCGGAAACCACTGAAAACCGCGGCGGTGCCATTTCTTTCACCGTGGACGGCGTTCACCCGCATGACTTGGGCCAGGTCCTCGATGACCACGGCGTGTCCATTCGCGTTGGCCACCACTGCGCGTGGCCATTGCACCGCGCCTGCGGGGCACAGTCCACCGCCCGAGCCAGCTTCTACCTCTATAACACCGAGGAAGAAGTAGATAAGCTGGTGGAAGCAATCAAGGCCGCCCGCGAATTCTTTGGAGTTGCCTCATGAACCTAGATTCCATGTACCAGGACGTCATCCTGGACCACTACAAGAACCCGCAGTACGCCGGACTGAGGGAGCCTTATCAGGCTGAGGTTCACCATGTGAACCCGTCCTGCGGAGATGAGCTGACCCTGCGCGTGCGTCTTTCCGATGACGGCAAGACCGTTGAGGACGTCTCCTATGACGCGGAAGGCTGTTCCATCTCGCAAGCTTCTACCTCGGTTATGGCTGAAGAAATCGTTGGGCTACCGCTCGCGCAAGCCAATGAGAAGCTGGCCGAGTTTGAAAAGATGATCACCTCTCGCGGCCAGGACGAGGGCGATGAAGACCTCATCGGTGATGGCGTAGCCTTCGCCGGAGTGTCCCAGTACCCAGCGCGCGTAAAGTGTGCGCTCCTCGGATGGAAGGCCTTCCAGGCTGCTTCCGCCGATGCACTAACAGAAGTGGAGAGCTAGATGACTGATCCCGTAGATCCTTATCAGAACGAGAATTCCTCTTTCTCCGGCAGCGGCGAGCGACCGGAGCAAACCGAAGAGCAGATTTCCAAAGCCTTTGACGTCACCGAATTTATGCGAGACGTCATTGACCCTGAGCTCGGGATCAACGTTGTTGACTTGGGCCTTGTCTATGATCTGTGGTTCGAAGAGGACAATGGCAAGGAGATCGTCATGATTAATATGACGTTGACCTCGCCGGCCTGCCCATTGACCGATGTCATTGCTGAGCAGGTGGAAGACATCGTCAAGGCCAATAAATTGGCCGATGCCGTCCGTATCAACTGGGTATGGATGCCACCATGGGGTCCGCAGATGATTACGGAAGAGGGCCGCGAGCAACTTCAGGCCCTCGGCTTCGCGGTTTAAATCGCGTCCTACGCACACGCCTCCAGCAGCGCATTTCCCGGTCTAGGGAGACAGTTGTTGGGGGCGTTAGCGCGTCTTAGCGTCGGCAGCGTCAATTGCTAGACTGTTTCTTCGTGATTGTAACCAATGATTTCGAAGTCAGGGTAGGAGCGCGCACGCTTCTCGAAGCCCCAGGGCAGCACTTGCGTGTGCAACCCGGTGACCGCATCGGGCTTATCGGCCGCAACGGCGCGGGCAAGACGACGACTATGCGCATTTTGGCAGGGGAGACCGAGCCCTATGGCGGCTCAGTTACTCGTTCGGGCCCCATTGGTTATTTGCCCCAGGATTCCCGCGAAGGAAATATTGAACAGACCGCGCGAGAGCGCGTTCTCTCCGCCCGCGGTTTGGATGATCTCAAGCGCCGCATGGCCAAGCAACAAGAGCTTATGGAATCGGCCACTGACGATAAGTTCCGGGATAAGGCCATCCGGAAATACTCCCGCTTGGAGGAGCAATTCGAGTCGCTTGGCGGCTATGAAGCCGACTCCGAGTGCGCGCAAATATGCGATAATTTGGGTCTGCCGCAGCGCGTCCTAGACCAGCAACTCAAAACTCTCTCGGGTGGTCAGCGCCGCCGCGTGGAGCTAGCGCAAATTCTCTTTGCCGCTACCGAGGGGTCCGGAAAATCCCAGACCACCCTGCTCCTCGATGAGCCGACGAACCACTTGGACGCGGATTCTATTACGTGGCTCCGCCAATTTCTGTCCAAACATGAGGGCGGGCTCATTATGATTTCTCACGACGTCGAGCTGCTTGAGGCCGTGTGTAATAAGGTGTGGTTCCTCGATGCGGTTCGCGGCGAGGCCGATGTATACAACATGGGGTATAAGAAATACCTCGATGCTCGTGCTACCGATGAAGCGCGCCGTCGCCGAGAGCGGGCCAATGCGGAAAAGAAGGCATCCGCCCTGCAAAAGCAGGCTGCTAAGTTGGGTGCTAAGGCAACGAAGGCCGCTGCGGCCAAGCAAATGCTCCACCGCGCTGAGCGCATGATGAGCCAGCTCGATGAGGTGCGGGTGGCCGATAAGGTGGCCAATATTAAGTTCCCCGAGCCGGCACCGTGCGGTAAGACACCCATGAATGCCAAGGGGCTGACCAAGATGTACGGCTCCCTAGAGGTCTTCGCCGGGGTGGATTTGGCCATCGATAAAGGGTCAAGAGTAGTGGTGCTGGGCTATAACGGCGCGGGTAAGACCACGCTGTTGAAATTGCTGGCCGGAGTGGAGCGCACCGACGGTGAAGGTGGCATCGTCAGCGGCCACGGCTTGCGGATCGGCTATTTTGCGCAGGAACACGACACCATCGATCCGGATAAGTCTGTATGGCAAAACACCATTGACGCCTGCCCAGACGCGGATCAGCAGGAACTGCGTAGTCTGCTTGGTGCCTTCATGTTCTCCGGCGAGAAGTTGGAACAACCCGCGGGCACTCTATCCGGCGGTGAGAAGACGCGCCTAGCCTTGGCCGCGCTGGTCTCTAGCCGCGCGAATGTGCTGCTGCTGGATGAGCCGACGAATAACCTGGATCCAATCTCGCGCGAGCAGGTACTCGATGCGCTAAAAACCTATACGGGGGCCGTGGTGCTGGTTACGCACGATCCGGGCGCGGTCAAGGCTTTGGACCCGGAACGCGTAATCATCATGCCCGATGGTGACGAAGATTTGTGGTCCGATGACTACATGGAAATCGTGGAGCTAGCTTAGGAAAACATGAAGACGCTACTGGAGAGGATGCCTGCCTGGCGGGAAAAGTTTTGGCTAATCCCTGCAGTGGCGGTGGCCGTTGCCGCCGTCAACGCAGAGTTGCTCATCGCGGTCGGTAGCCGTTTTCGCGTGGCAGCCACCCCCTTTTATGATGGCAGCGCCGATAGTGCCCAAGGGATTCTAAGCGCGGTAGCTACCTCGTCGCTGTCCCTTGCTGGCACCCTTTTCTTCATCACGCTGACCGCACTTTCTGGTGTTGTCACAGTAATGGGGCCGCGCCTGCTGCATGAGTTTCTAAAAGATCGCTCTATACAATCGACCCTGGCGATCTATCTTGCAACCTTCATTTTTGCCCTTCTTTCTTTACGTGCGGTGCAAACGGGCGGTAATGGGAAAGAAGAATATGTTCCTTCCTTGAACGTAGCAGTAACGGTGCTGTTGGCCATCGCCTGCGTAATCTTCCTCATTTATTTCATCGTCCATATTGCCCAATCGATCAGTATGTCTCACGTAGTTCACGTGGTGGCCGAAGACGTAGAGGACCACATGCGCCGGCTCATCCGGCGGGGCGAAGAGGAAAAAGCGGCCAAGGCTCCTGGGCCAGAATTTTACGTGGATGCGGAAAAGCGGCGCAGCAGTGGAACTGGCTACCTCAAGTTCGTCGACTATGACGCCATTGCGCAGGCAGCGGCACGGGAGAATTGCGCGGTGCACCTCGGCGTGGCGCCGGGTGACTTGGTACTGGAAGGCGAGGTTATCGCGCACGGTGTGCCGCGCCTGCCGGAAAATGTTGAGCGCCATATCGTGCTCACCCAGTACAGGGAGCATGCCTCAGCTCACGACCCTCGTTTTACCGCCCGGCACCTGGCGGAGATTGCTGCCCGCGCATTGAGTACTGGTGTCAATGATCCGTACACGGTCATCGATATCATTGACCGCTTTACCCAGATCCTCACCGTCATCGGGGATAAGCGGCTTCCGCAGGGCATTGTGCACGTTAACGGCGAGTTTCGCCTCGATTACCAAACGTTCAGCTATGAGGAAATTGTGGAGGCGATGTTCGCGCAGATTCGGCGGGACGCCGCCGATAACGCGGAGATTTACCTCAGTTTGCTGGATAACCTGGCCAAGGTAGTGGCCCTTTTGCGCACTGCTGAGCGCCGGAGCGTGCTTGCCGACGCCGCCCGGGCCATCTACTCTGATGCCCGCCGCCAAGTTGGCGGCGAGGTGGAATTAAAACAGCTGGAATCTTCCTACCAGCATTTCCAGGACAACCTCGCCGAAAGGGCGGAGTCGGAGAAACCCGGCGAAGAGCACGCCGCGGACTAGGCCGCGGCGCAGTTGCCGCTCTCCTTAGTTGCGGAATCCATGCACTGGAGCGGGGATGAAGCCGCCGCGGTTAATGAACTGCGCGTTGCCTACTTCATTGACCGGGATCACCGGTGCGTAGCCCAGCAGGCCGCCGAAGCTCACCTCGTCGCCCACCTGGGCGCCAGGAACCGGGATCACGCGTACCGCCGTGGTCTTATGATTCATCACGCCGATGGCGGCCTCGTCAGCAATCATGCCCGAAATCGTCGCGGCCGAGGTATCGCCCGGCAGCGCAATCATGTCAAAGCCCACCGAGCAAATGGCGGTCATGGCCTCCAGCTTGTCCATGGAGATAGAGCCAGACTTAACCGCATCGATCATCCCCTTATCCTCGGAGACCGGGATGAAGGAGCCAGACAAACCGCCGACGCGGGAGCAGGCCATCATGCCGCCCTTCTTTACGGCGTCGTTAAGCAGAGCCAAAGCAGCAGTTGTGCCGTGCGTGCCTACTTGGTCCAATCCCATATGCTCAAGGATGTGGGCCACCGAATCTCCCAATTCGGCAGTAGGGGCAAGCGAAAGGTCGATGATGCCGAAGGGTACGCCAAGGCGCTCGGAGGCCATGGTGCCCACTAGTTGCCCGGCGCGGGTGATCTTGAAAGCGGCCTTCTTGACTTCTTCCGCTACCTGGTCCAGGCTGGCCCCTTCGAGCGATCCCAAGGCGCGGTCGACAACACCTGGGCCAGAAACGCCGACGGAGACTACGCAATCGGGTTCTTCGATGCCGTGGAACGCGCCGGCCATAAATGGGTTGTCACCCACAGAGTTAGCAAAGACCACCAGCTTGGCGCAGGCAATGGCGGAATTGTCCTTGGTCAGCTCGGCAGCTTCCTTGATAACCTCGCCCATCTTCCTTGCCGCATCCATGTTGATACCGGCGCGGGAACTGGCGATATTGACGGAGGAACACACGACGTCAGTCGTAGCTAGCGCTTCTGGAATGGAACTTATGAGCTTTTGTTCCGCGGTGGTAGCGCCCTTTTCGACCAGAGCGGAATAGCCGCCCACGAAGTTGACTCCTACCTCTTTGGCTGCCTTGTCCAGTGCCTTTGCGGCGTCGACGGGGTTTCCTTCTACACCGGCTACCACCAAGGATATTGGGGTCACGGAGATACGCTTATTTACGATGGGGATACCCAGCTCGCCTTCGATGCCTTCGCATACCTCCACTAGGCGCCCGGCCTGCTGCGTGACGCGGTCATAGATGGCCTGGCAGGTAGCGTCCATGGTGGATCGGGTGCATCCAAGGAGGGAGATGCCCATGGTTACGGTGCGGATATCGAGACGATAGTTCTCAATCATCTCGATGGTGTCCAAGATATTAGTGGTATTAAAACGCGTGCTCATTTAAATCTCATTCATGGCGGTGAAGAGGTCTTCGGACTGAATGCGGATGGACTGGTGTTTTTCTTCCGCCACGGGGCGCATATGCTCCTTGATGGTCTGGATGGAGACCTTATCCGCATCAAATTCGACGCGGAGGATCATGGTGAAGTAACCGCCCATGAGTGTTTGGGACACGTCAATGACGTTGATATCGAGTTGGGCAAGGGTAGTGGTCACCGCGGCGATAATGCCGGTGCTATCGGCTCCGGTGACGGTCATAATGGCATACATGCAAGCAATTCTATCTGCTCGCTGCAGCCACCGCCGCCATTTTGCCACCGGTACTGGCCGGGGTCGCTGCGGGCAAGAGGCGTCGTTGTTACGGTGGGGAGGTATGACTGATAAAAAGAAGATTCTGTACATCGGTGGACATGGCAAGGTCGGCCTGTTGGCCGCCCCAAAGCTGGTGGAGGCCGGACACGAGGTCCACTCCCTTATCCGCAACCCTGAGCAGAAGTCTGAGATTGAAAAGCTCGGCGCGACCCCGGTATTGGCCGATATTACCGAGCAGACCGTTGCGCAGTGGGCGGAGCTTTTCGCCGCTTATGACGCCGTAGTGTGGGGCGCTGGCAACGGCGGCCGCGGTGGGGCAGACCTTACGTGGGCCGTTGACCGCGATGGTGCCCTCGCCACCCTCGATGCTATGGAGACGCTGCAGCAGGAGGGAAAGAACCTGCCTGCCTACCTCATGATTTCCTATGTCGGTTCCCAGGAAGCCACCACGGATCCCGCCGACGAGAAGTGGTATGCCTACGTTGAGTCCAAGAAGGAAGTGGACAATCGCCTTGCTCAGGCAGAGTTTCCGCACCTTATCCTCAAGCCAGCAATGCTGACCGAGGAACCAGCACAGGGGCTGGAGCAGATCGAGGATAAGGCGCTACAGGAGTCCATGACTTCTTCGCGCGAGCTGGTCGCCGATGTCATCGTCGAGGCCCTCGGCCGCGAAACCCTGCCGGAATCCCCGCTCGCCTTTGTAGATGGCGACAATCCGGTGAGCTCCATCAAGTAAGGCGTTAGACTGGCTGGCACTATGATTGCCACGCCTCCAGCTATTTTAATTGATTGTGACCCCGGCATAGATGATTGCCTCGCCCTGATGTATTTGGCGGGCCTTCATCAGGCCGGGGAAATTGAGCTGGTGGGCGTTACCACTACAGCCGGCAACGTCGAGGCCTATCAGACTGCGGCCAATGCCCGCTGGATCCTGGATTTGTGCTCGCTTGCCGATGTCCCCGTAGCCCCCGGTTTGACCCGCCCTTTGAAGGTGGATCTCACCACAACCCCTGAGACCCATGGTTCGACGGGATTGGGCTATGCCACTGCACCTACTACCACGCTGCACCACAGCGATTGGCAGCGTCTATGGAAAGAAGCACTAGCCGCTCATCACGATCTGCAGTTGATTGTTACCGGGCCGGTCACCAATCTTGCAGCATTTGAAAAAGCCCATAGTGAAGCCGTCGCGCAGTTTGGCGCCATTACCATCATGGGCGGCGCGGTTAACTACCGGGGAAATACCACCCCGACCGCGGAATGGAACTTTTGGGTTGATCCGCACGCCGCCGCCCAGCACTTTCATTCATCTGCCCCGCGCGTTCCCACCACACTATGTTCGCTTGAGCTAACAGAGCAGTTTCTCATTACCCCACAGCGCCTAGAAGCGGTCATGGAATTATTGCACGGACACCCTATGGCACAAATCCTGCCGGATGTGTTGCGCTACTATTTTGAATTCCACCAAGCGCAGGGGGAAGGCTATCAGGCCCAAATCCACGACCTTTTGACGTGCATGATCGCCTTAGAGCAGATCGACTTCGAGGTTGTAGAAACTACCGTTGATGTCGAAGCGGAATCGCCGCTACTGCGGGGGACGAGCGTTGCGGACTTGCGAAACCACTGGGGCCGAGCCCACAACGCACGACTGGTTACGAGCGCAGATATGGAAGCCGCGCATCAAGAATGTCTGCGGGGGTTTACACTATTGGCTTCACGCTAGTGGCTTTTAAAGAGCAGAACCTCTACTATTATCCGCGGCGCACGTGCCGTGCGGGATCGCTTTCCGAGGTGACATAGGAAAGCAGCACCATCCGCGGTCGGCGTTTTTCTATGCCCTTTTTCTATTTATGGATTTGGACTTTTATTGTGTCACAGCTTTCTCTCACCCCCGCCCGCAAGGCCATGGTCATCGCGGGTGCATTAATCGTTGCCGCGACTTGGATTTACCTGGTGCTTTTGCGCCCCACGGACTGGCATTCTGTTGCTGGTTCGACTGAAGCGCTCGTTACCCTGAGCGGCTATCTTATCGGCGCCGCGCTCCTGCTTGCTGGCACCGTGCCGGCTTTACCAGCGCGAACCATCGCCATCATCCCGGTGGCGCTGGTCCTTAATATTGTCGTTGGTGAAATCATTGGTTCAATCGGCATCCCTCTCTATATCGATTCCGTGGGAACTATCCTGGTAGCCGCGCTTGCCGGGCCCATTGCTGGCCTGGCTACCGGCACGCTGTCTTCTGTCGTGTGGGGCTTGCTCAACCCCGCTGCTTTGCCTTTCGCTGCAGTGTCCGCCGCCACGGGATTCCTCTCCGGATTCGTCATCAAGAAGGGTGCATTTACCAAGGTATGGTGGGTTATTCTCAGTGGCGCCGTTATCGGCATTGTCTCCGGCATGCTCGCCGCCCCTGTCGCTGCCTTTGTTTATGGCGGTACCGCGGGTCTTGGTACGGGCGCGGTTGTCTCGCTCTTTCGCGAGCTGGGCAATTCCCTTATCGCCTCGGTTACCCTGCAGTCCTTCATCTCAGATCCCCTGGATAAAGCGCTGGTTTTCCTTATCGTCTGGGCAGCGGTAAAAGCTTTGCCGCAACGCACCCGTGAATCGCTGCAACCACGCTGATGAGCCGCCTCCATCCTGCCACCGTAGTCACCATTGCGGCCTGCGGCTGGCTTCTTACCTTGGCGCTGAACACCCCAGTGGCGTCGGCAAGCGTCATGCTCGTTGCCCTTGCCAGCGGCACTGTATCTACCCGCAACGCCTCCGTGATTTTGACTACGATTGCACTGAGCGTGCCCGCGGCCCTTTCCATGCTGGTCATTCACGCTCCCTACGGGGACACCCCAGTTGCGCCTTTGCTTACTGCCGACGGCCTGATGCTCGCCGGTAGCCTCAGCCTCCGCTTCTGTGCGCTCATGGCCTGCTTCATCGCAGCAATGGCGGCGCTGCGCATCGCGGATATCGCCAAATGGCTGCAAATCTCCTGCGCCGGACACAAGATGGCGTATGTGGTTGGTTCCTCCCTACAGACCTTGCCCCAAGGCGCGCATGCCTGGCGATGCGTCCGTGAAGCCAACCAATTAGCCGGAATCACCATAACCTGGCGCAATACCATCTCTCGCGTCATTATTCCTGTCATCGCTCGCCTCCTCATCCAAGGAACTCAACGCGGCCAAGCCCTGGCCGCCATCGGGTTCGACCAGGAAGGGAAACGCAGCTTATTGCGGCCCGTTGCCGATTCCAGGTTGTCCCGAGTCTTACGCTTCCTTATCCCGCTAGTGTGCCTTGCGGTGGTGATTGCTAGATGGATCTAGCCCACCTTCGCCCCACCCCTGGGACCATCGTTCAGGTTCTCGTCGATCCTGATAAAGCAGTGGAAGATGTTGCGGCGCAGCTAGCGGAATCTCTGTCCACCGCAGCAATCATCGGCACGGATGCTTCCGCACAAATTAGTTTCCTGCGCGAGTCCTGCATTGAAGAAGTAGTACTAGGCCTGGAAAACGCGGGTGTGCCTGCGGAGGAGATGCAAGTCCGCGGGGACCATATGCTTAGCGCAGTGGGCCTTTCGGCCTACTGTGAACATGACCCCGCGCAGCTGTCTGGCGGCCAAACTCGCAGATTAGCCGCAGCCTGTGTGGCCATCCGCGAGCCTGCGATCATGATCATTTGTGAACCCGCAGCTGGCCTCGATTCAGAGTCGCGCGCACAAGTGATTAACCTTCTGCAGGCAATGCCGCATACCTGCGTTATTGCCGTCTCGAGTACTACCTGGCCAGAGCTAGGCGGAGAAATCATAGGAACAGAACCACTCGTAGCACCCCTCAACCTGCCGCGGGTATATGCGCGCGGGCGGCAGGGGAGCATAGGCCCGCTAATTGCCCAGCGAGGACCAAAGAAGAAAAGGTGGTGGCAATTTTCCCAGCCCACCGGAACAACTTTTAGCGTCGGCCCCGTAGAAATCCCCACCGTGGAAGCCGGGGTGACATGGTTGCGCGGCAATAATGGTAGCGGTAAAACGTCGCTCTTGCGCGCCGCCGCCGGGCTTGATGGCGGGGGAGTTGTACGAAATCTTCCCGCCCTTGCTATGCAGTCGCCGTTTGACCAGGCGGCATTTTCCACAGTGGAGGAATTTGTACCCAATGAAGCTTTGCGCAACCTGCTGGGATTAAATCCTGCTGATCATCCCTTAGATTTGTCATCATCACGCCTGCGGCTTGCGCAAGTGGCCCACGTTATTGGGCAGCACCGCCAGAAGGTGCTGCTCGACGAGCCAGATACCTTGCTTTCCGCCGCGGACCGATGGCTTATGCACCAACTAATCCACTACGGATTACAGTCCGGCAGTGCCTTAGTGGTTACTTGCCATGATCCGCAGTTTGTGGCGGAAATATCGACCTACGCCCAAGTCACGGAAAAGAAATTACCGTCACCGCACCGCTGAGCACATGCGAAAAGCTCCCGGCTATTGCGCGTTTCAAGTAACAAGCAGCCGGGAGCAGGACTGTTCAGACGGGATTAAGACAGATCCGCCTGACCGCCACGGATAGATTGCTCTACTAAGTCAAGGACTTTTTCCAGCTCTGCGGTTTCGCCCAAGGCGAGCCGGTTGATGAACCCATCCATAAACACCTCTAGATAGATAGCCAAGGTGTCGATATTAACATCATCGCGCAGGCGGCCCTTGTCCGCATTGGACGCCAAGCGTGCGCGCACGGCCTCGCCACGAACCGACTGGTTTTCCTTCCACCTAGCGGCGAAGGAAGGATCAGTGCGGAGGAGGGAAGTGATTTCCAAGCGAGTGGCTAGCCAATCGTGACGCTCAGGATGCTGGAGCATCTCACGCATAACCTCAACCAAGCCATTGTGGGCTACGACCTCGGCCTGACGGGCGGCATCTTCTTGCGCCAATGCAAGAAAGAGAGACTCTTTGTCACCGAAGTGGTGAAAGATTGCGCCGCGGGACTTGCCCGTTGCCTGTTCTAGTAGACGAACTGTAGCTCCCTCGTACCCGTGCTCTGCAAAACACCGGCGAGCGCCTACGAGAATGTCGTGCCGACGGCGGCTGAGTTCAGATTCGCTGACGATTGGCATAGTAGGCAACTCTCCTTAATGGGGAACGTCTAAAGAATAATAAATCAGTAATTTTGAATAAGAATAAAATCTATGCGACGAAACGCGGGGCCGCAGCGCCCTCTACTGGGGAGGGCGGTGCAACCCCGCGTTATCGACCGAACCTAGGCCCTTAGCCCCTTCAGGGGCTTAAGGATTGTGCGAAAAGCGCCTAGCTCTTGACCATCTGGCGCAGGACGTACTGCAGGATGCCGCCGTGGCGGAAGTAGTCAGCCTCACCCGGGGTGTCAATGCGGACGTCAGCGTCAAACTCGACGGTGTCGCCGGACTCCTTGGTGGCGGTGACGTGGACTGTCTTCGGGATGGAGCCTTCATTGAAGGCGGTGATGCCCTCAATATCGAAGGTTTCAGTGCCATCCAGCCCCAAGGACTCGTGGGACTCGCCCTGTGGGAACTGCAGTGGGATAACGCCCATGCCGATCAGGTTGGAACGGTGGATGCGCTCGAAGGACTCAGTGATTACAGCCTTTACGCCAAGCAGGTTGGTGCCCTTTGCAGCCCAGTCACGGGAGGAACCAGTGCCGTACTCCTTACCAGCGATGACTACCAGTGGAATGCCGGCTTCCTTGTAGTTCTGGCAAGCATCGAAGATGAAGGCCTGTGGGCCGCCTTCCTGGGTAAAGTCACGGGTGTAGCCACCAGTGACATCGACCAGCTGGTTAGCCAGGCGAATATTCGCAAAGGTACCGCGCATCATGACCTCGTGGTTACCACGGCGAGAGCCCAGGGAGTTGTAGTCCTTGCGTGCAACGCCGTTTTCATCAAGGTACTGCGCAGCCGGGGTGCCCGGCTTAATAGCGGAAGCAGGGGAGATGTGGTCGGTGGTGACGGAGTCACCCAGCTTCGCAAGAACGCGAGCGCCCTTGATGTCCTCAACCGGGTTTGGCTCGGTAGGCATGCCATCGAAGTAAGGAGCCTTGCGGATGTAGGTGGAATCCTCATCCCACTTGAAGGTCTCACCTTCCGGCACGTCCAAGTTGCGCCAAGCCTCGTCGCCCTTAAAGACGTCGGCGTAGTCAGCCTCGTACATCTCGCGGGAGATAGCGGACTGAATGGTGTCCTCAATCTCCTGCGGGGATGGCCAGATGTCCTTCAGGTAGACATCGTTGCCTTCCATATCCTGACCCAGTGGCTGTGCATCAAAGTCAAAGTCCATGGTGCCGGCAATGGCGTAGGCGATGACCATGATTGGGGAGGCCAAGTAGTTCATCTTGACGTCTGGGGAGATACGACCCTCGAAGTTGCGGTTACCGGAAAGAACCGCGGTGGCAGCTAGGTCATTCTCATTGATGGCTGCAGATACCTCATCCGGCAATGGGCCGGAGTTACCGATACAGGTGGTGCAACCGAAGCCGGAGAGGTAGAAGCCCATTGCCTCGAGGTCCTTCCAGAGGTCTGCACGCTGGAAGTAACCATCAACAACCTGGGAACCAGGGGCACAGATGGTCTTAACCCACGGCTTGGACTGGAGGCCCTTTTCTGCTGCCTTGCGGGCAATAAGACCTGCGCCCACCATCACGGATGGGTTGGAGGTGTTCGTGCAGGAGGTGATGGAGGCGATAGCGACCATGCCGTGGTCCAAGGTGAACTCGCCACCATTCTGGGACTCAACGGTAATCGGGTTGGAGTGACGGCCCTTTGCACCAATAGCGGAGGACTCGCCGTGGCCCTCGCGGGCCTTATTCAAACCGCCGGTGACGTCCTCCAATTCCGGAGCGCCGCCTTCTGCGGACATGCGCTTTGCCTCAACAGAGGTTTCATCGACGCAAACCTCGTCGGTGGTGTAGTTAGCCAAATCCTTGCGGAACTGCTCCTTGGCCTCGGTCAGCAGGATACGGTCCTGCGGGCGCTTTGGACCAGCAATGGAAGGAACAACGGTGGACAGGTCCAGCTCGAGGTACTCGGAGTACTTTGCCTCCGGGGCATCCTCTTCCAGCCACATTCCCTGCGCCTTGGCGTATGCTTCAACGCGGTCGATCTGCTCCTGTGGGCGGCCGGTGAGCTCGAGGTACTTGGTGGTCTCCTCATCAATTGGGAAGATCGCCGCGGTGGAACCGAACTCAGGGGACATGTTGCCGATGGTGGCGCGGTTAGCCAGCGGAACGGACTTGACGCCGTTGCCGTAGAACTCTACGAACTTCTGGACAACGCCGTGCTCGCGCAGCATCTCAGTGATGGTAAGTACAACGTCGGTTGCGGTAACACCGGTTGGAATCTCGCCGGTCAGCTTGAAGCCAACGACCTTCGGGATGAGCATGGATACCGGCTGGCCGAGCATCGCAGCCTCTGCCTCGATGCCGCCGACGCCCCAGCCAAGAATACCTAGGCCGTTTTCCATGGTGGTGTGGGAGTCGGTACCGATACAGGTATCAGGGTAAGCAAGGCCCTCGTTGTCGAATACAACGCGGGACAGGTACTCGATATTTACCTGGTGGACGATGCCGGTTCCTGGAGGTACAACGCGGAAGTTGGAGAAGTTCTCAGCACCCCAGCGAAGGAACTGGTAGCGCTCTTCGTTGCGCTGGTACTCAATTTCGACGTTCTTTTCCAGTGCATCGGTGGAGCCAAAGGCCTCAACGATGACGGAGTGGTCAATAACCATCTCGGCTGGGTTGAGCGGGTTGACCTGATCCGGGGTACCACCCAAGGCAGAGACCGCCTCACGCATGGTGGCAAGGTCAACAACGCAAGGAACGCCGGTGAAGTCCTGCATGAGCACGCGTGCTGGGGTGAACTGGATTTCGGTGTCTGGCTCCGCTTCCGGGTCCCAGTTTGCCAGGGCGTTGATGTGGTCCTTGGTTACGTTCTTGCCGTCCTCATTGCGCAGCAGGTTCTCTGCTAGCACCTTGAGGGAGTAAGGCAACTTCTCCAAGCCGGAGACGGTGTTGATGTCAAAGTAGTCATAAGACTTGCCGTTGACGTCAAGGGTCTTCTTGGCCTCGAAGGAGTTCAAGCTTTCAGTCACAGGGAGCTCCATTCCTTGTTGATAAACAGTGTGTTCTGTTTGGTACTCGTCGTCTGTCGTTACCGCGGGGCGGTGCTCTGCGTCTTCGGTCACTAATGTGACAGGACGCGACCATGGGGCCCGCAGTGCTGAAGGCGACAAAGAACGCGATGGTTCACCTAGATATTGTAGAGGCTAAAACCTTCGGTCGCTGCCATTGTAACAGTACAAGCGTTCTGTTTCACCTTTTCGGGAAAACCGGCGAGTTGAGGAGTTGGGTCGCTTCTAGCTGCCCGTATCTTGGGGGAGAAGTAGTTTAGGGGCCCTATATATAAGGAAGGGATTCGCATGGTTCCCGCAGGGGTAGATATATCTGACTTGGCGAATCAGCTCAAAGAGGATGGGGTGGCCTATACGGCCGCGGCGCTTAGCCACAATGCCACACTCAATGCGGATGTGAGCAAGGGGTTGCGGGACGGCGACGGCGTGGCCGTAGTTGATGTAATCGATGTTCGGACCCCCGACGTCCGCGACATTGCCCAAGAGCTTCAAGATGCCACGGGGTTGAACACGGTCATTGTCCAGACCCCACAACATGTCTCTTCGGTTAGTGATACTTATAGTCGAGCCGATATTGAGTCAGTACAGGCGCAACTGCCGCCCGGGCTTGACCAGGTGGACCTTCTGACTAAGTACTACGGAGGACTAGACCAAATCAGCTTCCCGGTGGCAACAGTCGTGGGAGCGGTTGCTGTGATTGCTGTGCTTGTCTTGGTTAGCTCTTTTATGGTGGCAAGCCGACGCAAGTCTGAAGGGCTGTAAGCGGACCCCAGGGGTATGAAAGGCAGGGCGCCTCGACATTGAGCGCTGGATCCGAGATTCCAAGTAACGCCTCTTGAACAAGGTGGAGACTGTAGGAAAATAGGTTTGTTCGAAAAAGTTTTAGATAAGTAGCTGAAACTTTTGCGAACCGTTTTAGGAGGAAAGTAATTTACGTAAAGACCACCAGGGGGTGGGGTAGAGGTGCCGGGCGGCGATGAACAAGTTGCTGTCTCGTTTATCCGTAGGAGTGCTGAAGGCGTCTAAAATTGGGTGCCGAAGCAGGGCCCGTATCCGATGACAAAACGATTAGGGGTGTCGGTGAAAGGTACGGGAAGGGCAGGGGAGGGGCAAAGTAAACCCTTAGGGGTTGACTCGGGGTAGGGGAGTGGTCGGTTTGCTTCCATACTGTCCACAGGGGCCGGTTTGAAGCGTGTGTCCATCCAGGTGCCGTGTGATTAAAATCACAATAACGGGATGGTAACAAAATCATTGCAGGTTAGGTGCTCATGTTGAGTCATGTGAATTAACTTGACTCACGTGAATTGCGGGAAAATTGTGCGAAGCGGGCGTGTCGTGACGTAAGGTTCGGATGTCGACTCAGGGGACATTTCTTGCTTCCTGGGTTCATGGGCTTAGCCTTGACTGTCACGAGAGAACTCGCACGGGTATGTGGGGAAGCACGCCTCGAGCGAATGATGGAACATCGAGTGGCCGTTCTTGGAAGTCAATGAACCGGGCTCCATCGAAAGAGGTTGGGGATGCAAGTTAAAAACTTGAGCGATTGCAATGTTCGAAAAAATTAAACATCAACCCACCTTCCGTTTATGAGGTGAGACGGGTTCATTAGAACTCCACCGTGTGGAACTTTTGGTGCGAATCTTTCGATAGGGCAGAGCGCGAAGCTCAGAGCCACGAAAGGGGTGCACGGATAGGTCCATAGGGTTTTGGGTCTAGGAACTCCTGTTCACTCCGCCAGGGCCAGCTTCGTGTGGCCTGTTCATGGTTTGTGGCTGCTTGCCCTCGACGGCTCAGGATTGTTAAGGGGCTAGACCTTTTAACAAAGTCAGCCGGCGCCGCGGCGAGTCATGCCAGAACCCGTAGAGCAGTTCTCACGGCGCTCAGTGCAATAGAACGTGATCGGGGCATGCGGAATCTTGGGTTGTAAAACGCATCCTGGAACGTATGTCGCAAATATCGCGAACGAGAATGTGGACTTCGCAGTCATGGGAATTTCTGCTGTGAACATGTGAACAAAGGATATGTGTAGACCTTTTGCGCCAGCCTGTTGATTTTGGGCGAGTAGGCTTTTAATCAATTCAGCCGGATCCAAAGGTGTCTGATTTTCGCTGTTGTGGGGAAACAGTAGCGATTTAAGGCAGTCGGCTGGAAAGCGATAATGGCCAGGTTTTCCAGTTACAGCACGAAAAGTCCCTGGACTGTTGGGTGGTCCATAGAAACAACACGCCCGGAGTGAAGTCTCAGCCAATTGAGGCAGTCCATAACCATTTACCCCTCTAGTGTCTACGGGCGCTTGAGAATAGCTTCGCGTACCTATCTTTATCGTCTCGAGGCGATTTTCTAGTTACCCCGGTTAGACATGCGATAACGCCTGCGTTTGTGCGAAATAGGCAGGCGGGGAGCCCGGGCATTCCTATGCGCGGAAGCGGTGATGGGCACTTCTTAAAGGAACTGTGTGGGTCCAATCTAGGAGTATTTCAGTGGCCACCATTCGCCTTCCGCGCATTCGACATGTTCGCGCTTTCCTTGCTGCGGTAGTAGGTACCGCAGCCGTATCAACTCTTTCTACCGTAGCGCCAGCAGGCGCCGATGATTCACCGGCGGACAATGCTGGTGTAATCCAAGCACACGACTCAGAGCGTGCGGCAATTGACCGCGCGGTTAACAACGCAGACTCTTTGCAGGGGGCTGTTGAGGCTTCGCGTGCAGAGCTAAGTCGAGCGGAAGCTGATGTCGCTGAAGCCGAGGATCGTATCGCTCGGATCCAGAGCCAAATGGAACAAGTTAGCGACGATCCAGGGGCGAATGAAGAGTACCTTGCTAGCCTGCAGGGCGAGTTGGATCAGGCAGACAAAGACAAGCGAGACGCCGAGAATCGTGTGGTGCAAGAGCGTCGAGAGTTAGCACAAGATGAGGCTCGACTGAACGCTACCCAACGGTTTGCGGAGGCAACTTTTGCTCGCCAGCAGGGAGCGGAATCCCAGGAGGCAAACGAAAGCGGTCTTCAGCTCTCTCAGCAGGACACGCTTGATACCGGCCTAAATCCAGTTAATGAGCTTGACAATCAAAAGGCTTCCGACGCCGCGACGGTCAACCCTGAAAACTTGACCGAAGAAATCAAGTCAGAAAACTTTACCGATGAGGTTGTTGGGGAGGGGGTCCCGCAGGTTTCTGCTGGCCCGAACGCGTCCAATAATTCGGAAGAGCGAGGCGCTATCAACCAGGGTGGTACCGCTCCGGAAGCTGAATTTGGAAACGCCCTCAATCAGGGTGCTACCCCGAGGTTTCAGAACGTCGACTTCGCAACTGGGTCCTCTGTAGATGATGCGCTCGGACTTGCGAATGATATCGCTGCTGCAGTTGATGAGGACGATGTGCGCACCCTCATGCAGGGCTCATCTGACTTGCTTGGATTGGGAAGCCCGAACACTGCACCCGCTGCTAGCGCTGATGCGCCTGAGGTGGACGAGGTGACGGAGTCTGACGATGCTATTGCGGGCGCAGATGCTGGGCGTGATGCTCAGATTGAGGCCGTCATTTCCCGTGCTGAATCTCAGGTTGGTGTGCCTTATGTTTGGGGCGGCGGCGATAACAATGGTCCTACCGGTGGGCTCCGAGATGGCGGAGTGGCTGACTCTTTCGGTGATTTCAACCAGTCGGGCTTCGATTGCTCTGGCCTCGTAAAGTACGCCTACGCGGCAGCTGGCCTGGACCTGCCTCACTACACTGGCGCACAGTACCAGCAGGGCAAGAAGGTTCCTCGCGACAACGCGAAGCGCGGTGACCTTATCTTCTACGGTCCTGGTGGCAACCAGCACGTAGCTATCTACCTAGGTGACGGCCAAATGATTGAGGCGCCACAGTCTGGTCAGACTGTTTCAGTAGTTCCAGTTCGCTGGGGTGGCGCTACTCCCGACGTCGTGCGCCTTCTCTAATCTCCAACTTTTGGTTGGTATTGTTTAGGGCATGACTGACGCACAACAGAATGCCCAAAACTTCGACGCCCTCCTCGTCCTTTCTTTCGGTGGCCCGGAAGGAAACGAGGAGGTCGTTCCGTTTTTGGAGAACGTTACCCGTGGTCGAGGCATTCCTCGCGAACGGCTTGAAGTAGTGGGTGAGCACTATTATCACTTCGGAGGCGTAAGTCCGCTCAATGCGCTCAACCGTGAAATTATCGAACATGTCCAAGGTGAGCTGAAAAAACGCGGACATAATCTACCGGTTTATTTCGGCAACCGGAATTGGCATCCCTTTGCCAACGAGACCGCAGAACAGATGTCTCGGGACGGTATCCGTAAAGTAGCTGTGTTTGCCACCTCCGCATGGGGTGGGTACTCCGCGTGCCGGCAATATGACGAAGATATTCAGCGCATGCGCGAACATCTCGCGCAGCAAGGCCTGCCGGAGATTGAATTTACGAAGATTCGTCAATTCTTTGATCATCCGAAATTTGTGGCCGAAATGGCCACTGCCGTAACGGAGGTCTGGGAACAAGTTTCAGCTGATAAGAAGCGGACTACCCGGCTTTTGTTCACCGCGCATTCTGTCCCGGTTGCGCACGATAACGTTGGCGGCGCGGAAGGCGATAAAAACCTCTACTCCCGCCAGGTGGCCGAGGCGGCGCGGTTGGTGGCGTTGCAGGCCGGTATTTCCGATTATGACCTTGTATGGCAGTCACGCTCAGGCAATCCACGCACTCCGTGGCTAGAGCCCGACATTGTTGATCACACCACTGAGATTCACCACAACGAAGGCGTCGACACGGTTGTGGTTTGCCCAATTGGTTTCATCTCCGACCATATGGAGGTTATTTGGGATCTCGATTCCGAGCTGCAGAAGGCGGCCGAGGATATGGGGGTCAGGGTCGTGCGTACCCGTACTGCAGGCCCGACCCCTCGGTTTGCAGAAATGGTGGTTGACCTTATAGAAGAGCTGGAGCATGGCCGCGAGAAGGAAACCAGCGGGCAGGTGACCGTGCAAGGGTGCACGCTCAATGGTGCGCCGTGTGCCGCGGGATGTTGCGATATTTGGTCTCTTTAACGCGCGAACTCCCCGAGTGCATAGGCAACGCCCGTCATGCGGGCCTGCCGGATGTGGCGCCACAAGCGGAGTAACTGCGGGTCAAGGCTGTGATCGTTGATGCGGTCGGTAACCGTTTCGATGATCGCGGCCACTCGGTCGGCGCGGGTGAAGAGTTTGGCTGCTCGGGCCGGCGTTGATTGGGGAAGGCCGGGGGTGTCATAAAAGTCGCTTAAAGTTCCCACGGTGAGGCGGGGGGTGGGCAGCGCTTCAGTGCTATACCCAGTTGCGGCGATAAGGTCAGCGGATTCATTGGTTGCTTGAGCAAGCAGTGCGTCGGCTTCCCCAGGGCTCAGCCAGGCGGGGGCGGGGAGCTGTTGCTTTTCGACGATCACCTGCCACGCGGTGTGGCTGTGGTGGATATGAGGTATGAGGACTAAGTTGCGCGTGGGATTATTGGTGCGAACTATGATTGCTCCGGCGGAACTTTGGATAGCTGCGTGATAGGACTCCGATCCTGCGGGTAGGGCAGGGGGCTCTCCCGGCCCGGAAAGCGCGAGGCGTACAACGGGTTCCGCGCGCTCACCGCGCTTCGCGGTAAGTTCAGCGGTCTCTGCGCGCAGCATCGCTAGCACATCGACGAACGGTGCTTCATCCACACTCTCCGGACGCCCGCCCAGTTCTTTAAGAGCATCTAGCAAATCATCGGTGGTTTCGTGTCCCCACAGCCACGAGCCCAGCCAGACAGCGGTGTTTTGTAAAGGTGACCATACTTCGGCGCGCATATCCATGACGAGCCAGTCTAATAGATAGACTAACGGGCCATGAGTTTTGATCCTTATGGCGGAGACATATTTGCTGGCCACTCGCGGTCGAAGCCGCGTCAATATCCTGAGGTGCCAGCTGAGCCCGGAATGGTAGTGGAAGTACGTGGTGACGAATTTGTGGGTGCTGTCATGGGGGTGGATAAGACCGTTTTCGGTGAGGTAGTTCGCCTTGAGGATCGCCACGGTGTGGAACGCGTTTTTAATTTGGTCAAAGGCGGGTTCCTAGTGGAGGGTAAGCCGGTTACGCTTACCCGGTACGTCGAAAAGCAGGCACCCCGCAAGTCCAACTCCGGTTCCCGCCGCGTAGAAAACGTGGAGGCTAAGGTCGCCGCGCCCTCGCGCATTTGGGTGGAAGGTGTCCACGACGCCGCTATTGTGGAAAAGGTGTGGGGCCACGACCTACGCGTGGAAGGCGTAGTGGTGGAATACCTTGAAGGCCTGGACAATTTGGAAGACCGCTTGGCGGAATTTCAGCCCGGACCCGGCCGCAGGGTAGGTGTGTTGGCTGACCACCTCGTTCAAGGTTCCAAGGAAACCCGGTTAACGGAAACCGTGGGAGAGCATGTCCTAGTCACTGGTCATCCATTCATCGATATTTGGGCAGCGGTGAAGCCGCAGCGCGTGGGATTGCGTGCATGGCCAGAAGTACCTTATGGCGAGGACTGGAAGACCGGAATGTGCAGGCGCGTGGGGTGGAGCGACCCTAAGGACGGTTGGCGTCATGTGTATAACGCCGTGCATTCTTTCCGTGACTTAGATTCCAGTCTGATTGGCGCGGTGGAGCGGCTCGTGGACTTCGTTACGACGCCCGAACTGAGCAAGTCTGATTTGCTCTAAGGCTGGGTAAGATTCGCGCGTTCAATCAGGTTGACGGCCAACTGCCATCCAGCCAACTCCGCGCTCCAGCCGGCCGCCTGGAGGCGCTGCGACATGGCTTGTTTAGAAATCCCTAGCTCTTCGGCGGCCTCATTTTGGTTCAGCCCAGCACGCACGAGTGAGGTAGCCTCGCGCCCCTCGATGGTGCGCTTGTGCAAAACATATCCCAGCAGGGCAAAGGTGGCCGCGATATCGCTTGCCTCGGAAGCGCGGCCACGCTTGTTGATCTTGGCGTAGACCTGGCCCATACGGGCGGACTTCCGCAACGCGGCGGTAGCTATTTGGCGTGCCCCCTCCTCATCTTCTTGGTTGCCGGGGCTTATACCGATGCCGATGGCCCAGTCGCCGTCGGCAAGCAAGGCCATGACGACGTCGCAGACGGCCGTTGCTGAATCAACTACGGCGCAAATATCTTCCACGCCAAGCACATGGAACTCTCCAACGCCAGAAAGAGTTGATAGGGCCGACGCAGAACGCTGGACCAACTCTGCACGACGCACGGAGCGGCCCCGGTAGCGGGCGTGGACAGCAAGCATGGAAAACCTCCCTTTAAGAACCTAATGCGGAATAGTCTACCGCTCGAACTTGACTTAAGGGCGAGTGGGAAGTCGCGAGTCCATATAAAGCCCTCCCGCTCCAATCGCAGCGAAAACCACCATAGCGAGGACGATGCCGGGTGAGGTATGTCCGGTGAGGGTATCGCCGAAGAACACGCCCAAAGCCGTAGTAGGAATAGAACCGACAAGGGTGGCCAAGGTGAAGTGGCTGAGCTTTACCGGAGTAAGGGCAGCAACGTAGTTTAGGAGGCTAAACGGGACGCCGGCTACCATCCGGAGGGAAGCGATGGCCAGCCACCCGCGCCGCTCGAGATGCGCGTTGATTGTGAACACTGCGGGATGGGTCAGGTGCGGGCGGATCCAGGCTCCGAGGAGCTTGCGAACGATAAGAAAGGACAACGCCGCTGATACCGTCAAGGCGCACAGGGAAAGCGCGAGTCCCTTCCACGGGCCAAATAATAGTCCTGCGGCTACCGTCCAGAAGGTTCGAGGAAAGGGAAACTGGGTAAATATGACATAACCTAGGGTGAAGATGAAGGGGAACCATGCGCCAAATCGGGTGGAGGCATCACGCAGGCGAGCCACATCCGGCAGGTCGTAGAAATAAAGCACGGCGAGGAGGGCGATTACTGCAGCGAGAACGACTATCCACCGCTGCACGGTCCACCGCTGGATTGAGCGCCAAGCGGACCGAGTGAGCGAAAGCAGGAAGTGGCCGAAATTGCGCACCCAACTCAGAAATGTGGTCATGGGGAAATCGTAGTCCTTGAGGGAGTGCAGGATAGAAAAATCCGGCGGCTACCTCGTGGTAACCGCCGGAAGCCTGTGCCCGAGGGGGGACTTGAACCCCCACGTCCGTTAATAGGACACTAGCACCTCAAGCTAGCGCGTCTGCCATTCCGCCACCCGGGCAGGGTGTTTGTCAGCCTCTCGGCTGGGCACTCCGATACTGTATCTTGCGTGGGGTGTGCTTTACAAATCGCCAGCGTAGGGCGCCGAAAAGTCCATGCGTGAAGGGTGGTGAAATACATGGGTGTAATCCGGCCTAGGCGTCGTACTGGGGTACGACTGTAGTGTGACCATGGCGTGCGGTTACACCACATCGACATCGACTTGTGAGGTGGGGTACAAATGGGTCTATGACTTCTTATGCAGATGACTCCCGTTTCCCTGGACCAGATCCCTACGCACCGCTGCGTGATGTTCCTTCCTTTGTTCTTTCTTCCACCGACGTGGTCGAAGGCGATGAGCTGCAAGAAAAGCTTCGCGCTCCGGAAAGCGTTTCCCCTCAGCTTGCGTGGTCCGGTTTGCCTGAAGGCACTAAGTCCCTGGCTGTGACCTGTTTCGACCCGGATGCGCCCACCGCTTCTGGTTTCTGGCATTGGGCAGCCTTCAATATCCCCGTTGAGGTAAGCGAGTTGCCTACCAATGCTGGTGCTGCAGAAGACCTGGGCATTGACGGTGTTATTAGCTTGCGCAACGATTCGGGCGAGCGCACCTACTATGGCGCTAACCCGCCTGCAGGTCACGCACCTCACCGCTATCTGTACGCAGTCCATGCAGTAGACGTGGAGAAGCTCGATATCGACCCAGATGCAACCCCGACTGTGCTCGGCTTCAACCTGCATTTCCACGCGCTCGGCCGTGCCATTTTGTGGGGCTGGTACGAGGCAAAGTAATGGCAAGTAGCTCTAGTGCATCGCAGGCTAGCCCTCCGGCGACCCTGCGGGTCGGCGGCGCCTTCATGGTGGTCGCATTCGTGCTGGCTCTCTTCGCGCTAATCTCTGTCTTTTCGGATGGCTGGGGAGCCGACTTCGCATGGACGTATTCGAAGGTGGCTATTGTTGCTGCCGCGTTCCTCGTCGGGGCCTTTAGTACCATGAGTAGAAGCCAGGCGGGAAGCCGCGCCTAGGTTGTGGCATTAGTGGTTGCGATCGTAGTCATTGCGGCGAGCCGCTTCTTACCCGGCGGGATTTTATTTACTCAAGCGCAGTTTTGGGTGGTGTTCTACACCGGCTTCGCAGTCCTGTGCGCGCTTATTCTCAGGCGCAGCGCTATGGCGCAAGCCTAGCCAGTGCCGTGTTTGGTCAATGAAAGTCCGCCCCCAGCTGCTTAGGGTAGAGCAGGTGGGGGCGGACTACCTTGTTTAACCAAGAGTCTCCGATAGGGATTAATCCACGGGTTTCCATGGCAGGCCAGAGCCAACCGCTTGGGAAATATTGCGCAAGCCGTGGGCGCGGATTTGGGCGGCAATGCCACGGTGGATATAGCGGATCCAATCTGGACCGCCATAGATGAGGCCGGTGTAGCCCTGCAACAAGGAAGCGCCGGAAGTGATGCGTTCCCACGCCTGCTCCGGCGTGGAGATGCCCCCGACGGAGATGAGGGTGAGCTGGCCTCCGACACGCTCATTGAGACGGCGCAGCACCTCCAGAGAGCGCTCGGCTACCGGGGGACCAGATACTCCACCGGTCCCCATTTCCGCTACCTCGGCAGGAGGGGTCTTGAGCCCCTCGCGGGAAATGGTGGTATTGGTCGCTACGATACCGTCGAGACCGAGTTCAAGGGCTAGGTCTGCCACTGCATCTACGTCGGAATCCGAAAGATCGGGAGCGATTTTCACCAACACTGGAACGGCGGTGCACTCTTGCACGGCAGAAAGAATGGGGCGCAGCGACTCCACTGCTTGTAGGTCGCGCAGGCCCGGGGTATTCGGCGAGGAAACGTTGACTACAAGGAAGTCAGCCAAGTCGCCCAATACGGAAGCAGAGCGGCGGTAATCTTCCACAGCGTGCTCGGCAGGGGTGACTTTAGTCTTGCCAATATTAATGCCAATAACATCGCTGTAGCGGCGCTTGCGGAGGTTTTCTGCAGCGGCCGCTGCACCCTCATTGTTAAACCCCATGCGGTTCAAGATGGCCTTATCGGCCTTTAGACGAAAAAGTCGCGGCGCCGGATTTCCCGGCTGTGCTTGGGCGGTGACGGTGCCCAACTCCGCGAAGCCGAAGCCAATCGGGGACCAGGTATCAGCAGCGGCGGCATTTTTATCAAACCCTGCAGCTAGTCCCAGTGGGCGGGGAAACTCTACGCCAAAGACCTCTTGGCGGAGCACCGGATCGTTGACCGGCAGCACCTTTGCCAAGGCCCGGTTGGCCGGACCAGCCGCCTGGAGTCCACTCAGTGCGGTGTTGATAATTCCGTGGATTCGCTCCGGGCTAAGCTGAAACATGCCACGCAATGCCACTTGGTAGGCCTGCGCGCGCAGTCGATCGATAGTGCTGGTCATGGTGTTAAGACTCCTTCTTCAGGTGCGGGGTGTCCACGAACTGGAGACCGTGGCCGGTAGCGGAGGCAGCCACGAAGGTGCCATTGTTAAGTACGGCAATGTTTTGTGCATCTGGCACGGTAGAGATATCTCCGCGCAGTTCCGGAACACCTTTATTTATCTCATAGGCATGAGCCTTGTTCGTATCCGTGGCGCTGACCCACGCCAGGTTGTGCTCCTTGTCCCAAGCTACGCCCCATGGGGTGCCATTGACGTTGCCGTATTGGTGCAGGCGAACGACATCATCGGAAGTGTAGATAGCCAAGCGTCCGCCCTCGGTATCGGAGGCAAGAACAACGCCATTGTCGCCCACCGCGATGCTTCCTACACCCTGGCCAACGCGCAGTCGACCGCCCGCGCGATCATTAGTCCAATCCACGTTTTGAATGGTGGAATCCTCGCGGTGAATGCGTACCACTCCATCGTCACCCGTGGAATTGGGCACGGCTAGTAGCTGGTCCGAGCCGGCTTCGACCTCGATGTCACCTTCGCGTTTGCCGTCTTTATAAATGCCAACGGTGCTGGAATCGGCTGAGGTAGCAAAGATCTCGCCGCTGGAAAGCTGGGTGGCAGCAGTAACAGGAGTCTCCTCCTCCATACGGACCTCCTCGGGAGAATCCGGGGAGGAGGGATCGATGAGCAGGACCTTTTCCGGGCAGGCCAGTACAAAGCCCGACGACGATGAACTTAGATCACCGCACTCCGCAGAAATGTCTAAAGCAGTTGCCTTATGGCCCGCAAACTCTTTCTGGCTGCCGATAAGGAGCTGGTCCTTAGTGCGCACCGCAAGCGAGTTATCGACAGCAGCAAGGTCTGTGATGTCTTCCTTAAGGTCTACGACGGTGCCCTCCGGGTCTGCCTTGGCGGGCGAGGCCGCCGGGGTGGCATTGCCCTTGACCGCGGTTTCCGGATCGGCGCCCACGCCCACATCGGGCTGGCAGGCGGCCAGTGCGGTGGCGCTAAGCGCCAGCAAACTAGAAAAGATCAGTGCGGAGCCGGATTGAGATTTCACGACTCCTAATCCTAACAGCGCGCGTTATAAAAACCGGAAGCCGTGTTCCGCTGTAGTGTGAAGCGGGTGATTTCAAATACCGCAACAGATGCCGTCTCTTGGGCACAGGTCATTGTTTTGTCCATCGTGCAAGGTCTGACCGAGTTCCTTCCGGTTAGTTCCTCTGGTCACCTGCGCATTGTTTCCGAACTTTTTTGGGGCAAGGATGCCGGCGCATCTTTTACCGCAGTCATTCAGCTTGGCACCGAGCTAGCGGTGCTGGTTTATTTTGCTCCCATGATTTGGCAGATCCTTACCGGTTGGTTCCGCGGTTGGACCGATAAGTCCTCCCGTGGACAGGACTGGCGCATGGGATGGATGGTTATCGTCGGCTCTATTCCCATCGGAATCATCGGCTATGCCTTCGAAGATGCAATCCGCGGAGCCCTGCGCAACCTGTGGATCACTGCCGCCATGCTGATTCTTTTCTCCTTTGTGTTTATTGCCGCAGAAAAGCTAGGGAAGAAGGAGCGCGGCTTTGAGCAGTTGACTATGAAAGACGCCATCGTCATGGGCCTGTGCCAGTGCCTGGCGCTCATACCAGGTGTTTCTCGCTCCGGCGGCACCATCTCTGGTGGTCTGTTCTTAGGGCTGGACCGCGAGGTGGCCACGCGCTTTAGCTTTTTACTTGCCATTCCAGCAGTCCTAGCTTCGGGGCTTTTCTCGCTTCCCGACGCCTTTTCTCCCGCAGCCGGCCAATCCGCTACCGGTCTGCAGCTTTTGGTTGGCACTGGCATCGCCTTTGCCTTGGGCTACGCCTCCATTGCATGGTTGCTGAAGTTCGTGGGTAACCACTCCTTCTCGTGGTTTGCCGCATACCGCATCCCAGTCGGTGTTCTCGTGATGATTCTGTTGGCACTGGGAGTCCTGCAGCCGCTCTAAAGCACACCGCGTTAGTATGGTGGCTATGCATTCTTGGCCTATACCTTCCTTCCGCCCTGTGCCCGGTGATGCGGCGCAGCTGCGCTTGTACGATTCCGCGAATCAAACCATCGCTCCCGTAGATGTCGCAGAGGATACCGCCACCATGTACGTGTGTGGCATTACGCCTTATGACTCCACCCACCTGGGCCATGCCGCTACATACTTGACGTTTGACCTTATCTACCGCGCCTTTTTGGACGCTGGGAAGAAGGTTCACTACGTACAAAACATCACCGATGTCGATGATCCACTGTTTGAGCGCGCCGAACGCGATGGTGTGGACTGGCGCGAGCTTGGTACGTCTCAGATTGACCTTTTCCGTTCCGATATGGAGTTGCTCTCCGTCTTTCCGCCGCAAGACTATGTCGGCGCCATGGAGGCCGTCGATGAAATCGTGGAGATGGTCCAGAAGCTTCTTGACGCTGGTGCGGCCTACGTCGTAGATGATCCCGATTACCCTGACATCTACGCCTCCATCGAGGCCACCGAGCAGTTTGGATACGAGTCCAATTATTCTGCGGCAGAGATGCAGACCTTCTTTGCAGAACGCGGCGGCGATCCAGACCGCCCGGGTAAGAAGAACCCGCTTGACGCACTTATTTGGCGCGCTCACCGCGAAGGTGAGCCTGCTTGGGAGTCGCCCTTTGGTCCTGGCCGTCCGGGCTGGCATATTGAATGTTCCGCTATTGCCACCAATCGTTTAGGTTCGACCTTTGATATTCAAGGTGGCGGCAGTGACTTGAAGTTCCCCCACCACGAATTTTCCGCCGCCCACGCCGAGGCGGCCCTTGGCGTGGACCGCATGGCAAAGTTTTATGTGCACACAGGCATGATCGGCCTCGACGGGGTCAAGATGTCTAAGTCCTTGGGCAACCTCGTCTTCGTCCACAAGTTAGTAGGAGCAGGCGAGGAGCCGTCCGCTATCCGCTTGGGCGTCTTCGCTGGGCATTACCGCGATGAGCGGGATTGGTCGGATGAAGTGCTCGAAGAGGCAAAGCACCGTCTGTCCGCGTGGCGGGAAGCAGTGGCTACGCCAGGAAGCATGGCGGGGGCACAAGGGGTCGTCGCCAAGCTGCGCGCGGCGATCGCCAATGACCTCGATACCCCGGCGGCGCTGGCTGCTGTGGATAAGTGGTCGCAGGCTGAGCGAGGCACAGACGAAGAAGGAGCGGGCGATTTGGTTCGCACTGCCCTAAATTCACTCCTCGGCGTGCAGGTTTAGCCAAGATAGGGCAGTATCTACAGCATGAGCATTCGCGCCGATTTCCAGCCCACCGTAGATGAGTTCATAAGTGATCTGAAGTCCTTCGCCACCGGCGATTACCTCAAAGAGGAGGAAAAGGAGTTCTGGGAGGCTCCGTTTGATGCCAGCGTGCTTCCGGAGCTGCGCGGTCACCTTGAGAATATGCTCGATGGGCTGGATGCCCTTCCGGATGATCCAGATGGCCCGCAGCTGGTAACCGTGTTGTCCAAGACCGTTCGTGCGTTGGCCGATTTTAATCGTGCCCAGCACGACGCTGTCCTCGAGCCGGAAGAGAAGGAAGAGCTATCTGAGCTTATCTACAACGCCTGCGCGGCAACTGGAGCAGATGACGAAGCACTATCGCACATTCCAGAACTAGACTTTTAGTTCTTGTCCTCTCGCTTTTTAAGCGCCGGCCCGCGGCATATTCGCAGCTTGGCGCTTACTTCTGTGCCCTTAGCGCATGGTCGGTTTCACCCCGCAGCCTTTTTAAAGAGAAAGTTAGTTTTATTCTCGTGCAGCACCCCGATGCCGTTTCTGGTCTGACAAAGCCCGCCGCCATTTTCTGGGACATGGATGGCACGCTCACCAATTCGGAGCCGCTTTGGGCGGAGGCAACGTTCTATCTCTCGGAGCTCCTGGGGAAGCGTTTAACTCCCACCCAGCGCCTTGCCACTGTGGGGGCGACTTTTGAGACGACTTTGGGGATCTGCGCAAATAATGCGGGGGTGACACTGCAGCCCGGTGACAGCGATCGATATCGCGCTCGGATGTTTGACTATGTCAAAGGGCTCTTCGCTCGCAAGCTGGAGATTTTTCCCGGCATTCCTGCGTTGCTGCATGAGCTGAAGGCGGATGGCGTGCCAATGATGGTGACGACTAATACCGAGCGCAACGTCGCCGATGCCGCCATTAGCGCGTTGGGGCGGCAGTACTTTGTCGATACCATTTGCGGGGATGAAGTACCTGCCGGGAAACCTGCACCGGATATGTACCGCGAAGCGGCCCGCCGCATCGGAGCAAAACCCGCGGATTGCTTGGTATTTGAAGATTCCGCGACGGGAATGCGCGCCGCAGTTGATGCTGGCTGTGTAGTCATCGGCTTGCCCGAAGATGACGAGGTGGAGGTCCCGCCGGAGGTCACCGAGGTCTCCCAGCTCCGCAACTCGCGGCACCTCGCCGGTGCTCGGGCCTCCGAGGTCTATGAGTGGTTTAGCAAGATTTCGGAATAGCAGTAGAACTTTTAGGTTTTACTACATTCTCTAACTACCTGTGGAACAATAGGTAGGCGTGAAGAACTTTGATTCCCTTTTTGCTGAATTATCCGAAAAAGCTGCCCAGCGCCCCGCTGGCTCTGGCACCGTTGCCGCATTGGATAAAGGCGAGCATCACATCGGCAAAAAGATCATCGAAGAAGCCGGGGAAGTGTGGATCGCCGCAGAGTATCAGTCAGACGCTGAGCTAGCAGAAGAAATGTCTCAGCTGCTCTATTGGACACAGGTCATGATGCTCAAGCGGGGGCTTTCCCCAGAAGACATCTACAACTACCTTTAAACAGCGCCCCACGGGACGGAAGGATCCGCATGATAAAAATTGCTGTACCGAACAAAGGCTCATTGTCAGAATCCGCCGTGGACATTCTTGCAGAGGCCGGCTACAAGGGGCGTGGACATTCCAAAACACTCAATGTGGTTGATGCGGATAACGGGGTTGAGTTTTTCTTCTTAAGGCCCAAAGATATCGCCATCTATGTCGCCCGCGGAGTTTTGGATCTGGGTATTACCGGTCGCGATTTAGCTCTCGACTCAAAGGCGAGCTTTGATGAGGTTCTGCCATTAGGGTTTGGAGGATCTACTTTTCGCTATGCAGCCCCGCAGGGGGAGGAGTGGGATATCTCTCAACTGGATGGTCGCCGGATCGCGACCTCTTACCCCAATCTTGTCCGTGCGAACCTTGCCGAGCATGGAATTGAGGCCGATGTTATTCGGCTAGACGGAGCGGTAGAGATCTCCATCCGGTTAGGCGTTGCCGATGTCATTGCTGATGTCGTGTCAACTGGTACTACCTTGCGCCAACAAGGGTTGGCGCCGTTCGGCGAGCCGATCATTGAGTCCGAGGCCGTAGTAATCAAGCGCACAGGGGTTGAAGTTAGCGAAGAAGAGCAGGTAGTGCTCGACCGCATGCAGGGAATTTTGCACGCTCGCACCTATTTGATGATCGATTACAACATCGCGCAATCCAATCTCGATGCGGCTGCTGGTACTACTCCCGGGTTAACCGGTCCTACGGTCTCACCTTTGGCGCGTGAGGGCTGGGTGGCGGTGCGCGCGATGGTTCCCAAGAAAAACGCCAACCAAGTCATGGACCGGCTTTCCCAACTCGGCGCAGAGGCGATCTTGGCTTCTGATTTACGCATCGCCCGCTTTTAGGGGGAGCGAATTTTCTGGGTCGGCCCAAATAGATTCAGTCGTGGCTAACATTAGCGCTTGAGGTTACTCATCCGAATATAAGTCTCGACAGGCAAAGGAGCCGAGCCATCATGGCAAAGTCCTCTAAGAAAGAAGAAAAGGACACCAAGTCTGCAGCAAAGGACGTGAAGAAGAAGGAAGCTGATACTTCTACTCACGCTGCACAGCAGAAGGTGGCCGAACAGAAGGCACCTAAGAATTCCAGCAAGAAGACTCGCACCGAGACCGACCTTCTTGGCTCTTTGGAAGTTCCAGCGGACGCTTACTACGGTGTGCACACCGTTCGCGCTATGGAAAACTTCCAGATTTCTTATGTGACCATCAACACCATCCCGCACTTCATTCGCGGCATGGTCCAGGTCAAGAAGGCGGCTGCCATGGCAAACCGTCGCCTTCACGTGTTGCCTAAGAAGAAGGCCGAAGCCATCATCTGGGCTTGTGACCAGATCCTGGAAGAGGGCCGCTGCATGGACCAGTTCCCACTGGACGTTTTCCAGGGTGGTGCTGGTACCTCGCTGAACATGAATACCAACGAGGTCGTTGCCAACCTCGCTCTGGAATACCTTGGTGAGGAGAAGGGCTCTTATGACATAATCAACCCCAATGATGATGTGAACATGTCCCAGTCCACCAACGATGCTTACCCGACCGGTTTCCGCCTGGGTCTGCATGCAGCGGTTGACCACCTCATTGAGCGCATGGATGGCCTGCGCGCCGCGTTCCAGGACAAGGGCAATGAATTCCAGGACATCCTGAAGATGGGCCGTACCCAGCTTCAGGACGCTGTTCCGATGACCTTGGGCGATGAGTTCAAGGGCTTTACCAATAACCTGAACGAGGAACAAGCATTGCTGCGCGATGCTCAGCGCCGCCTGCTGGAGATCAACCTGGGTGCAACCGCAATCGGCACCGGCGTAAACACTCCTGCCGGCTACCGCCACCAGGTCACAGCAGCCTTGTCTGAGGTTACGGGCTTGGAAATGAAGACCGCACGCGATCTCATTGAAGCAACCTCTGACTGTGGTGCTTACGTGCTACTGCACGCAACCATCAAGCGCGCAGCGATGAAGCTCGCCAAGATTTGTAATGACCTGCGCCTGCTGTCCTCCGGCCCTCGCGCTGGCCTGGCTGAGATTAATCTGCCAGCCCGCCAGGCTGGCTCCTCCATCATGCCGGGTAAGGTAAACCCGGTTATCCCGGAGGTTGTCAACCAGACCTGCTTCAAGATCTTCGGCAATGACCACGTAGTCACCATGGCCGCTGAGGCAGGCCAGCTGCAGCTAAACGTCATGGAGCCGGTCATCGGCGAAGCGCTGTTCCAGTCCATTCGTATCATGGGCAACGCCGTCGATGCGCTGCACGAAAAGTGCGTCACGGGCATCACCGCCAACGCGGATGTGTGCCGCGCCTACGTAGAAAATTCCATTGGTATCGTCACCTACCTGAATCCGTTCATCGGCCACCACAATGGTGATTTGATCGCTAAGGAGTCCTTGGAGACCGGCAAGGGCGTCAAGGAACTCGTCCTGGAGAAGGGCCTGCTGGATGAAGCAACCTTGAACAAGGTTCTGTCCGTAGAAAACCTCATGCACCCAGAGTTCCGAGGCCAGCTCTTCATTGACGAAGACTAAGCCCACAGCGCTTTAGAAGCAGCAGGGTATAGTGCCCGCGGAGTAGGCCCCCGCAGTTGCCGCCACTTTTACTTCACATGGAAGTAAAGCAGGCGGAGGCTGCGGGGGTTTGTGCATGGTGAAGGGGCACTATTCACATTCATCTTTTATTCTCCTGTACAGGGACGATGCGTCTTAGAATACCGGTCATTTTATAGCGGAATCCTTATTTTATGTGGGAATCAACACAAACAGGCACTTTGAATGAATAAATCACCACAGCGGGTGCAAAATAGAAGATGTTGAGGACGGCATGCACTCTTTATGGAGATGCGTGCCCATAGTTTGCATAGAGAGCGTATGGAGTACGTCCATGGTTATTGTTCATATAGTCATCGTTCTCGCGGCCATCGTTTTGGGTGCGAGAATTGGATCAATTGGTATCGGTATGGCCGGCGGCCTCGGCGTGTTGGCGCTTGGTCTCACCGGTGTTCCCATTACTAGGGAAGATATCCCCTTCGATGTTATCGGCATCATCATGACCGTCATTGCTGCTATCGCAGCAATGCAGCGAGCTGGCGGTATGGACTATTTGGTGCACATTGCAGAGAAGTTCCTGCGCAAAAACCCAAAGCGGATCACGTTCTACGCGCCAATTGTTACGTGGCTAATGACGGTTCTCGCTGGCACCGGGCACACTGCGTTTTCTACTTTGCCGGTTATCGTCGAGGTAGCTAAAGAGGGTAAGGTTCGTCCTTCACGCCCGCTATCCATCGCGGTAGTTGCCTCTCAGATGGCAATCTGTGCTTCGCCCATTTCGGCAGCCGTGGTGTTGCTCGCTAGCCTGCTAGAGCCGACTGGGGTGGGCTATTTACAGGTACTGGCGGTCGTTATTCCGGCGACATTCCTGTCTATCTTCCCAGCTGCCTGGGTAGCTAATAAGTTTGGCAAAGAGCTTGAAGATGATCCGGTTTACTTGGAGCGCAAGGCACAAGGCCTGGTCAAGGAACCACTGGGCGCAGGGAACTACTCTCCGCAGAAGGGTGCCAAGGCTTCTGTTCTCGTGTTCTTGGTAGCCATCATCATCGTGATGGCGTGGGCCACCCTGACCTCGGAGCAGGTCGGGCTTATCGCCGACCCGACCCTTCCACGTAATGAAGCCATTATGACGGTCATGCTCACCGCTGCCACCATTATCGTTATGATGACCAAGGTCCCGGCTGGAGATGTTTTGAATACGCCGGTCTTCAAGTCCGGTATGTCCGCATGTATTTGTGTGCTAGGCGTGGCTTGGCTGGGCACCAGCCTTATCAACCACTACATGGACGATATTCAGTCTATGGCTGGCAGCGTTATTGAATCTTCGCCGTGGCTGCTCGCAGTGGTGCTATTCTTCGCTGCAGCGTTGCTGTACTCGCAGGCAGCTACGACCAAGGCCCTTATGCCGGCAGCCCTTGCCCTGGGAGTAAGCCCCATTACCGCAGTCGCTGCCTTCCCAGCGGTGTCCGCTCTGTTTATCCTGCCGACTTACCCAACCTTGTTGGCAGCAGTGGAGATGGACGATACCGGCTCGACTCGTATCGGCAAGGCCGTATTCAACCACCCATTCCTGATCCCAGGTACGGTCAGCATCGTGCTCTCGGTCCTCTTGGGCTATGCATTCGGTTTCGTCCTCCTATAACTAGAGGAAGATAAATCCATCCCCAAGGCGCCCTTCAGGGGCGCCTTTTTGGTTGCTGCATCAGCGAGCAACTTAATCCATTTCACTTTCTTGCCTAAATGAGCCCTATTTAACTCAACCGCTCGGTAGGCTTAGGTCATGACTACTCAGCCATCCGATGTTGAAATTGCCCAGGCCCACCAATTGCAGCCGATTGCAGAGATAGCAGCAAAGGCGGGCATCCCTTCCGACGCCGTGATTCCCTACGGCACCACCAAAGCCAAGGTAGATATCACCAAGGTTGACTATTCCAAGGAAAACCGGGGCCAGCTGGTTCTTGTCACTGGCGTATCACCCACCCCTGCCGGCGAGGGAAAATCCACCGTTCTCATCGGCTTGACCGATGCCCTAGACCAATTGGGCAAGAAAGCGATAGTTGCCCTGCGAGAGCCCTCCCAAGGACCAGTGATGGGTATTAAAGGTGGTGCGGCTGGCGGCGGCTACGCACAGATTGTGCCTATGGAGGACATCAATCTGCACTTCACCGGGGATTTTCACGCGATTACCTCCGCAACCAACACCTTGGCCGCCATCCTTGATAACCACATACATCAAGGAAACGCGTTGGGCATCGACCCACGACGCGTTACGTGGCAACGGTGCATGGACGTCAACGACCGTGCCTTGCGCAACGTAGTTACTGGTCTAGGCGGGCCAGCGCACGGCGTGCCTGCTGAAACCGGTTTCACCATTACTGCCGCTTCTGAAATCATGGCCATTTTGTGCTTGGCCACGAATCTTGAAGACCTGAAGAAGCGTCTTGGCGATATCACCATCGGGTTCACCTACGATGAACGCCCAGTTACTGCGCGTGACCTGAACGCAGAAGGTGCGCTCACGGCACTGATGCGTGATGCCCTTAATCCGAACCTCGTACAGACCCTCGGCGGGGTGCCAGCCTTGGTACACGGTGGACCATTCGCCAATATTGCCCATGGTTGCAACTCCCTATTAGCAACTCAAACCGCTCTACAATTCGGCGATATTGTCCTGAGCGAAGCTGGCTTCGGCTCCGATTTGGGCGGGGAGAAGTTCGTCGATATCAAGGCACGCTTTGGCGATCTGGATGTTGCCGGTGCGGTTGTTGTTGCCACCATTCGTTCGCAAAAATACAACGGCGGAGTAGCCAAGGATAAGCTCACGGAAGAGAACGTAGATGCGCTCAAGGCGGGCATTGTCAACCTTGAGCGCCACGTAGAAAATCTGCGCAAATTCGGTATCAAGCCAGTGGTAGCGCTCAACCTCTTTTGGTCGGATACGGAGGTGGAACGCGAGTTTATGCGGCAGTGGGCCAAGGACTTTGGAGTGGCCTTGGAAGAAGCCAACGTCTGGTCCGAGGGCGGTGCAGGTGCGACTAAACTGGCAGAGACCTTGCTGGAGAACCTGCAGGGCGATGCCAAGCAGCTCTACGATCCGCAGCAGGGAATTGAAGCCTCCATCGAGACCATTGCTCGCGAGATTTATCGCGCCGACCGTGTGGAGTATGGGGCAAAGGCGCTTAAAGATCTGAAGTACATCCAGGACAATGGCTGGGACAAGCTACCCGTGGTCATTTCCAAGACACAGTATTCCTTCAGCGATGATGCTTCTGAACTGGGTGCGCCGGAAGGCCATACGCTGCATGTCCGCGAATTGCTGCCGCGCACCGGCTCAGGCTTTATCGTTGTGCTCACCGGCAATGTCATGACGATGCCGGGGTTGCCAAAGAAGCCGGCGGCCAACAACATAGACGTCGATAAGGATGGCACTATCTCCGGCCTTTTCTAAGGCCGCGTGGACCTAGTCCTTGTTATCCGCCGCGGAACCAGGCCACCCTGGGTACTGCGGCGGCGTGCCGCCGAATTCTGGGCAAAGATCCTGGTGGGCACACCAGCCACATAGCTTGGAGGGCTTGGGGCGGAAATCCCCGGCGCGCCCATCGGCTTCAATTTTGGCCCACAACTCGCCGAGATCGCGCTCGAAGTACTCCAGCTCCTCTCGGTTTGGGCTAAGAAACATCGAGTCCAAGACCTTGAGGTACATAAGCCGCAACTGGTGGGGGATAGTGCCTAGAATGCGCCAGTAGACTAGCGCGTAGAAACGCATTTGGAATTGGGCATCTTGTGAATAGCGGGGCAGTGGTTTCTTGCCGGTTTTATAGTCAACGACGCGGACCTCGCCCGTCGGCGCGCGATCCACTCGGTCGATGAAGCCACGAACGGGAACGCCATTGGGAAGAACTGTGTTGACGTACATCTCGGTTTCTTGGCAATCAAAGCCCTGTGGGTTTTCCATCTGGAAATAGCCTTTGAGCAGTTCTCTGGCGGAAACGAAGAAGTCATAGGTGTCTTCTTCTGGCACGAGCTCGAGCAGTTCCGCGTCCTTTGCGGTCATGTCTGCCCACGAGGGCTTAATCATCTTTACTGCGGCAGGATAGGTGCGCTCTGCGCGCGGTAGCTTATGCATTTCCTCCAGTACGGCATGCAGTAGGGTTCCTTTGACCTGTGCAATGGTTTTGGGTTCGGGCAGCTTGTCAATGGCCCGGAAGCGATAGAGCAGTGGGCACTGCTTGTAATCGGAAGCGCGCGAGGGTGACAGGGCAAGCGGGCGGGGTGTCGATGAAGTAGCCATGGTGTATCTAGCCTATCGCCGTGCGTTTCGTGGCAAGCTAGGAGGTATGAGTTATACCGAAGAATTCCTCGATTTCATCGCCGCTTCTCCCTCCTCTTATCACGCTGCGGAGGAGGTATCCCGCCAATTGCGCGAGGTGGGATTTGATCTACAGGATGAGAGCGAGGAATGGTCGGCCGCGCCAGGTGGCCACGTGATGGTGCGCGGTGGCGCGGTAGCGGCCTGGTATGTACCACAGGAGGCGGATAAGAATTCTGGTTTTCGCATCGTGGGGTCACATACGGACTCGCCGGGCCTGGTGCTCAAACCCACGCCGGACTTTTCGGCGGCGGGCTGGCAGCAAGTAGCAGTAGAGGTCTACGGCGGGGCGCTACTGCATACCTGGTTTGACCGAGAGTTGACCGTCGCTGGCCAGATTGTGACTAAGGACGGCACGCGGCATGTGGTAAATACTGGCCCTGTCCTGCGCCTGCCGTCTTTGGCCATCCACCTGTACCGCAAGGATGAGTTCAAGCCAGACCGACAGCACAATATGCAGCCTATCCTCGGCGTCGGTGACCCAGAGGCATCGATCTTGCAGGTAGTGGGGGAGAAGGCGGGCGTCGGCAAGCAGGACATTGCATCCTTCAACCTGATTACGGCCGATGCCGCCCGCGGTGAGGTCTTTGGGGCAGGAGAGCAGTTCATTGCAGCCGGGCGCATGGATAATCTTTCTTCTGTACATGCCTCCTTGGCGGCGATGAAGAATGCTGCCAAGGACTATCAGGGCAAGGATATTTTGGTCATGATGGCCTTTGACCACGAAGAGGTAGGTTCCAGCTCCCGCTACGGTGCGGGCGGGCCTATTTTGGCGGACGTCATTACTCGAACGGCCCGGGCACTGGGAGCTAACGAGGAGGAACGCTTCCAGATGTTTTCCCGCTCGAGTTGTGTCTCGGCCGATGCGGCACATTCGGTGCATCCCAATTACGTGGGCAAGCACGATCCCACGCACCACCCGATAATCGGCAAGGGCCCAGTGACCAAGATCAACGGCAACCAGCGCTATGCCTCCGATGCCACCACAGTGGCGTTGTGGGAAGCAGCGTGCGACAAGGCTGGCGTGCCGGTGCAGCGCTTTGTGGGCAATAATGACGTGCCGTGCGGATCGACCATCGGTCCCATCACCGCAACCCGTTTGGGCATCGACACCGTGGATGTGGGCGTGCCCATGCTGTCGATGCACTCGGCGCGTGAAATGGTGGGCGAGCGGGACCAAGTATGGCTTGCACAAGCGCTTGAGGCATACTTGGTGGGATAGTAATCGCAACCTCGAGGAGTCTTGAGACATGGCTTATTCCGGCCCCTTTGCCTATGGCGACCGCGTGCAGCTTACCGACGCCAAGCGGCGCCACTACACGGTCATCCTTGAAGAGGGAGGCCAGTTCCACTCCCACAAGGGCATAATTAACCACGATGACATCGTGGGTATGGATGAGGGTTCGGTTATTGAGTCCACCCTTGGCTCCTCCTTCCTGCTTTTCCGCCACCTGATGGTGGACCACGTCCTGTCCATGCCGCGCGGTGCCGCAGTGATCTACCCCAAGGATGCGGCACAGATCTTGGTAGAAGGCGATATTTTCATGGGCGCGCGCGTGCTCGAGGCCGGTGCCGGTTCCGGTGCGCTATCCATGTCTTTGCTGCGTGCCGTCGGCCCAGAAGGCCATGTGTATTCCTATGAGGTGCGCGATGATCACCTTGAGTATGCGGTGGATAACGTGAAGGAATACTTTGGCGAGCAGCCGGAGTGGTGGTCGCCACGCCTTGGTGATCTGGCAGACGTTACCGCTGCAGACCTGGGTGGGCCGGTAGACCGCGTTATCCTCGATATGCTCGAACCATGGGAACACTTGGAGACCGTGCGCGATCTCCTCATCCCAGGTGGCGTGTTTATGACCTACGTGGCAACGGTGCCACAGCTAATGAAGGTCATGGAAGGCATTCGTGAACTCAAGTGCTTCACCGAGCCCAAGGCATGGGAATCGCTGGTGCGTGAATGGAAGGTCGAAGGCCTAGCTACCCGCCCAGAGCACCGCATGAATGCGCACACCGCCTTCCTCATCTGGACTCGCCGCCTGGCCGATGGTGTCACCCCACCACGCCCGCAGCGCCGTGCCCGGAAGTAGGGCCCTCTCAACGCCCAGAATTTAAAGGGCAAGTGCCCTCTCTCGCTGCCCGCGCCGCGTTAGAGTAGTGGGCATGGATGAAGCCACGGACTATAAGCGGCAGGTCAGCCAGCTTGCCGCCCGCAATCAGAAGTTGGCGGGCTTATTAAAAGAATCGCGCGTGAAGCTAGAACAGCTTTTTGCCGAGCTCAACGCGCTGGCTGAGCCGGCATCGACCTACGGTGTTTTTCTAGGTTATTCGCCGAACCACAGCGAAGTGGGAACCACCGCGGAGGTCTATACCAATGGCCGCATTATGCAGCTTAAGGTCTCGCCTAACGTGGAACCAGGCAGCCTCTCGGCCGGCCAGCAGGTTCGCTTGGGCGATGGCTTCGTGGTCGTGGAAGGGTGCCCGCCTGAGCGTACAGGCGAGCTAGCAACGGTGGTGGAGCGCCTCAGCCAAGACCGCCTGATAGTGGCAAATTCCTCTGGTGAGGAAAAGGTAGTGCTGCTTTCGCATGCGCTGCGCGAGGAAACGCGCGTGCCAGCAGGCGAGGTCGTGCTCGTGGACCCCAAAGCTGCCATCGCACTAGAAAAGGTGGAAAAGACTGAAGTCACCCAGCTTTCTTTGGAAGAGGTCCCAGATGTGCGCTATGAGGATATCGGCGGGCTGGGCGAGCAGATTTCCCAGATCCGCGATTCCGTAGAGCTACCGTTTATCCATCCCGATCTCTATCACCAATACGAGCTACAGCCGCCTAAGGGCGTGCTCCTGTATGGCCCGCCAGGGTGCGGTAAGACGCTTATTGCCAAGGCAGTAGCCCACTCTTTAGCCCAGCAATTAGGCAGTGAGGAGCCGAGCTACTTCCTTAATATCAAGGGCCCAGAGCTGCTCAATAAGTATGTGGGGGAGACGGAACGCCGCATCCGCCTCATCTTTGAGCGGGCCCGCGAATTGGCCCAGCTCAGCGCTGACCGGCCAGTGGTCATCTTCTTCGATGAGATGGAATCGATTTTCCGCACTCGTGGCTCGGGTGTGTCCTCCGATATGGAAACCACGGTTGTTCCACAGCTGCTCACGGAACTCGATGGAGTTGAGAGCCTGTCCAATGTGATCGTCATTGGCGCTACCAACCGCGAGGAGCTCATCGATCCCGCCATCATGCGCCCCGGCCGGCTTGATATCAAGATCCGGGTTAACCGGCCGAATAAACAGGGTGCCCGAGAGATTTTCGCCCGCCACTTCACCGATTCTGTGCCGCACCAGGGCACGTTGGACGAACTCATTAACGCCGCGGTGGATGAGCTTTATGCCGATCGCCCCTTCGTACAGCTGCACTTTTCCAGCGGAGAACGCGAAATACTGCATTACCGCGACTTTGTCTCCGGCGCAATGATTGCCAATATCCTCTCGCGGGCCAAAAAGCTGGCTATCAAGGACGCTCTCCGGTTGCGCGCAGGCAGCGAGCAGGCGGCAGGCGGGGACCACGAGGGCATCGCCAAGCAGCACTTGCTCGATGCCATCGCTGCCGAGCGCGCCGAATCAGAATATGTTCCTACCTCCACCAACCCGGAGGAGTGGACCAAGATCATTTCCCAAGACCATTCCGGTGCCCGCGTAGAACGGGTGGAGCTATTGACCACAAGGAGGAGCGCATGAGCCGCGTTATAGGTACCGAAACCGAGTACGGAATTGCGACCCCGGAGCTACCGGAGTACTCACCTATTATTTCTTCCACTCACGCGGTAGTAGCTTATGCCGCGATGCACACAGGGGCGCGCTCACGCTGGGATTTTGCCGAGGAACACCCGCTGCGCGATTCCCGCGGCTTTGATCTCAAGCGCTACCAGACGGTGCCCGTAGTCGACCCCAACGCCATTGGAGTAGCCAATGTGGTCACGGCTAATGGCGCCCGCTTTTATGTCGACCACGCGCATCCAGAGTATTCCGCGCCGGAATGCACTAATGCCTGGGACGCCACGCTTTATGACGCCGCAGGTGACGCCACGCTCCTTCAAGCCGCCGCGGCCGTAGCGGGGCTTAGCGCGCAAGAAAAGTCCGTCCTTGCCAACCATGACCCGTGCCCTGTCTTGCGTTTCTATAAAAACAACGTGGACGGCAAGGGCGCGTCTTATGGCTCGCACGAGAACTACCAATACTCCCGTGAAACGGACTTTGACACTCTGGCGCAGGCCCTCATCCCTTTCTTTGTTGCTCGCCAGGTAGTCATCGGTGCCGGGCGCATGGGGCTAGGGGAGTTTGGCGAGGAACCAGGTTTCCAGATCTCCCAACGCGCTGACTACATTGAGCAAGAAATCTCGCTAGAGACCACCCTCAATCGCGGCATTATCAATACCCGCGATGAGCCGCATGCAGTCCATGCAGACTACGGCCGCCTCCACGTCATCATTGGGGACGCGAATATGTCGCAGACCTCTACATTGCTCAAACTGGGGATGACCTCCCTAGTGCTCGATGCTATCGAAGAGGGCGTGGACTTCAGCGACCTCCGCCTTAAGGATGCTGTGGCGGAAGTCCCACGAGTGAGCCGTGACCTTAAGCTGCAGCATCGCCTCACGCTTGCCGACGCCCGCCGGCTCACCGCCCTAGAGCTCCTTGCCGAATATCGCGCACGCCTAACCCCACGCACGCCAGCCGATCATAAGGTCCTCGCGGCCTGGGACGAGGTAGTTGCGCTACTGGAGAAAGACCCGATGCAGGCCGCACACCTGCTGGACTGGGTGGCAAAGTATCACCTGATTAAGGGCTATCTCGACCGCGGCATCAATCCAGACGACCCCAAGCTGCGGCTCATTGACCTGCAGTACGCGGAGATTGATCCAACCAAGTCGCTTCACCACGCTCTAGTGCGCAAAGGCCAGATGCGGCAGCTTTTTAGCCCCGCCGAAATTGAGCGTGCTTCCAGCTGTCCGCCGGAGGACACCCGCGCATATTTCCGCGGCCGAGTAACGCAGAAATTCGGCGAGGATATCATTGCCGCAAGCTGGCAAAGCCTCACCGTACGAGTAGGGGAGGGCACCGCCGCACCGTGGGCCACAGTTCCCATGGATATCGCCACTGGTCTCACTCAGGCTGAATGTGGAGAGATGATTGACGCCGCCGACACGGTCGAGGATCTTCTCCAAAGACTCACTGACAGTGGGATCCACCCCGAGTACCGTAATTAATAACCACGTATAAAAGCAGAATCCATAGAAAGGATCTTCCACCTATGTCCACTCACCAGTCCCAGGTTACCGGCGGTAATGGCGGCGATGACTCCGCCGGCGACGAGGAGTTTACCTCTACGCAGCTCAGCATCAATACCACCGGTACCGATGAACTTCTCGATGAGATCGACGGGCTGCTAGAAAATAATGCCGAGGAATTCGTGCGCTCCTATGTCCAAAAGGGCGGGCAGTAAGGGTGAGTGATAAGCGCCCTGTCTTTGCCCGACGCATCATGGGCATCGAAACAGAATATGGCCTAGCTACCAGCGCAGGCTCTGAGGAACGCACTATGAGCCCCGATGAAGTAGCGCGTGTGCTCTTTAGGCCCATTGTCCAAAAGCATTCCTCCTCCAATATTTTTTCAACCAATGCCAGCCGCCTTTACCTGGATGTCGGCTCCCATCCCGAGATAGCCACCGCCGAGTGCGACAGTTTGAGCCAGCTTTTGGCCTATGAATGCGCGGGCGATGCCATTGTCAACCGGCTTGGCGAGCAAGCAGAGCAAGCTTTCGCTGCCGAGGGCCACCCGCGTGCGGTGTACCTTTTTAAAAACAACGTGGACTCGGCTGGCAATTCCTTCGGATGCCACGAAAACTATCTCATTAGCCGCCATATGGTCCTCAAGGACTTAGGGCTAGCGCTGTTGCCGTTCCTAATCACCCGTCAGCTCATCTGCGGCGCCGGCATGGTCCAACCCGCTAAGGGCGATAAGCCCGCCCAATTCCTGCTCTCGCAGCGTGCGGACCAGGTGTGGGAAGGCGTTTCTTCTGCTACCACCCGTTCGCGTCCCATCATCAATACCCGCGACGAGCCGCATGGCGATTCCAAACGCTTCCGCCGCATGCACGTCATCGTGGGAGATTCCAATATGGCCGAGCCCACTATGGCGCTGAAAGTAGGTTCAACGCTGCTCATTTTGGAAATGTTGGAGGCCGGATTTGAGCTGCCGGAATATGAGATCGAAAAGCCGATTCACCATATCCGCGCTATTGCGCGCGATATGACGGGATCGACCGAACTACCACTTAGCGGAGGTGGATCAGTCACCGCGCTGGAGGTGCAACAGCAGCTCTGTATGCGCGCAAGCCAATGGCTGGAAGAAAGGGAAGACGCTGGTACCCCTACCGCCGAAATGCGGCGCGTAGTTGATCTCTGGCAACGCACCCTGCGCGCCATTGAGACCCAAGATTTTTCCGAAGTGGACAGGGAAATCGACTGGGTCATTAAACTCGCCCTGCTTGAGCGCTACCGTGCGCGGCTCGGTGGGCAGTGGGACCACCCTAAGCTGGCCCAGATTGATATGACGTATCACGATATCCGTCCTGGACGCGGGCTCTACCATGTACTGCTGCGCAAAGGTCTTATCGATCGCTGGATTGAGGATGCTGATATTGAACGCGCGATGGACACAGCGCCGGCGACCACGCGCGCTGCGCTGCGCGGCCAGTTCTTGGCTACCGCGCGTAACTGTGGCGCCAATGTCACCGTTGATTGGACGCGGCTGAAAGTCAATCGGCCCGAACCGCGAACCGAGGAACTTTTGGATCCCTTCATTGCCCACGATGAACGAGTCGATGCATTGCTAGACTATATGCATTCACACCACAGCTAGATCCACCATAGAGTCATATCAGGGAGACAACACAGCACGTGGCAGCACACAACCCCACGCCCAAACGGCATGATGAGGCGGTAGAAAGGCTCACCAACCTCTCCTTCGCGCTACAAGGCGCGGCAAACTCCGGCGGTAGCCCTGATCGCAGCGCTGCATGGATTCGTCGCCACGTTGCCGGGTACGGCGATAAGTCGGGCGAGGCTTTTGCCAAATCTTTGGCGCGGGATATAGCGACCCTCCAACGCGCCGGGGTGCCCATTGTGCATTCCGGTGGTGAGGATGGTGCGCGCTACCGTCTCGACGCAAGCAGCTACCAGCTACCGCCGGTGGAATTTTCTCCGGAAGAGGCCATGGTTTTAGGCATAGCAGGGGGAATGGGTACCACGGGAGGCTTAAGCGATTTCTCTTTATCTGGGTGGACCAAGATTGCTGCCAGCGGCGCCTCGCGCAACCTTTCGGGCGCGCCGGTGTACACGGCGGTCAATGACATCACCCGCCTTGCCCCAGAAGTTATTACCTCTGTCCTCGCTGCGGTGCGCAACCGACTGCGCATTACCTTTTCCTACCGCGCAAACCCGGCCGCTGAGCCAGTACGCCGCGTGATGGATCCCTGGGGAGTCGTCAATCGCGATAGCCACATCTACATCGTGGGATTCGATGTGGACCGCGGGGCCCCTCGTGTCTTTCGCGCGCTTCGCGTCTCCGATATCAAACGCTCACATCATCCTGCAGAACGCACCGTGCCAACAGAGACCTTGCAGGTCTTGGTAGAGCGCGCATTGCAGCGCGGAGAAAAGGTAGACGCGCGGCTTATCATTCCGGTGGGAAAGGCACAGGAGTTAATGGATGCGGGCGAGAAGCAGCCTGATGGCACAGTATTGCTGCGCAACGTGGATAAGGATTGGCTCGTGCGCACAGCGGCCGGGTACGCGCCAGAGGTACAGGTGGTCGAACCTGCCGGGGTGCGCCAGGAGGTCATTTCTCTTTTGCACGCTGCGGCGCAACGGCAGGAAGGACGCTAGCTATGGCCGATGGATCGCAAAAGCTCCAAGCGCTCGTGCGCTCTTTGAACCTGATTCCCTACTTTAAAAATCACCCCGACAAGACGCCGATGGAAGCGGCTACAGATTTGGGAATGGAACCCGGTGAGCTGAAGGAAGCCCTCGATCGCCTCTTTTGTTCCGGTACAGGCCGAAATACTGAAGACCTCATTGATCTCAGCTTCAGCTACCGCGACGGGGTAACCATTCACAATGATCAAGGCCTGAGCCAAGCTTTGCGGCTTACCCCCACCGAGGCCGGTGCTTTGCTCCTTACCTTAGAATCCCTGCAGGCCATGCCGGGGCTTATTGACGCCCACGCGGTCGAATCCGCCGCTGCTAAATTGCGCGGCATCATGGATGAGAAGACGGCAGCAATCTATGATTCACTGTCTACTCCAGCCCCTGAAGAAACGGATATCCAGGCGCTTTTGACCCAAGCGGTCAATGAACGAAAGCGGGTGCGGCTGCGCTACTGGAGTGCTTCGTCTAATGCAGAATCCGAGAGGCTAGTGGATCCGGCGCGCATATTCATCGTTGATTCTGAGCCGTACCTGGCGGCATGGGAAGAAGCAAAGCAAGCCCATCGCACCTTCCGGATCGACCGCATTAGGAACGCTCATATGGAAAAAGAGCAGGCGCAGCCGCACCTGAAGGACCTCGATTTTGATGCCGCTTCACCCTTTAATTTGGGCAACGCGGACACCGTGAAACTAGCAATTAACCAAGAATTCACGTGGCTGGCTGAGTATTACGATATGCGGCTGGGCGAAGACCTAGGAAATGGGGAAGTAGCTGCGACGATGCCTGTGGGATCAGTGGACTGGCTGATTCGTTTTGCCTTGGGTCAAGCTGATAGGTTGCGAGTAGTTGCTCCTCAATCCGTGGTTAAGCTCATTGCGGAGCGAGGAAATGCCGCTTTGAGCGGCTATACTCAATAGCCAGTTACTTGCCCGTTAACTGCGCCCGCCCGCTGGAAGATTTTCCGGCAGTACCGCTGCTCGGCATGCTGGCGCACTAGTTGAAAGAGGTTTCTCCATGACCCTAGGACCTATGGAAATCGGCCTAATCGTTCTCGTTATCGTCTTGCTATTCGGTGCAAAGAAGCTGCCGGATCTGGCACGTTCCATGGGCCGTTCCATGCGCATCTTCAAATCTGAGGTTAATGAGATGCAGTCCGAGGATACCCAGCGTTCCCAGGCGCAGGCACAGCTGAACCAGAAGCAGCAGTCCGACGAGGAATTCTGGAATCGACCGGACATGCAGCCGGGCCAGCAGAGCAACACCAACCCTCAGCAGTAAACGCCCCCAGCCCGTCGTTGCGCGAACACCTCTGCAGCGCGTGGATACACTCTCGTAATCCGCGCAGCAGGGAAGTGTTCGCTTCTTTGCGTTGAAAGAGCCATACTGATGTCGCCACAGTCACAACCTGTTTCTGCCCCGAAGGCAAGCAAGAACGTGAAGGGGAAGCTGCGTTTTTCGCGCAAGCAGAAGAACCCTACCGGGGAGATGACCTTGGTGGAGCACCTGCAGGAGCTTCGCCGCCGCGTCATCATCGCCGTTTTAGCGGTGGTCGTCGGCGCCATCATTGGCTTTATCTGGTACCAACGCGCACCGTTCGGTATCTCCCCGCTGGGTGAGATCCTCCGCGAGCCCTATTGTGCGCTGCCAGCAGACAAGCGCGCCTCTTTCAGTGCGGATGGCGAATGCCGTCTTTTGGCCACCAGCCCTTTTGAAATGCTCCTGCTGCGCTTGAAGGTAGGCGCTCTGGCGGGCACCGTATTGTCCTCGCCGGTGTGGCTATATCAGATTTGGGCCTTCGTAGTCCCTGGCCTCCATAAAAATGAGCGTCGCTACACCTTGAGTTTCGTCTCTGCCGCAGTGGGACTATTCGTTGCTGGCGCCGTGCTCGCGTATTTCATCCTGTCCGTTGGGCTGGAATTCCTCATGGGCATCGGTGAAGAGTACCAAACAGCAGCGCTGACAGGTGAACGCTATTTCTACTTCCTTTTGGCATTGCTGCTGATATTCGGCATCAGCTTTGAAATTCCCCTGCTCATTGTGTCGCTCAATCTTATTGGTGTGCTGGAATATGAGCATGTCAAGGACAAGCGGCGGATCATTATTGTCGTCGTGATGATTTTCGCCGCCTTTGTTACCCCGGGCCAGGATCCCTTCTCAATGGTGGTTTTGGCTGGATCGCTCATCCTTCTCATCGAGATTGCATTCCAGTTCTGCCGCATCCACGATAAGCGCATGCAACGCCAGCGCCCCGAGTGGATGGACCTTGACGACGAGGCTGCTTCACCGCTTGGTGCCGGTCCAGACGCTGTTGGAGGGCCTACTCCCGTCGCGGCGCCAACCCAGGTACACCCTTCGCCCGCTCCTTCTCAGCCGGTTTCTCAACCAGTCCAGCAGGCACAGCGACAGCAGCCGCAGACGTGGACCACCGGCGGCACCGGGACTTCGTCGAACAGCGGCGGCTTTTTCGACGATGTCCTCTAGGCACGGGTAGCCTGGGGAGTCATGACTGAAACTCATCTGGATTATTTTTCTGCAGCCCTGCCATACCCCTTGGATGAGTTCCAGGTTAAGGGATGCCAAGCCGTGGAAGACGGGCACGGTGTGCTGGTGTGCGCGCCGACCGGCGCCGGCAAAACCATTGTGGGCGAGTTCGCAGTATCGCTGGCATTAAGCCGAGGTACCAAGTGCTTTTATACAACTCCCATTAAGGCGTTGAGCAACCAGAAGTATCACGACTTGGTGGAAGAGCACGGTGAGGAAGCCGTCGGCTTGCTCACCGGTGATGTATCGATCAACTCCGATGCAGAGATCGTCGTTATGACCACCGAGGTGCTGCGCAATATGATCTACGCAGAATCCGCAGCACTAGATCGCCTTACCCATGTGGTCATGGATGAAATCCACTTTTTGGCTGATGCTTCGCGCGGCGCAGTGTGGGAAGAGGTAATCCTCAACCTGGCAGACCATGTCTCCATCATTGGTCTATCTGCCACAGTGTCCAATTCGGAAGAATTCGGCGATTGGCTTTCCACTGTGCGTGGCGATACCAACGTCATCGTTTCCGAACACCGCCCAGTTCCGCTCGACCAGTGGATGATGCTGGGACGTAAGATTTATCCGCTTTTCGAGCCCGAATCCGGCGGACAAGTCAACGCCGAGCTAGAGCGTAGAATCCAGCGCCTTGAGGCCGGCGATACCGATGACGGTCGCGCAGACTATAAGTCCGGCAAGGGCTTTCGCGCCCGCGCCCGCCACAAGGGCGGCGGTCGTAGTGAATTCCGCGGAAAGGGAAGGGGACGCTCCGGTGCTTCTCGCCAGCAGGATCGCTATCGCCCCCTGGGCCGTCCGGAGGTACTGAAAGTACTCCAGTCCCAAGACATGCTGCCGGCCATTACCTTCATTTTCTCCCGCGCTGGCTGCGATGGCGCGCTCTATCAGTGTCTGCGCAGCCGCATGGTGCTTACCTCCCAAGAAGAAGCGCAGCAGATCAAAGAAATCGTCGATGCTGGTGTAGAAGGTATCCCCGAAGAAGATCTACAGGTCCTAGACTTCAAGCGCTGGCGCGAAGCCCTTTCCCGGGGCTTCGCGGCACACCATGCAGGTATGCTGCCGGCCTTCCGGCACATCGTGGAAGACCTCTTCGTACGCGGCCTCGTCCGCGCCGTCTTCGCTACCGAAACCTTGGCTCTCGGCATCAATATGCCGGCGCGCACCGTGGTGCTAGAAAAACTCATCAAATTCAATGGTGAGGCCCACGTTGATCTCACCCCCGGCCAGTACACGCAGCTAACTGGCCGCGCGGGGCGTCGCGGCATCGATACCTTGGGCAATGCAGTCGTGCAATGGGCCCCCGCCATGGATCCGCGTCAAGTAGCCGGCCTTGCTTCCACCCGCACTTACCCTCTCATTTCTACCTTCGCTCCAGGCTACAATATGGCAATCAACTTGCTGGGCATGCTTGGGTTCGAAGACTCTCTTCGGTTGTTAGAGAAGTCTTTTGCCCAGTTCCAAGCGGATGGCTCGGTGGTGGAAGAAACCCGTGAAATTGAGCGCGCGGAACATCGAGTACGCGAGCTGCGCAGCCAGCTGGATGATGCCGTGGCGTCGCTAGCACCTCCTGCCAAAGACGGGGAAGATCCCGCCGAGGTACTGATGGACTACGTCCGCCTGCGCCGCGAACTCAGCGCTGAAGAAAAGCAGTCCAAAATCGATAGCGCTAACCAACGCAACCAAGAGGTTATTGCGGTTCTGGGGCGTCTGCAGCTAGGTGATGTTATCGCCATGCCCGGCAAGAAGCGCCCTATTCTCGCTGCGGTTGTCACGCCCGCTAACCAGACCGCGGATCCCCGCCCGTGGATTACCACGGAATCTGGGTGGTCTGGTCGGATCGACGCCGCCGGGATCAATAATCCTCCCATTCAGGTGGGGCGCATTAAAGTGCCGAAGCCGGTACGCAAGAACCCACGGCGCAATACCCGTTACGTGCAGGATGTCTTGCGCCGTGAGCACTTCGATCGCCCCAAGCGGATGAAGTCGCAGCCCCGTACTCGGCCCAATAAGCGGGTAGGGCAGTTGCGCGATCAGCTACGCGCTCATCCCGCGCACGAGTGGCCGGCTACTGATCGCGAGCAGCTGGCGGGCTTGGCACAAAAGCTCGCACGGCGCGAGCGTGACCGAGACAAGCTCCAGTCCAAGGTAAATAAGGCTACAGATACTTTGGGCCGCACCTTCGAGCGCATCGTTGACCTTCTGGCAGAAATGGACTATGTCGAGTTCACCGGGGTAGGTTCCGAACGCACGCCCGTAATTACTGAGGAAGGCGAGCGTCTAGCCAAGATTCACAGCGAATCCGATCTGCTCGTGGCACAGTGCTTGAAGCGCGGGATTTGGGATGAGTTGGATCCTGCCGAGCTTGCCGGCGTTGCTTCTTTGTGCTGTTTCGAAAACCGCAAGGCTACCAGTGGGCAGCCAGAAGCAGCTACCGAGCGCATGGCCGATGCCATGAATGGCACGTGGCGCGTTTATACCGAACTCACCGCCGATGAGCAGCGCCACCGTCTGCCGCCTACCCGTGAGCCGGAGGCTGGTTTCGCCCTGGCCGTCCACCAATGGGCAGCCGGTGCCCCCTTGGGCTATTGCATGGCTGCCGCTAATGAAGCCGGCGCCGAACTTACCCCCGGTGATTTTGTCCGCTGGTGCCGGCAGGTCATTGACCTCCTGCAGCAGGTGGCGAAGACCGGTTATGACGGCGAGATTCAGCGCAATGCCCGTCGGGCTATTGATGCCATTCAGCGCGGTGTGGTAGCCATCGGCGCCTAGAGGCCGCGGCTTGGGCGAGTAGACTCTGGGACATGACTGTTACTCAGACTTTTTCCGCTGATGTCTACGCCCAGCGCCTGCAGGCCGCCCAACAGGCCGCTAAGGACAAGGACATCGATCTACTCCTCATCGGTACGGGTCCAGACTTTGCCTATCTCACTGGCTCCTGGGTTTCCTCGCACGAGCGCCTTACCGTTTTGGTCGTGCCGCAGCAAGGCAATGCGTGGATCGCAGCGCCTAATACCGATATCACCGATATCAAGGCGGCTCCAGTAGGAGAGCTGGATGTAGAGCTAAGGAGTTGGAACGACGGCGATAATCCCTATGAGCTAGCACTAGATGGTGCAGGCGCTGCTCTAAACAATGTGGCCCTGGGGCAGTCGCTGACTGCAGACCACGTCCTGCGTTTTCAGGATCTAATCCCACAAGCCAATTATCAGTTGGCTACCTACGCGCTGGCGGAGCTTTTTACCCGCAAGGATGAAGCTGAGATTGCTGAGCTGCGCAAGGCTGGCCAGGCCATCGATGCGGTCCACGCACAGGTACCAAAACTCCTCCAGCCGGGCCGCACCGAGGCGGAGGTGGCTCAGGAATTGGAAGAGCTCATCTTGCAAGAGCACACCGTTATCGATTTCGTGATTGTCGGCTCGGGCCCGAACGGCGCCAACCCGCACCATAGTTTCTCGGACCGTGTGTTAGCGGAGGGCGAGCCAGTCGTCGTCGATATCGGCGGCACTCTGCCTTCCGGTTACCACTCCGATTGCACCCGCACCTACGTGGTCGGCGGGGAGGTTTCCAAGGCACCGCAGGACTTTCAGGATGCTTATGCCGTGCTTGCCGACGCCCAAGCAGCCGCCCGCGCTGCAGCCCACCCCGGTAGCACCGCCGCAGAGATCGATGCCATTACCCGCAAGGCAATCGCTGCAGCCGGCTGGGGCGACAACTTTGTCCACCGCACTGGCCATGGCATCGGCCTATCCACTCACGAAGAGCCGTTCATTATGGAAGGCAATGACCTCACATTGGAAGAAGGCATGGCCTTTTCCATTGAGCCGGGCATCTACGTGGAAGGCAAGTGGGGCATGCGTTTGGAGGATATCGTGGTGCTTACTAGCGATGGCTACGAGTCCCTTAACCTAGCTCCGCGTGAAGTCCGTTAAATGGCTGGCGTACTAATCCTCGGTGGCCGCAGTGATATCGGCGGCGAAATAGCTCGGCGGGTGGCTCCCGGTAAGGACATCGTGCTCGCTGCTCGTGGCACCCATGGAATGGACGGTAGAGAACAGCAGTTGCGGGCGGCGGGCGCGCGCAGCGTGCACTTGCTTGATTTCGACGCCGCAGATTTTCCGTCCCATGCTGGCGTTGTCGATCGCGCGATAGAGCTAGCAGGACCTCTGGAGATTGCGGTTGTAGCCTTTGGCATCCTGGGTGACCAGGAGCGAGCGGAACGCGATGCTTCCCACGCGGTCGACATCGCCAAAATTGATTACGCGGCGCAGATTTCCCTGCTCACCTTGGTTTCTGAACGCATGCAGCGCGGTCACATCATCGCGTTTTCTTCGATCGCAGGGTGGAGGGCCCGTCGAGCGAATTACGTCTACGGTTCTACCAAGGCTGGTCTTGACGCCTTCTGTCAAGGTTTGGCCGACAAGCTGCACGGCAGTCGGCTAGGACTCATTACCGCACGCCCCGGCTTCGTGATTGGCAGCATGACAGAAGGAATGAAACCGGCGCCGCTTTCGGTGCGTCCAGAGGATGTGGCCGAGGCCGTGGTCAGCTGCATAGACCACGATGCACGGCGCGGGAGACCGCGTTCGCGCACCATCTGGATCCCCAGAGCTCTACAGGGCCTAGCGTGGATCATGCGCCTCGTGCCGCGCCCAATCTGGCGGCACATGCCACGCTAGAGTCTGCGATCCTGCTAGTGTGCGCGGAGCAGTGGGGAGTTGATGTCGAAGATGAATCCACGCGGGGCGAGTACGCGCAGAACCACCTCGGCATCGCCCTCAGCGATATTGTGAAAGACTAATCCGCCCCAAGGGGTGACGGTGATGTCTACTTCCAGCTGCCCAATGAGCTGTGCAAACTCGGCTGGAATTGCGCCTTTATGAACGCCTGCGCCCAGATCAACGATGCCCGCAGGCAGATGCTCATCCAGCCAGCCAATGGGGCCGGGTTCTGCCAGGGCGGAGCTTGTGTGTTCCTCGGCCTCCGCGCACTGGAGTGCTTCCTCATAATGACGGGCGGCGGCGTGTGGGGTAAGTGGGGCAGTAGGGGTGTCGACAAGCGGGGAGCGCCCAAGGTACAAAGAACCATCCTTGTCGATGTTTAAGCTCACACCAGCGGCACCCGCGGGCAAGTTATCCTCTCCCGCGATGACTGCAAGACCTGGCCCACCTTCTACCGCACCCAGTTCAGCCGCAATGTCTTGGGCCGCCTGCTTGGCCGCTGCCGATAGGGGTGAGGCCAGCACCGGCACCGTGGCGGCATGTAGATGCAGGCCCTGGAGCCGCCGCTTAAGCGCCTCCGCATCCGTAATTCCGCGCAGCTCGATGGCAGAAAACCGGTCGATGTACACAAATCCATCCGCGCAAGCACTGGCGCATTCTGCCAAAGTTGCCCAATCTGGGGCGTGGGTGCTGCCGCCGGCAACGTGGATGCGGGTGCACGTGCCGTACTGAGGGTCGTCGAAAAGCGCAGGAGTAAACATGCGCACCAGTTTAACCTGCCGCGGCTGCAGCATAGTTCACGAGTGTTGCCAGCGCATTTTCAGTCTGCCTCGTTAAACTGAAGCCATGCCGTTTTTCTATTTTGCTCTCTACATGGTCGCAGAAACCCTGACTTTCTGGGCCGTATCCACATGGATCGGTGTTGGTTGGGCGCTAATCGCGCTCTTTGTCACCATGTTTTTCGGAATGTCCATCGCCGGCATTGAAGTCCGGCGCTTGATGGGAAAGCAGGTCGAGCGCACAGGAGACGGCACTTACGTTGTCCGCGGCGGCAATATGGGCAAGACTGCCAGCAACGTAGGTCTTACCTTGGTAGGCGGCATGTTGCTCTCCTTGCCTGGCTTCCTAACCACGATTCTCGGCGCCCTACTTATTTTCTCGCCCACCCGTGCACTCATCCGCACAGTTATGGCAGCGTCTTTGTACCGCAAGATCGAGAATATGGGTGTCAAGATCTACGAGGCAACCCCGATGGCGCAGCAGCATGACACGTATGGCGATTTTGGCTCCTTCGGCCGCGGACAAGCCGCACACAGCGGGCACCCGAGTACTCAGGACGCTGGCCCACATGAGGTCTTGGATGAGGAAGAGATTCGCCGGTGGACTGAAAACCTAGATCCGGATGACTTTGGCCCTGCCGGTGGCGAGACTAAGGGCGGCAAGAGCTAGTGTTGCCTATCCTTGCCCGCCTTTTAGTGGCGGGCCTTTCTGGTCTGCTTACTTATGCCGCCCTTGAGCCCCGCGGCTGGTGGTGGGCCGCAGTCGCAGGCATGGGCTTGCTCTATGTGAGTTTGATGCCTTGGGGAACTAGGCACGTCTCCGCCCGTCTGGGCGCACTACTCGCGGTAGCGCATTCACTCGTGCTCTATCTTCTCACCTTGCCCTGGATCGGTGAATTGGTGGGAAGCGGGCCGTATATTGCGTTGGCAGTATGGCTTGCGGTTTACGCCATCCTATTGGGCTTTGGCGGCGCCGCGGTGGCACGGTGGAAGTACGGTTTTATTGCTTTCCCGTTCGTCTACCTCGCGGTGGAGGTGCTGCGTTCTTCTCTACCTTTCGGTGGTTTTTCCTGGGTCAAACTGGCTTGGGGGCAAATCGACGGGCCGCTAGCCAAGCTAGCGCCGTGGGGTGGCACCTCGCTTATCACCGTCGCCACAGTACTGTGTGGCTGCGGAATCGCCGCCTTGGTGATTCAACGCGGGTGGAAGGCCAAGGCCGTCGCACTGGTGACAGTTATTCTTCCCCTTGCGACCGCGACGGTAGCGGGCTTGAGCATCAACCGCGACGACTCCATTGTCGGTGAAGCAAAGGTTGCTGCCATTCAAGGAAACGTACCCCGCATGGGCCTAGATTTTGCTGGGCAGCGCCAAGCGGTTCTCAATAATCATGTGGCTGAAACGAAGAAGCTGGCCGCGCGTGACAAGGACATCGACCTTGTCATCTGGCCTGAAAACTCATCCGATATCAATCCTTTCCATGACGGTAGGGCAGCCGCGGCAATCAGTGGTGCCGTTGATGCGATTGATGCCCCCGTTCTGGTTGGCACCGCTACGCGCGATGACGTGGGCGCCCGCAATACAATGCAGGTCTTTGCTCCTGGCCACGCGGTAGGGGACCACCACTATAAGAAGTACCTGCAGCCTTTCGGTGAGACCATGCCGATGCGGGATTTCTTTGCCAAATTTTCTGGCTACGTGGATCTTGCCGGGGACTTCAAACCCGGCGATGGTCCAGGTGTGGTTTCCATGGCGGGCGTGCCGGTAGGCGTGGCAACGTGTTACGAAGTCTCCTTCGACAACGCCTTTAGAGAATCGGTCAAAAATGGCGCACAATTGCTGACTACGCCAACCAATAACGCCACCTTTGGCTACTCGGATATGACTTACCAGCAATTGGCCATGAGCCGGCTGCGTGCGATGGAGACAGACCGTTCCGTGGTGGTGGCGGCAACCTCTGGAGTATCTGCCATTGTTCACCCCGATGGCCGCGTCAGCCAGTCCACGGAAATTTTTACGCCGGCCGCTCTCGTGGAGCAGTTGCCTTTGCGTAGCGGCGAGACCTTTTCCGTTAGGTTTGGTTCGCCCCTGCAATGGCTCATGGTTATTATTGGAACAGTCTGCGCACTGGTAGCTTTGCGCACAAACCGCCTGCGACGCACCCCGCGCCGCTCCGGCACAGATACATACGTAGGAGCATAAACACTGTGAGCACGCTTGAAGCCTCGACCTTGGTCATCATCCCGACCTACAACGAGATCGAAAACCTACCTCTCATTACTGGACGCGTCCGCGCGGCGGTCCCAGAGGTGCATATCCTCATCGTGGACGATAACTCGCCCGATGGCACCGGCGACAAGGCCGATGAGTTCGCAGCGCAGGATGACCATATCCACGTTCTCCACCGCGAAGGCAAGGGTGGCCTGCTAGGCGCCTATATCGCTGGCTTTGAGTGGGGCTTGGAGCGTGATTACCAGGTACTGTGCGAGATGGATGCAGATGGCTCCCACGCGCCGGAGCAGCTGCACTTGCTGCTCGAAGAGGTAGACAAGGGTGCGGACCTAGTTATCGGCTCCCGCTATATTCCGGGCGGCGAGACCGTCAACTGGCCGGCTTCTCGCGAGTACCTTTCCCGTTTGGGCAATATCTACATTTCCGTGGCGCTGGGCGCTGGTCTGTCCGATATGACCGCCGGTTATCGTGCCTTCCGCCGCGAGCTCCTCGAATCCATTGATTTCGACGAGCTATCCAAGGCGGGCTATATCTTCCAGGTGGATCTGGCTTTCCGCGCGGTTAAGGCCGGCTTCGATGTCCGCGAGGTTCCTATTACCTTCACCGAGCGCGAATACGGCGAGTCCAAGCTTGATGGTTCCTTCGTGAAAGATTCCCTGCTGGAGGTAACCAAGTGGGGCGTTGCCCACCGCACGGAGCAGCTGCAGGATTTCGGCGGCGCCGTATCCAAGCTGGTCAATCGTGAGGTCAAGGATGGCTCCATTCACGATCTAGGCGTGCAGGCCCGCAAGGGCGCCGGCTGGGCATCTGACTTCGCCGGGGAAATTGCTCACCTAGCAAAGCACCAGATTGCACAGTTGAAGAAGTAGCCCATGCTTCAACGCTAAAGGCCCGTACCGTCCCTTAGTAAAACTAAGGAGGTACGGGCCTTTGTCTGCGGCAGAACCTTATGAGTTCTTTTGCTGCTGTTCCTGCTGCTCCTTTAGCAGGCGGGCTGCGGAACGGCGACGGGAGCGCAGGTGGTTAATGCGCTCTTCTAGGAGCTCGTCCAGCTCCTCAATGGAGCGGCGCTCACGCAGCATATCCCAGTGGGTACGTGGCGGCTTAGCCGGCTTAGACTCAACGCCTTCACCTTCTACAAGGTGGCCTAGCTTGCCGTTTTTGCACATCCATTCCTCAGGGATTTCAGCATCATCCGCAAAAGGCACCTCATAAATCTCGCCGTCTTCGGTGCGGTACTTCACCATTTGGCGCGGTGCGAGGTCGTGGTCGCGGTCGGTTTCGTAGCTGACTGCGCCCATACGGCTGCCACGGAGTACGCGATCTGCCATGCAACATCATCCTTTTCAAAGAGATCCCTGATTGAGTGCGAAGCAAAACTTCGCCTAAGAGCTACTAATTATAACGAACACCCTCGCGCCTTTGTTCCCAGCCCGCCCAAAATGGACTAAAGTGTATCGGGTGATCCGTACAGCTAGTCGTGAACGCAACGTCGGTTCCTGCCAGTGGTGTGGGAAGGACATTGATCAAGGCGGTAGAGGGCGGCCACGGAAGTTTTGCAGCGCCTCGTGCAAACAGCGGGCGTATGAGCAAAGAAATAATGTTAGTGGCACGGGTATTCCCGCTAACGCTGTGATCCTTACTCCGGAGAAGGCAGAAAGTTTGCGCGACGGACTTTTTGAACTACGTTGTTCCGCAGAAGATATCAATACCGCCGCGGAGGAAGGTGCTAGTGCGCAGGAGCTTGCCGGTTTGTGCGAAGAGCTTGTAGCCCTGGCCCGACGCCTAGAAGGACTTCGATAGAAGATGAAAAAGCTTTTTTATAACCGCAAGCTCGTCATTACCATCTTTGTGGTGCTCATTGTATTGCTCACCGCCGTGGCCATTGGCCCTATGGTGTATTCGCTTCTCAAGGGCGCCGGTGTAAAAACAGAGCCTATTTCCGCCGATGGAGCTAAGGCTGCGTCTACGGAACTAGATGGATCCTGGCAGGTTGCCAAGGGGCGTGCTGATAATCATACCTCGGTTGGTTTTACCTTCAATGAGATCCTACCTGCAGAAAAGACCACTACATCTGGTTCGACTACTGAGGTAACCGGTCAAGCAGAAATTTCTGATTCCACCCTCAAAACCGCGACGGTCACCGTGGATATGGATGAGTTGTCTACGGATAAAAAGGTCCGCGACCAAAATATGAAGTCCAAACTCTTTGAGACGCAACTTTACCCAGAGTCTTCCTTTAAGCTCACCAAACCCGCTTCGCTTGCCGACGTCCCAGATGACGGCACCATTGGCACGGTAAAGCTCACCGGTGACTTGACCATCAAGGATGAGACACACGAGGTTTCCCAAGACTTTGACGTTCTCCGCGACGGGGATAACATCGTCATCGGCGGCACCGTTCCAGTTAATCGCCTTGATTATGGCGTAGAAACCCCGGAAATGTTGGCCGCAAAGGTCGAGGAAAAGGGCGAGGTCAATCTTCGCATTTCCTTCAAGAAGGACTAATAAGGACTAGCCTATGAACACCCGCCAAATGATCCCGTTTATGTGGCTGCGCCTTCTTATAGTCATCGGCTTTACCATTTTCGTAGCCGTTCAACACATGTGGGTCATCGTAGCGATTTCTGCCTGCTTGGCGCTTTTGACAATATGGCAGCTGTGGAGTGCTTACCGTAATCGTTAAATAAGACATCCAAAGCGAACGGTAGTTGCCCCGAATATCGTCAATGTGACGTTATATGGTGGTGTGGTTGCATGCTCCAGTAGGGTGTATTTTTGCCGAAATCCACCCGTCCGACCACACATCGGGACCCACACGCCATAGATGGCTGACGCCCGTGGCACGGAGGGGCTCAATAGTGCTTAATAGTTAAGGCGCCTGGCGTCACAGGGGCAGACTGCATACCGGCGACCCTCGATAGGATTAGTCAGCCAGCTTGGCGGACCAGTGGCCACTGGAGTGTATCGCGGCAACTGGGCGACATCGCAAAGCAGAGCTTCACAGCAGAAGGCGGTGCGAAGATAGTCGCCGCAATAAAAGGAGCAAGCGGGGATTCTGATAAGACCGACTAGAAGGCTCGAGGTATGCCAAGGTATAAATAAGGAACTGCCCCAACCATGGATAAATGTCCGATAATGTACATTATGTCATTTAAACTAGGGGTGGCATTCCCCCCTTTTAGTTCCTGACTCCATACATTGATACTTGGACCCCGCCTCTATTGTTCGCTCCTGACAACACGCGCCCGAATGAAGCTTTCCAAATATGACATTCCTTCACGAAGATTGGTCTCTCGTCATTATTCTTGCCGCGGGCGACTTCTTTCTCGGCTTGGTCTCTCGTAGCACATGCGGCCTTAAGCTCTGGATCGAATTCTGCGCTCGACGGATCCGATCCCTGCGCGTGTCCACCTCTAAATACGATGTAAACCACTTCCGGATGGTGTTCTTCATCCAGTGGACCGTTCCACCCACGCAGGCATGTCTCTTCAGTCCAACAGGTCACCCCTGAGCGGTCTACGCATTGCCCCATGGCTTTTTCTTGGGCGCGCGTCAGCGCAACCCCTGCAAAGGACTCATCAAATGAATCGTCTTTCCGCGCAAATAATACGAAGATCCGCGCGGTGCTTTTCTTTTGCTTCTTCGTATCCATGCCCCACATCTTCTCACCCGGCTATCGGTTAGTTTTCAACTAAAATGCACACTAGCGCATATAAAGGCCAAGCAGGTCTCTATCAGGGGCGATTCCAAGTCGGCGAACGGACCTGATCACTACTGGGTGCGTAAAATCGGCATTATGACGATTCAGCATGTAGTAGATAAGCCTTCCCGCGCAGCGCTCTTCTTGGTCCTTGAGATCAAGGATGGCGGCGAGCAATCCACCCGCGATATGCTTTCGGGGTTCGCTGGACTGTTTAAGTCCGTAAACTTCCGTTATAACGACGGCGAGCTTTATACCGTAGTCGGCATTGGCGCCTCCATGTGGCCGCGTTTGACCAGCGCACCCCTTCCTAATCGGCTAAAGGAATTCGAGGCAATTGACGCAGCGCACAAGGCCCCAGCAACGCCAGGCGATATTCTGTTGCACTTCCGCGCTAATAGCTACGATCTCTGCCACGAAATGGCCCGGCAGGTTTTAGACCAACTGGGTGATGCTGCAACGGTCATCGATGAGACCCACGGGTTTAAATACCTTGACCAGCGCGACCTGCTTGGCTTTGTAGACGGCACCGCCAATCCCCTCGCCGAGGAAGCTTTGGATACCGTGCTGCTTGACGACGCCGCCGATTACCCCCGTGGCTCCTATGTCACCGTACAAAAATATATCCACGACCTCGACAAGTGGAACGAGCTGAGCACCGAAGAGCAAGAAAAGGTCATTGGTCGCACAAAGGCTGACGATATCGAGCTCGACGATGGTATTAAGCCTTCCAATTCTCACGTTGCTCTCAACGACCTTGAGGAAGATATCTACCGCGAGAATATGGTCTTTGGTTCTTTTGCTGCTGGTGAGATGGGTACTTACTTCATCGGCTATGCAAAGGATCCAGAAAACGTCATGGAACGTTTGCGCAATATGTTCATCGGCAAGCCGGAGGGGAACTACGACCGCATTCTAGACTTCTCCACCGCTCTTACTGGCACCAACTTCTTTGTGCCCAGCGCGGACCTGATGAAAAACTTCGACGAGCTGCCGCCCGCCTAGCGGCGTCCCCCACGGTTGCGGTGGGCCAATCCAAATTGCACCGCATCAATCATTCCGAGCGTCATTAAGGCCTCGCGGAGGGCAAATTGGAAGGTCCACAGGCGGCGGAATACTGGGTCGAACCCAGCCGCCGCGGCCTCCCGCAGGTGCCCATCAAAAAAGGATCGTTGCTGACGCAAAGATTCTAGGTAGTGCGTCCCCACGTGTGTTTCCGATACGATGCGCAGGTTCGAGTTCTTATCGACGAGCTGGTGCAGCTCCGCAGTAAGCGGATAGTCCAGTGCAGGCCACACATATGCCCGCAAGGCCTGAATCGAGGCCTTTCCGGCGTCGGTCATTGCTTCGGTCGCCACAAGGGACTGAATTCCTGCACGGCCATTAGGGGTTAAGAACCGGTCGACTGCGCGAATATACTCTTTGCGCTCCTGCGGGCTAAGCTGTTCTACCTTTTCCACGGTGACGATTGCGTCATAGTGTCCGCGCCATTGCTTGGGATTTGGGACAACCCCGGGAATGCGTTCCACATGGATGGAATCATCTGCCCCCTCGAGCACGAGTGCCTCACGCATGTGACTTATCTGATCTACATCGCTGGTCAATACGTCTACCGTTGCGCGCCGCTTGGTCGCGCGCATGGCAGGCTGCATTCCAGCGGCCGGGTACACTAATAGGTGGGTTCCGGCGCCGGTGCGAGTGACGTCGAGAAGCCAGTCCGCTGCGCGGCGCTGGGCATCGCCCAAATCGTCTCTGTCCACACTCGTGGGCTCGCTTAGCGTCGTGACATCCACGAAGTGGCTTTTCGGTTCCTTGCGGCCGGCCTTGGGGCTATAGCTTTCTACTGTCTCCCTAATGGTCGTCGGCACACCGCTAGAAAAGATGCCACCCACATGGCTTAAACCATCACCGGAATAGAGCCGGACCAACTCCATCGGCAACTCCCCTGGCTCCGAATTGCCGGTGTCTAGCATCTTGGCCTTGGGAAGATATCCCACCCCCAGCAACCGCCCAAGCACTTTTACCAGCTGGGAGGACGAGCTGACGGACCACTCTCCTGCCATAAAGCTTTCTGCGAACCCCAGCCATCCACTGGCGGCGATTCGTTCAAACAAAGCATCGTGTCCGACCTTGAGATCTGGTCCGCCCTCTACTTCCAAGTCGAGTTCCAATCCGGCGTCATCGCAAGCCTTGGCAAATTCAGCCTCTGCACGGCGAGCCTTTAAACCAGGCCAACGAGATGAAGGGACTGTAGCCACATTGGGCCAGGAATCTGCATCGATGGAGCTCAAATGCTCGGGGCGGATAAAACTCATAATGCCAGGTGCGCTCCTTGGTGGGCGGAGGAAGTCACTATCGGCAATTACCTTAGTCAGCTTGGCACGCACCTCGGCTTAGGCGCTCCGCACAGGCGCAATGGTTCCTGCCGCGAAAATATTAACGATGCACGGAAGTTTATCAGTCAATGAGTATGCACGTTCTGTTAGAAGTGTTTACACTGAATGGGTACAAAACATTAGCTTTCTTGAGGAAGGTCGCAATAAATCCATGACTGATACCGCTTATCGTCCCAATGGTGGCCGTCACCACGTTGTCGTGGTTGGCGCTGGCTTCGGTGGTCTCAACACCGTCCAGAAGCTAAAGAACGCCGATGTAGAAATCACTCTCATCGATAAGAAGAACCACCACCTGTTCCAGCCGATGCTGTACCAGGTAGCAACAGGCATGATTTCCGCCGGTGAGGTGGCCCCGTCCACCCGCCAGCTGCTGCGCGATCAGGATAATGTTCACTTCGTCAACGCCGAGGTTACCGATATCAACCTGGCTGACCAGACCGTCACTGCCGAGCAGGATGAGTTCTCCCGCACTTACGCATATGATTCCCTGGTGGTTGCAGCGGGCTCCGGTCAGTCCTATTTTGGCAACGACCATTTTGCCGAGTTCGCCCCAGGCATGAAGACCTTGGACGATGCCCTCGAGCTGCGCTCTCGCATCATCTCCGCATTTGAGAAAGCTGAGCTTACCGACGACCCAGCGGAGCGCGAGCGCCTGCTTACCTTCATCATCGTTGGTGCTGGCCCAACCGGCGTCGAGCTGACCGGCCAGATTGCCGAACTAGCAAACCGCACCCTCAACGATGTCTACTCCAACTACGGGACCACCTCCGCCAAGATCTACTTGCTTGACGGCGCCCCACAGGTACTGCCGCCATTTGGCAAGCGCTTGGGCCGCAAGGCACAGCGCACCTTGGAAAAGGAAGGCGTACAGGTTCACCTCAACGCCATGGTGACCGATGTGACCGCGGATACCGTCACTTATAAGGACATGAAGACCGAGGAAGAGACCACCCTGACGGGTGCTACCAAGATCTGGTCCGCCGGTGTGGCCGCTTCCCCACTGGGCAAGATGGTGGCCGAGCAGGCTGGCGTCGAGGCAGACCGCGCTGGTCGTGTCTCCGTGAACGAGGACCTGACCGTGGGCGAGCACAATAACGTCTACATGGTCGGTGACATGATCTCCCTCAACCGCCTGCCTGGCCTCGCACAGGTTGCTATTCAGGGTGGCGCGCACGTCGCTAAGCTCATTCAGGCAAAGGTGGACGAGGAGTCTACCGCCAATGAGAAGGAAGCCTTTGATTACTTTGACAAGGGCTCCATGGCAATCGTCAAGCGCTTCAACGCCGTCGTCAAGCTGGGCAAGACCGAGTTCGGTGGCTTCGCTGGCTGGGTAGCTTGGCTGGGCCTGCACCTGACTTATGTGATTGGCCTGCGCAGTCGCCTGGCAGTGCTGGTGAACTGGGCAACCAATATTCTTTCCCGTGACCGCGGCAACCTAGAAATCACCACTCAGCAGCGCATCGCGCGCAACATCATTAACAAGAACGAGAAGTAATTACTCCTCGATCGCATCGCCGCTCTCCTGCCTCAATGCAGGGCAAGGGCGGCGATTTTCTATTTTCCTGTCGTTACTCATTGATAGCGATAGCACCACCCCAACTGGGCACTGGAGCGCCGATTTTCGCACATAGTTTCCGTGACCTTTGTTAGGCTGAGAAACGCAACATGGGGTGCCGCACACAGTGCGGCTGAGAAATACCCATCGAACCTGCACTCAGTTAGAACTAGCGAAGGGATAGTTGTGGGATATAGTTTTCTCCGCGCGCACGATGCCGTGCGCGAGTCCACACCACTTATTCAATGTTTGACCAATAAGGTCGTTTCCAACGTCACCGCCAACGCCCTCTTGGCCGTTGGCGCCAGCCCGGCGATGGTTGATACTCCGGAGGAATCCCGCGAGTTTGCACAGGTAGCCGGCGGTGTTCTCATCAACTGTGGCACGCCTAGCTCCGAACAATACGGCGGCATGCGCGAGGCCATCGCGGGTGCGAATGCCGCACAGACCCCCTGGGTACTCGATCCGGTAGGTGCCGGCGGTCTCTCCAACCGCACCAAGTTCATGCATGAGGTGCTGCCCCTTGGCCCAGGGGCGATCCGCGGTAATGCTTCAGAAATCATTGCGCTCGCGGGTACCGGACAGGGCGGCCGCGGTGTCGAATCTACTGATGAAGTAGAAGCCGCGTTAGATTCCGCACTAGCGCTTTCCCAGAACACTGGCGCCGTAGTAGCCATTTCCGGCCCACGCGATCTTATCGTCCACGCAGGTGAAACCACGCGCGCTGCCTATCTGCACTCCGGTCATCCGATGCTCCAAAACGTCATTGGTACTGGTTGTTCACTCGGTGCTATCTGCGCAGCATATTTGGCGGCGTGGGAGGATCCTTTCGAAGCAATCATCGCGGCCCACGCACACGTGGGAGCCGCAGGCAGCGTGGCAGCTGAAAAGCACCACGCGCCAGGCTCCTTTGCCGTTGCTTGGCTGGACGCGCTCTACGATGTCCCGACGGCGGACATCGAGGGACTAATCAAGCTCACAGACGTCGAAGGGGTTTAAATGGCAATCGACTGGTCGCTTTACCTTGTCACAGATCCAGATCTGGCAGGCGGGCGAGAAAACGTGGTTCGCATCGTGAAGGAAGCTGTACGCGGTGGGGTTAGCGTCGTCCAGCTGCGGGATAAGGAAACTAGTGATGAGCAGATTGAACACACCGCCCGCGAGCTGCTGGCCGTGCTCGGAAATGTTCCGCTTTTTATCAATGACCGCGTGGAGGTAGCAGCAAAACTCGGCTGCCATCTACACATTGGTCAAGGTGACATGGCCTTCCGTGAAGCCCGAGGGATGCTGTCCGATGAGCAACTTATCGGCTTGTCCATTGGCAATCACGCCGAACTTGCTGCCATGTCGGATGACGCCCGCCCGGATGTCATCGGTATCGGCCCTGTGTATTCGACGAACACGAAGAAGAACGCCCCGGCGGGGATGGGGCCAGATGCAGCAGCAGCCCTCGCCCGCGCCGCACGGGAACGCGGCATTGATTCCGTCGCCATCGGCGGCATTAAAGACCATAACGCGCACGAGCTGGCGGGAAGCGACTTTGCCGGCATTTGCGTAGTCAGCGACATCATGGCGGCCGCAGACCCTGCAGCAGCCGCCGGCCGACTAAAGGAGGCTTTTCATGCCTAAAGGTATCTATCCCCGAGTACTGTCCATCGCGGGTACAGACCCCACGGGCGGAGCGGGCATCCAGGCTGACCTAAAATCCATTGCCGCTGCGGGCGGATATGGCATGAATGTGGTAACAGCCTTGGTAGCCCAAAACACCCAGGGCGTCCGCAGCGTACATGTCCCGCCAGTGGAATTTCTGCAAGAGCAGCTAGAAGCAGTCATTGACGATGTGGAGATAGACGCGGTAAAGATTGGCATGCTTGCTGACGTCGCCATTACCGCCAAGGTCGCAGATTTCCTACGTCGCCTGCCGGAGGATGTTCCCGTGGTCTTGGATCCGGTCATGGTGGCTACCAGCGGGGATAGGCTGCTGGAGCAGGAAGCCGAACAGGCCGTGCGAGATCTGTGTTCCCGGGTGGATATCATCACCCCAAACTTGAAAGAATTGGCTGTTCTCACCAACACCGAGGAGGCAGGCGACCTCGAGCAGGCCATCGCCACCGCTAAACAATGGGCGAAGGAAGCTTCTACTGCGGTTGTGGTCAAGGGCGGTCACCTCGATTTCGATATCGCAGACAATGCGGTAGTGAATCCGGATGGGTCCGTTCACCGCGTCTCCTCGAGCCGGGTGGACACGAAGAATACGCACGGCACGGGTTGCTCCCTCTCCTCTGCTCTGGCTACCCGGCTTGGAGCCGGCGATAGCCACACCGCAGCGCTTACGTGGTCCACCCACTGGCTGCACGAAGCCATTGTTCACGCGGATGCGCTCCAGGTGGGCAAAGGGCACGGTCCCGTGGACCACCTGCACCGCTCGCAGCGCCTGATGCGGGCGGCCTCTACCCTGCCGCAGCCCTACCTGTCCGGCAGCTTGAAGGAACCAGAAAACGTCGAGCAGCCCCGCGTTCCTGCGGCCGGACCACACACGCAACGTCTGTGGAACCTGGCGGGAAATCACTGGGAGGCTATCAAGGCTCTGCCCTTTATTCGGGCATTGGGAACGGGCGCTTTGGATAAAGAAGCCTTTGGGTTCTATCTTGACCAAGATGCCCAGTACCTCAACGCCTACTCCAAGGCCTTGGCGCGCCTAGCCAGCCTAGCCCCTGCAGCGGCACAGCAACTGCACTGGGCCGAAGGAGCGCATGATTGCTTGGCGGTTGAGGCCGAGCTGCACCGCGGCTGGCTCCAAGAGGGCATCACTACCGCAGCTTCTAGGGTTACTAGCGCCTATACGGACTTCCTTATCCGTTCAACTCATACGGATGACTACGTGGTAGGTGCTGCGGCGGTATTGCCCTGCTACTGGCTTTATGCAGAGGTAGGCCTACACCTCGCAGATTTCGATTCCCCAGAACATCCCTATCACTCCTGGCTTTCCATGTACGGCGGTGAAGACTTCCTCAACGGAGTCCGCGCCAGCCTCGACATTGTCGAGCAGGCTCTCAGCGGGGCGGATGAGCGCACTCGTACACGGGCCGAGCGCGCCTACATCACAGCGAGCCACCATGAGGTAGATTTCTTCGACCAAGCCGATAGGCGCTTTTAGGCCAGAAGGTCCGACCCCGGACGCGAAAGGACGGCGACGAGGAAGGTGGAATGCTCCGAGAATAGCTTCATGTCCCACGAGGAGAAGGTGAAGTCGACTCGGTAGCCCACCTTCTGCGCCATATCGAGGAAGTCGGAGAACTCCCAGCCCCGGCCCTCGCCGAAGCCGGTGACCAGGCGACCACCTGGTTTGAGAGAGTTAAAGATATTGCGCAAAGCGGGCTCGCGGCCTTCTCTTGCTAGAAAGCCCATCACATTGCCGGCAGACACGGCGATATCAAAGGGGCCTTCCGGCACCTCTTGCTCGCACAGGTCTCCAACGAACCAATGTCCGTCCGGAAAGTCGTGCTCTGCGTGCTCGATAAGAATGGGATCTACGTCGACTCCCACGACGCTGTGGCCGCGGCGAAGCAATTCGCCACCGACTCGGCCAGTGCCACAACCGGCGTCGAGGATGGTGGAGTTGCGCTCGACCATGGCATCAATAAGCCGGGCCTCGCCATTGATGTCCTTGCCTTGTGCGGCAAGCAGCTTCCATTTGCGGGCAAAATTATGGGAGTGCTCGGGATTAGCTTCGGTTACTTCTTTCCACGTAGGCATAGATTCGATTATATTACCCGCCTTCGGTGTAAGATTTACCCGCTGCATAAAATCGCCGTCGAATTTTTGCGAACTTGTCCGCACTACCGCGCAAAGGAGGCTGAAACGATGCCATCCGTACCTTCACCCTTTAGGGGCCGCAAGAAACCCGAGCCTCCAAGTAAGCCCACCTCCCTGCCGGTACCGCCGGAACGCGCGATTGAACACTGCCGCGTTTTTGTTGATGGCGAGTCGCTTCCCGGTGAATACTCCACCAGCTCTGCTTTGGAAGCTATCGAAGAATATGGTCGTGGTTTTATCTGGGTGGGCCTGCACGAGCCCTATGAGTCTCAGATGACCAAGGTAGCCTCACAGTTTGGCATCCACGAACTCATCGTGGAAGACGCAGTTATGGCGCACCAGCGCCCCAAACTCGAACGCTACGATGACCAGCTCTTCGTCGTCGCCCGCTCCGTGAACTATCGCGACCACGATGAAGTAACGGATAAGCGCCAAATCATTTCCACCGGTGAGATCCAGATGATCATGGGCTCCAACTTCATCATTACCGTGCGCCACGGGGCAAAGCTTCCCAACTTGGCCTACACGGTGGAAGATGAGCAGGATCTGGTGGAGCTTGGCCCAGTGGCTATGGCCTGGAAGATCCTGGATATGATGGTGGACCGTTACTCGGAGATTTCTCGTCTCATCAGCATTGAGGTCGATGAGCTGGAAGAAGAAATCTTTACCCCTAACCTCAAGTTTGATGTGGACCGAATTTACATGTTCAAGCGCGAGGTGCTGGAGATGAAGCATGCCATTGACCCACTGTCGGTGGCGCTTAAATCCATGGTTTCTGATCACAAGGATCTGATTTCTAAGCAATTGCGCTCGTATCTGCGCGACGTCAACGACCACGAGCTCGTAGTCAAGGACCAGGTCTCCAGCTTCGATGAGCGCCTTACCTCGCTTATCGATGCCTCGGTGGCCAAGGTAACCATGCAACAAAACTCAGATATGCGCACCATTTCCGCAGTCGTTGGCATGTGGGCCGCACCCACCCTGGTGGCAGGTATCTACGGGATGAACTTCGACATCATGCCGGAGCTGCATTGGGCTTTGGGCTACCCCATGGCGATTGTCATCATGGTCTTGGTCGTTCTCGGGCTCTGGGCCTGGTTCCGTAAGAACCACTGGCTCTAAAGACTGCGGTACGCTCCTATACTATGAGCGATATCACTGTCTATGGTGCCACCGGGCTTGTCGGGCAATTGGTGGCGCGCTATCTTGCCTCGATTAACGCGCCCTCTGTGACTCTGGCCGGCCGGAACCGACCGGTGCTAGCCGCGCTGCGCGATGAGCTCAACCCGCACTGGGACATTGCCATCGCCGCCGCGGACGATGCCTCCGCTGTAGAGCGCATGGTGGAAGGTACCCAGGTACTGATTACCGTGGTGGGCCCCTACAGCCTTTATGGGGATAACGTCCTTGCCGCCTGCGCGCGGCATGGCGTGGACTATGTCGACCTGTGCGGTGAGGTTCCCTTCATTCGCCACAGCATCGATTCCCACCATGCCGAGGCTGAATCCACAGGTGCGCGCATCATCCATTCCTGCGGCTTCGATTCCGTGCCTTCAGATATCGGGATGCTCAACCTTTATAAGGCCGCAGCAAAGCCTTTTGCGCGGGTTGAAATGGTCGTAGACAAGCTGAAAGGCGGGATCTCGCCGGGCACCATCGAATCTTCCCTGCAGGTCTCGCTCGCTGCGCACGCCGATAAGGGTGTTGCCCGCAACCTGCATAATCCCTACTCCCTCGATCCAGATCCGAAGGCTGGTCCACGCTTGGAAGGACTCCAGCGGGACTTTGAGGTCAAAGAGTTGGATGGCGTTGGCTGGGTGGGCCCATTTTTCATGTCCATGTTCAATACCCGCGTGGTGCGCCGCTCCAACGCTCTGCTTGGGCGGGCGTGGGGCAAGCGCTTGTTTTATAAGGAAGCGTGGTTTACAGGGACTGGGCTAGCCGGTCGTGCACGGGCCTATGGACTGGCACTCGCCACCAAGCTGCTTTTTGATGGCACCCAATCACGCTTGCGCCCCGTGGTGGAAAAGGTCCTGCCCACGCCTGGGCTTGAGGGCGCACATTTCCACATCAGCCACCACGGTGTGACTGAGGACGGCGAGCGCTGGCTTGCAACCGTCTCAGCGCAGGGGGACCCCGGCTACGAGGTTACCGCCATGATGCTGAGCCAGGCTGTACTCTGCCTACTCGAATCGCGCACCGACTCTGACCGCACAGGAGGCGTGCTTACCCCGGCCACCGGACTAGCTGAGCCGTATTTGGAACGGCTATCCTCCCACGGGATGTCCTTTACTGCCAAGCGGGTGAGCTAACGCAAAATCATGGTGCGCAAAGTGGTGCGGGCAATGAGCTCCCCGCCCTGGCGCATCTCAACGCTCCACAGGTGGGTGCGCCCGCCAAGCTGCACTGGTGTAGCCACAGCCTCCAGTTCCCCCTGTCCCGTAGAGCGGATAAAGTCGCTGGAATTATTCACTCCTACTGCGGGGGCGTCGGCAGCCACCACGCTCGCGATGGAGGCCACGGTTTCTGCAATGGAACAGTACAGCCCGCCATTGGCCACTCCCCAGGGCTGATGATGTTCGGGCTTAACCTGCAGTTTCGCGCGCGCCTCGCACGGGCCTATATGGGTAAATTGCAGCCCTATCAATTCCGCAAGGCCGCCATTGAGGGCATTAAGTGACGCCAGTTCTTCTGCAGTGAGTACCCGCGTATGAGCGAGGTGAAGCAAGTCATTGAGTTTCTGCGTATCCGACATAGTCCACCAGCCTAGCCATTGATGCCAGCACCGCATCCCAGTGACGTAGGATAGGCAGCATGACTGATAAGAATGAACTTGCTCAAATTGGCGTCGTGGGATTGGCGGTCATGGGATCTAATTTGGCCCGTAACTTTGCCCGCAACGGCAATACCGTAGCGGTATACAACCGCAGCCCTGAAAAGACCCATGCGCTCATTGAGGCTCACGGTGAGGAAGGCAATTTCGTGCCTTCGGAGACCATCGAGGACTTCGTGGCTTCTTTGGAGCGCCCACGCAAGGCAATCATCATGGTTAAGGCTGGCAAGGCCACCGATGCGGTCATCGATCAGCTGGCTGAGGCCATGGATGAGGGCGATGTCATTATTGATGGCGGTAACGCGCTGTTCACGGACACCATTCGCCGCGAGAAGGACGTAGCCGCCCGCGGCAAGCACTTTGTGGGTGCTGGCATCTCTGGCGGCGAGGAGGGTGCGCTCAATGGCCCGGCCATCATGCCTGGTGGCCCCAAGGAATCCTGGGAGACTCTTGGCCCGATTCTTGAGTCCATCGCCGCCAATGTTGATGGCACTCCATGCGTTACCCACATTGGTCCAGATGGCGCCGGCCACTTTGTCAAGATGGTCCACAATGGCATCGAATACGCCGATATGCAGGTCATCGGCGAGGCTTATCAGCTACTGCGTTACGGTGCAGGCATGGAGCCGGCCGAGATCGCAGAGGTATTCCGCGAATGGAACTCGGGCGACCTTGACTCCTATCTCATTGAAATCACCGCCGAGGTTTTGGCCCAAAAGGATCCGGAGACTGGTGCCCCGCTTGTCGACGTCATCGTGGACGCCGCCGGCCAAAAGGGCACCGGCCGCTGGACTGCCATCAATGGCTTGGAGCTCGGTGTTCCCATTACCGGCATCGCCGAATCGGTCTTCGCCCGCGCGCTTTCCTCCTCCACCGCGCAGCGCAGCGCTGCCCAAGAAGGCCAGCTGCCTGCCGGCACTATCAAGGAGCTGGACGTGGACAAAGCCGCGTTTATTGAAGACGTGCGCCGCGCCCTTTATGCGGCCAAGCTCATTGCTTACTCCCAAGGCTTCGATGAGATCAAGGCTGGATCCGAGGAATTCGGATGGGATGTGGACCCTCGCGACCTAGCTACTATCTGGCGTGGCGGCTGCATCATCCGGGCCAAGTTCTTGGATCGCATCCGCGCAGCCTACGACAATAATGCAGACCTTCCTGCCCTCATCCTCGATCCTTACTTCAAGGGTGAGCTGGAAGACCTCATCGATCCGTGGCGCCGAGTAGTCGTCGCTGCCACTCAGCTGGGCCTACCGGCCCCAGTCTTTGCATCTTCCCTCTCCTATTATGACAGCCTGCGCGCCGAGCGCCTTCCCGCCGCCCTGATTCAAGGCCAGCGCGATTTCTTCGGCGCACACACCTTCAAGCGCACCGACAAGCCAGGTACCTTCCACATCGAGTGGTCTGGCGACCGCAGCTTGACCCAAACCGACTAGATTCGTATTGCTTTAATGGGGCCCTTCGGGGCCCTATCCCATATTCAGCAGGCGCTTCCACACGAATGCGGCGATCCGCCTTATTGCCGATAGTATGGGTAAACAATGACTACCTTTGCCGATCTCGGCTTACCCCAGCGCCTAGTGCACGTATTGCGTGACCAAGGCATCACCGAACCATTTCCCATCCAAAGCGCCGCGATTCCCGACGTCCTCGCAGGCAAAGATGTCCTCGGCCGCGGCCCTACCGGTTCCGGAAAGACCTTTACCTTCGGTTTACCCATGCTCGCGAGCCTTGCCGGAACGGGTGCTTCCAAGCCCGCTCATCCCCGTGCGCTCATTCTTGCGCCAACCCGGGAGTTGGCCACCCAGATTTACCAGCGTCTTGATGAACCTGCGGCAACGCTTGGCTTGAGAGTTCTCGCCGTGGTGGGTGGGGTAAATATCAATCACCATATCCGCTCGCTGGCACGCCCCGTCGATGTTCTCGTCGCCACCCCTGGCCGCGCCCAAGATCTCATAAACCAGGGAAAGCTGCAATTGGATGCGGTCCGCATCACCACCCTTGATGAGGCCGATCAAATGGCCGATATGGGCTTTCTACCCCAGGTACGCAAACTCCTGCGGTTGACCCCAGCAACAGGTCAGCGATTGCTGTTTTCGGCGACCCTCGACGGGGACGTCAATAAGCTGGTGGAGCAATTCCTCCACGATCCTATTGTCCACTCCACTGCTCCGGTTCAAGCTGCGGTGGACTCCATGTCCCATCATCTCTTTTTCGTCGGTGACCGTCCGGCGCGGAATGAAGTAGCCTTGCGAATTGCTGCTCGCCAGGGCAAAACCATCATGTTCATGCGTACGAAGCACGGGGTGGATAGGCAAGTCAAAAAGCTGCGCCGTGCTGGCATCAATGCTTATCCGCTACATGGAGATAAGGGGCAAGGCGCGCGCACCCGCGCCATCGAGGGCTTTAGCGATGGCAGCGTCCCCGTGCTGGTTGCCACAGATATTGCCGCGCGCGGTATCGATGTTGCGGATGTTTCCCTCGTCGTTCATATCGATCCACCCGCAGAACACAAGGCATATCTCCATCGCGCTGGGCGCACGGCACGTGGCGGCGCGGCGGGGACCGTCGTTACTTTGGTCATGGATGAACAACGCAAGGAAGTATCAGCGCTTATTAACAAAGCAGGGGTCACGGCTACTGAGCACGATATTTCTAGCCGCGATAATCCTGCAGGTGCACCTGTACTCAAGGAGGTAACGGGTGCTCGCAAACCGAATGGTCCCGCCCTTCCCCCGCCTGGGCAGGCCACGCCCCAGAACCAAGCGAAGCCCGCAAAGAAGAAATCCCCATCTCAACGCCGCCGCCCAGGTAGTAGAAACACCCGTCGCCGCGGCCGCTAAGACAAGGAGGAATGCCCTCGTGCACACTTTGAGCCCGGATGATTGGCAAGCTCAGCTGCAACAACACGAAAAGCAAGCCACCGACCGCTTAGAGCGTTTCCGCCACCCTGGCAGCTATCACCCTGTCTTCGATTTTCTCTTTGAGTACTACCCCGTCCGGCCTTCCCACTTGAAGCGTTGGCACCCGGGTGTAGGAATAGCGCTAGAAGGCACTCCCCCACACGCCGAATGGCGCGACTACCACGCCACCCCAGACGGCGTAACCGTCGATGTGGCTGGCTTTCTACAACGCCGCGGTAGCTCGGTTCGTTATATCTCGAATCTTCTTCGCCACTCTGCAAGCAACCCCGCCCACTTTGACTGCTTTGGCCTGCACGAATGGGCGATGGTTTACCACACAGACACCCCGCGCCATTCGCTTCCTTTGCGCCTAGGTGCAGAAGGCACAAACCGCGTTGTGGATGAACACTCAATTAAGTGCTCCCACTACGATGCCTTCCGTTTCTTCACCCCACCAGCTCGTCCGCTTAACCTCACCGTGCTGCACCGCGAAGACCAGCCCGCAAATGACCAAGCGGGCTGCGTACACGTCACGATGGATCTTTATAAATGGGCGTGGAAGCTAGGCCCTTTGGTTCCCGGCAAGCTATTCCTTGACTGCCTAGATTTGGCGATTGAAGCACGCATCCTAGACATGGAGGCCTCTCCTTATGACTGCCGTGATTGGGGTCTCGGGGTAGTGCCCATCGAAACCCCTGAAGGCAAAGCCGAATATGTCTCTCGGCAGCGTTCCCTGGCGCAGAAGGCCGAACCGCTGCGAGCCAGGCTTGTCGCTGTGATAGATCAGGCACTCGCCCCGCTACAATAAGCCACTAACAACGGCAGTTTGCTTGGGAGGAACACACCACATGGCACGGCATTCAAATGGGAAAAATACCTTCGCAGTAGCGGGATGGGTTATTGCAGTGGCTGTCATCGCGCTTCTGGCCATCATCGCCTTGGTGACCTTCCTCGTGCGAGGTATGGACAACGCCGATGAGAACGATGCCGCTGCTCCCGCAGCTGTTGAAAGCAGCAGCGAGGCTACAACGGAGATGACCACGAAAACGACCTCCAGTGTCCCCACTTCCGCCGCGCCTACCAGTTCTTCCTCTCCACGGAGCTCCGCCCCAGCTCCTAGTTCCGCAGCACAACCCAAACCCGATCTAACGATGGCTGCAAATACCCTACTTCTTTTGGATACTTCCTCCTCAATGGCTCCCATCTACGGTCCTGTCTCCCAGGCCTTGGGCACCACCGCGTCTGACCTAGCTGCTGACGGCGGGGCTGTGTCCTTGTGGAATTATTCTTCACCCATCTCTGAGACGGCAACGGTTGGCTACCGCCAGAACTTGGGTTTTGGGGATGGCAATGCCGTATCCGGCACCCTCGGCGGCTTTGGTACCGGCGGTGTTCCACAAACGCGCAGCGCTGTTGTAGCGGCTGTAGCTAACGCTGCCGACCAAGCTGCAGGTAGCGGCGACAAGGCGCGGGTGCTCGTGGTGACTACAGGTACCGAGCAAGACATGGATGATGCTCAATTTACGGCTGCACTTAAGGACGCTGCTTCGAAGGACGTTTCCCTCAGTGTCGTGCACGTAGGTGAAGGCAACGTGGATGCAGCTCTAAAGTCCGCAGCCGATAGTTTCACCACCGTTGACTCAGCGGAGGAAGCCAAGCTTACTGGCGCTATAACTAAGGCCGCAGGCGTTTAATATCCAACCGCCCTTTCCCTCGGCACCAAACGATTATGTTGGGTGCCTTTATTTCTATCTCCATAGAGGTACCGACAGCTAGGCACAGGTGGCACTTCAATAATCGAGCCCGTGTTAAAAGCCGGATTGAAGCGCCTTGGGCTAGGGCCCAGCGACGCGAAGAGATAAAAGGTTCCGAGGGGCGCTTAACGTAGGCTGCTCGTTGTTTGGAGATCAAAAATCCACCCTATTTCCCCGTGAGCCGGGAAATAGGGTGGATTCTTATGTTCAAAGCCTAGGAGCTCTTGCGCTTGCGACGGGCAGCAAGCTCGTCGAGCCCGACGACGTTGTCCTCGGCGAAGTCTTCGATGCGTTCCGAAGGGAAAGAAGAAATGGTACCGGACAGTTCCTTCAAGATACCAGGAACTGCAATGCCAAAGACGCCCTGGCCACCGGCAAGCAAGTCAATTACCTCATCGTTAGAACGGCACTCATACACGGTGGTGCCATCTGATACGAGGGTGAGCTCTGCCAAATCATTGACACCACGATCCCGCAGGGACTCAACGGCCAAACGGATATTTTGCAGGGAAATGCCGGTATCTAGCAGGCGCTTAACAATCTTGAGTACCAATACATCCTTGAAGGAATACAGGCGCTGGGAACCAGAACCACGTGCCGTTCGAATGGACGGATTCACCAAGTTGGTGCGTGCCCAATAGTCCAGCTGGCGATAAGTAATGCCGGCAACCTGGCAGGCAATAGGCACGCGGTAGCCCACTTCCTCATCAGGTCCGACATCAAAAAGTGATTCCTGTACGTAGGTGGATTCGGGCTGGGAGTCCTCGATAATGCTCACGTAATTACTCCAATGGGGTTTGTTGGAAGTTCTAAAGATCAATTAAAAGCCAAGCGCATGCACCCGTCAAGCGCTGCCTGCTCAACTTTCAAGTACAACTTTAGACTTCTAGAACCACATTGTCACCATTAGTCACACGCGTGTCATTAACTTTTTTCTTCATCATCCCCCGAAAGGAAATCCTTTTCTTCCATTCCCAAAGATCTCATCATGGCCTCGAAATCCGCATCTGCCTGCGCATTCCCTGATGCCGATGTGGAAGACTCCGCGTTTTCGCTGCCAGTTTCCGAATCATCTTGAGAAGGGGTAGAAATCTCCAAGTCGAAATATTCTTTCAGATCCGCATCACTGGCATAAACGGATACCTGCGCGAGGAGCTCCGCCTCGGCAGAAATGGGGACATTGAAAAATTCGGATACAGCTAGCGCATCGCTAACCCGAGCATCATAAGCCTCGCCGTTCGCAGCCTTAATGTCTACCATGAACGTTCCCTGGTGGTAGTTGGCAACGTCTATGGATTCCACCCCGCCTGTTGCCTCAAGGATCTCGCAGATCAGATCGTGCGAGTTGGGCCGGTTTGGCTGGTGCCCATCTAAAGCGGCGGCCAATTGCATGCCCTCAATGGGAGAAATCCACACGGGGATCAAGCGATTTTCCTCTGGCCAGCGCAACAATGCGCAGACATCATCTTCAGGACCGACTTGGTGGATTCCGTGGAACTCTAGGGTTACATCACTCATGACTACCACTCTCCCACAAAGATGGAATTGGTGGTGTATTAAGCCTGGTATTCGTCACGTAGGTCTGATTTCACCAGGGTCGCATGCAAAGACACCACGAGCGCGGTCATCTGCTGGGAGATTTCTTCCGCCTTCTGGTGTGCAGTATCAGAGTTTGAGTGTGCCACTGGAGCTGCGGCCTGGGAAATCAGGTCAGCCTGCCGGCGCGCGTTATTGCGCAGGGACTTAAGCTCACGGGCACCGAAACCAAAAGCCTTGAGGGCCACGGCGGCTGAGACAATAGCCACGTCATCGGTATTGAAAAACCCAGCAGCATCTGGGCGAATGAGGCCGTACTTCACTAAGGATGCGACGTCATCTTCACTGGACCCCGCCTGCGTGGCTACCTCTACATCAGTCAAACGCGTGACGACAGGGGCCTTAAACTGCTGCGGGGACAGGAGGGTTTCGGCATGGCCCGCAGAAACAATGGCGGTGACCTGACCGGAATCCATGGCCTCTAGCTGCTCACGGATAACCTTTAGCGGCGTATAGTTATCGCGCTGAGTGGTGAGAATATAACGCAGCCGGTCCACGTCTTCTTGGGTGAAGCGGCGGTAGCCCGAGGCCGTGCGCTGCGGGCTAATAAGCCCCTCTGATTCAAGGAAGCGAATCTTGGACACCGTGACGTCTGGGAATTGCTGATTCAGCGTCTCCAAAACCACGCCAATGGACATAGTCTTAGCCTTTTTAGCTTTGGGGCTGGTACGGCGTACTGCTGCTGCCGAAGAATCTGCTGCGCTCACTGTGTCTATCTCTTAGTGGTCCTGAAAAAAGTTCTTATCGTGCCATACGTAGACTACACCGCCCTTCCTCGAACGGAAGCGCGGCTGGTCTACGAAAGAATTAGCTCTGGTTAGCGATGAAAACCAAACGGAACTTGCCAATCTGGATTTCATCTCCCACCTCGAGCACCTGGGAGTTGCGTGGCTCGCGGTTCACGTAGGTTCCGTTGAGGGATCCCACGTCAACTACCTCAAACTTGTCATCATCATTCTTGCGGAATTCCGCGTGACGGCGGGATACCGTAACGTCATCGAGGAAGATGTCCGCCTCGGGATGGCGGCCAGCGGTGGTAGTCGCCTGGTCCAACAAGAAGCGGGCACCCGCATTCGGGCCGCGCTTGACCACCAAGAGTGCCTGGCCCTCTGCCAGGTTATCGGTACCGGCAACGGCAGTCTCGTTGCCATTCGCGCCGTTTTCCATCTCCTTGAGCAGGTCTGCGCGGAATACAGATGTGGTCTCTACCTGTGGTTCCGGGGTTCCGGTGTTCTCGCTCATTGTTACCTCCGGGGATTAGTTACGAGTTACTTATGACAATACTAGCGACTTATTTGGGTCCGCGACCCTTTGGTGGAGATTTATTTCACCGGAAAATGTTTCCGATACCGCTCAGCACGGAATTTCCCTTGCCCGCAAGGGGGTTATCGGAAACCATGTAGGTCCACGTAGCACTCGGGCGGGCTAGGCCGGCGTCATCAAGGTGCGCCCCGGCGGCGTCGATAAGCACTGTGTGGAAGGTTTCCACCGACTTTTCGACGGCCCGCTGGGCCAAGTCCTTAAACTCCCTTACCGCAATGCGGTGGTATTCATCGATCGGCGTCTCGCGGGCGATAGCGCGCAAGTGAATGGACTCACGGACATCGTCCATGAGCTCCAGATGGTCGGCCCATGCAAGGTCCAAGTGATAAAGCATGATTTCGCGTGCGGCCTTAACGCGAGCTTCCTCGGGAACCTCCGCAAGCTCTGCTGCGCGCTCTGGGGCGCGTTGGGAAAGCTCCTGCCAGGCTTGATCGGTATCCAAAAGCTTGGCTCGGCGCTCATCAATGATGATGCGTTGATCAGCTAAGAGCTGATTGTACTTCCATGTCTGGGCATGGATCTCGAGCAATTGCCCTTCGGTCACGCGCTGGCAGTGCGCTACAAAGTCACTGACCCGTTTGGACTCGATACGTCCGTCCTCGGCCGGTTGGGCGCGGACAGTTTCGCCGTCGCCGCCTTGCTGAACCACGTCATCCTCCAAGGAGACAAAGAAGAGGGAAAGCCCCGGATCTCCTTGCCGGCCCGCACGCCCGCGCAGCTGGTTGTCCAAGCGGGCGGTGCGGTGCCGCGAGGTACCGATGACCGCTAGGCCGCCAAGCTCCGCTACTGCGTCATGGTCGGCCTCACTAGCGCCGCCCAACTTGATATCAGTACCACGACCGGCCATCTGGGTAGAAACGGTAACGCGCCCGATATCTCCGGCCTCGGCGACTATCCGCGCCTCTTGCTCATCATTTTTGGCGTTGAGGACATTGACCTCAATGCCCCGCTTGCCCAGTGCATCTGCCAAATCCTCCGATTCGGCGACATCCTGCGTGCTCACCAGGATGGGTTGCCCCGTAGCGTGGATGGCGGCGATTTCTTCCACGATAGCGGCAGATTTATCCTCGACCGTCGCAAAGATACGGTCTTGTTCGTCAAACCGCTGCAGAGGCTTATTACGGTCAATAACAGAGACGTGCAGACCGTAGAACTGGCGCAGCTGATCGGTTGCCTCCACCGCGGTGCCCGTCATCCCGCACACCAGTGGGTAGCGCCGCATAAGTTCTTGCAAGGTGATGGTATCGAGAATGCGCCCACCTTCAGAGACTTCCAGGCCTTCCTTGGCCTCTACCGCCGCTTGCAGGCCATCGGGCCAGCGCTGCAGGTCGGCAACGCGGCCCCGCGAGGCATCGATAAGCTGCAGCTTGCCGTCAACCACAATGTAGTGAATGTCTCGGATAAGCAGCGCTTTGGCATGCAGGGCAAGGTTAACCTTCACCAAAATGGTGCCGATATTCTCCTCGGAATAGAGCGAATCAATGCCCAATTCTTGCTCCACACGGCGCGCACCATCTTCGGTCAATTGAACGGTGCGGCCGTCCTCAGAGATGATGTAGTCCAGCTTTTCGCGCAGGTGGGAAACCACATTGGTGATATGTCCGGTGGGTGCTTCGCCCGGTCGGTTTCCGGCAAGTACCAGCGGCACAAGGGCCTCATCTACCAAGACGGAGTCGGCTTCGTCCACCAAGGCAACATCCCCGGCGGCCTGCACGGTGTGGGAACGGTCAGTGATCTGGTTATCGCGCAGCAGGTCGAAGCCTAGCTCGTTCACGGGCGCATAGATAATATCCTGTGCGTAGGCAACGCGGCGCTCGTCCGGAGTCATGCCCTCTGTTACCGAGGCAACGCTCAGGCCAAAGAACTCCACTACGGGGCGCATCCATTCGGCGTCGCGAGCAGCAAGATAGTTATTGACGGTAACTACATGGACGCGCTTTCCGGTCAGCGCAAAGCCGGTGGCAGCCATGGCACCCACCAGTGTTTTGCCTTCACCGGTGGCCATCTGGATGACGTCTCCGGTGAGTAGGCGCAGGACCGCTTGTGATTGCACGTTAAAGGGGTTCATGCCCAGGGTGCGTTCGCAGGCCACTGCCAGGGCCGCGAGGAACTGCGCCTTGTCCACTATCTCACCGGACTGAACGGCATCGCGCGCGGCCTGGGCCACAGCTGCGTCATCGTGCTGGCTCAATGTCCGGGCAGCTTCGTCTGCCGAACCCACGATGGCCTTGGATTTCTTATTATTACGCTCGCTTTGCGAGCCCATTGCCTTCCAGAACCAATCAAACGCGCCCATGACTCATCCTCCTTAAATGGATTGCTCCTATCGACTGTAGTCAACCTCGTATGGATTGCGGGAAAGAGGCCCGTTATTCTAGTTCTCATGCAATCCGTCAATGTAAAGCTGCCTTCGAGCCGGGGTACTGAGATGGCTGGAACCATCGACTTCCCGGATTCTCCCCCGATCGCCTACGCCATCTTTGCCCATTGCTTCGCCGGCTCCCGCCATACCCCTGGTGCCGCCCGCACCGCGAAGCAGCTCACCGAGTTCGGCATCGCCACGCTGCGCTTTGATTTTCCCGGCCTGGGCCAGTCCGCCGGTGAATTCGGCGATACTACCTTTAGCCAAAACGTCGATGACATCCACGCCGCAGCCGCGTGGCTGACGGAACACTATTCTGCACCCCAATTGCTGATGGGCCACTCGCTGGGCGGAGCCGCCGCTTTGAAGGCAGCTAAGACCATGAAGTCCCTCAAAGCGGTAGCTACCCTCGGCGCCCCGTTTGATCCAGCCCACTCCGTGCTTCACTACGCGGATAAGATTGGCGAGGTCGACGCCAATGGTGAAGTAGAAGTCGTCCTCGGCGGCCGCGGGCTCATCATCTCCCGCAAGTTCTTGGAGGACTTGGCAGATACCAACCCCGAGGAATATCTGCCTAAGCTACGCAAGCCCTTGATGGTGTTGCACTCTCCCATCGACCAAACCGTGGGTATCGATAATGCGCAGAATATCTTCCTCCTCACGCGCTACCCCAAGTCCTTGGTCTCCCTCGACAAGGCCGACCACCTGCTCACCAAGCAAGGTACGGCCGCTCGTGCAGCGGATCTCATCGGGCCGTGGGCCGAGCAGTTTATCGTTCCCGATTACACGCCGGAAGAAGTAGGTACCGACGCCGCTGTTGCGCAGCCGGCTACCGGCACCAAATTCGGCGTGGTCGTGCGCCACAATGACCATAGCCTTAGCGCCGACCGCACTAAAAAGAACGGCGGCAAGGGCAAGGGTTTTACCGCCGAGGGCCTTCTTATGTCTGCCCTCGCTGCGGCGTCGACCCAAGCTATCAAGGAGGCTGGCAAAAAGCTCGCGCTTGACGACGTCCATGTGAGCATCATCCAAACCGGCCCTGCCAGCTTCGAGCGCCGTATCGAACTCGCCGGTAACCTCTCAGCGGAAGAGGTATCAATTTTGCACTCTGCCGCGAAGGATACTGATGTCGAGCGCATGCTAGGCAACGTCACCATCGTGGACGCACACTAATGCCTGCTTATGACTCCTCGCGCCGCTGCCCTTGTGGCACCGGCCTTTCCTACGGCGAGTGCTGCGGCAAGTACCATGCCGGTAGCAATGCGCCCACCGCAGAAGCGCTCATGCGCTCCCGGTTTAGCGCTTTTGTTACCGGCGACGAGGAGTACTTGCTGCGCACGTGGGATCCTGTCACTCGACCTGAGGCCCTCGACTTGGCAGACTCCCCCATTAGGTTCTACCGCCTCGATATCCTAGATACCCAAGGCGGCGGCCTTATGGATAGTTCCGGCGTAGTGGAATTTGAGGCGTTTTATAAGGGAGCAGCTGTCGGTTCGCAGCGCGAACGTTCCTCGTTCCGCCGCTTCGACGGTACGTGGGTGTATTCCACCGGCGAGCTTTAACGCAGGTTACACCCCAAATTTCACAGTAGAATCCTACTGATGTAATCTAGATGAGTCGCACAGTGCGACGGCGGGCTATGGCGCAGTTTGGTAGCGCACTACACTGGGGGTGTAGGGGTCGCAGGTTCAAATCCTGTTAGCCCGACAAATAGCGGCCAGCACCTACACGGTGCTGGCTTTTCTTATACTGCAAGCAAAATCGAGACTCCCAGCGCAATGAGCACCACGGGAAAGAGCACACTCTCCCACTTCTCCAGCGCTTCGGCTATTCCAGGCCGAGTTGCCACAAACCGCGCCGCCCAAACCAGTGGAGCTACAAGCGCGAGAAAGACGGCACAATAAACTGCTACTTCGGCCGGCGTAGAGGTAGTAAAAACGGGCACGTATACGCCGATATTGTCCCCTCCATTGGCAAAAGTGACTCCGGCGACCGCCAGCGTGCTCAGCTTTTTGCCGGAAATATCCTCATCGTCATCCTCACCTCGGAATGCCTGCCACGCCGCCCACAGGCCCAGCAACAACGGGATGAGGCCAAAGTAGCGAATGAGATCGGTCGGTATAACGGCGTTGAAGCCCAATCCGACAACGGAAGAGGCCACCAGTATGCCAAGGAAACCGAGATACTGGCCCATCAGTATCGCGGCAGTTGTTCCCTTGCGCCCAGCACCGCGGGCGAAAAAGAGGGATAGCACTATAATGTCATCGATATTGGTGGCCACAAATAGCCCAGCGGCCGCTGCGAGAGTAGTAAGCACTCACCCAGCCTATCGCGCCATGACACTTGTCATGAAAATTTCATGACAGATCCTATTCACCATTCTTGCTGGCCCCGAATACCTTTTAGGTATGAGCACGACAGACCTTAGGGCTAAACACACGCCAGCCATAAAAGTATCCGGAGTCAGTAAAACTTTCGCCACGAGGAGCTCAGAGCCGGTCCGTGCGCTGAGCGAGGTTTCATTTAGCATCTCCCAAGGCGAGATCGTAGGGCTCCTAGGCACCAATGGTGCAGGTAAAACCACCCTCTTTGACCTCATCCTAGGGCTCACCACCCCCACCGCAGGCAACATTGCCGTGCTTGGCCGCACCCCACGGGCCGCCGTCCAAGGCTCAGAAATCGGTGCCGTATTGCAAACCGGCGGCCTCCTACCCGAACTCACAATCCTAGACACCCTGCAGATGATGTCCGCCACCTTTCCGCATCCCCTGCCAGTCGGGGATATAGCCGAACAAGCCGACCTCACACGGATCCTTCACCGAAAGGTGGGCAAATGTTCTGGCGGCGAGCAACAGCGTGTACGCTTCGCCCTCGCACTTTTAGGCAATCCCCGCGTTCTCTTGCTCGATGAGCCTACTGCAGGAATGGATGCTAATGCTCGCCACGAGTTCTGGACCACCATGCGCCGCCAGGCAGAGTTGGGACGAACTATTGTCTTTGCCACCCACTATCTGGAGGAGGCGGACAATTTTGCGCAAAGGATTATTCTCCTTCATGAAGGCAAACTACGTGCGGATGCAAGCGCCCAGGATTTTCGCGAGCATTCGGCCCAGCGCATTGTCGAGGCGAGGTTCGCAGGGCCAGTCCCCTCTACAGACGAGCTACCGATTTCTGCCGAGATTTACCAATCCGGCGACTACGCCCGCATGGTAACCAGTGACTCTGATGCGCTTGCAAGATACCTCCTTAACCACACCTCGGCGCGCGACATCACAATTCGGAACCGCTCCTTAGAGGACGCATTTTTAGCGATGACTGCGCCCCAACCTTAACCAGCCACTTCTAGTAAACCTTTGCACAAGGAATCTCCCATGACGATAAAACCTGCAACCACCACTGCACGAACCCTGCGGTTTGCTGCCCATAACCTGCTGCGCCTGCGTCGAAACTTCACCCCGATATTTTTCAGCACCATTTTGCCGGTGTTTTTCTATCTCCTCTTCGGCGCCATGATGGACTTTGGCGATACCCCCTTTAAAGGAGGTAATTATGCTGCCTTAGAAATGATCAGCATGGCACTCTACGGCGGCGTCGCTGGTTCCGTTGCAGCCGCTGGCTCCGCCGTCACCGATGCCAAGACTGGGTGGGCACGCCAACTAGCGCTTACTCCATTACGCTCACGCCAGCTGCTATGGGCAAACCTCATATCCATCGGCTTTCAAGCCCTGCTACCCATTACGGCAGTATATTTGACTGGCGCCGCTACACATGCGGAAATGCAGCCACACCAGTGGATCTTAAGCTTCATTTCCTGCCTCCTAGTTTCCATTCCCTTGGGCTTCTATGGCTTGGTGTGGGCAATGGCGTTGCCCACCGACAACTCCGTCGCAATCGCCTCGACGTCTGTCGTTCTTTTTCTTTTCGCGGCGAATGTGTTCACACCGCTGACCAAGCCGCTAATGGAGTGGGGCCGCTTCACTCCCCTTTTCGGTCCAGCTGTACTAGCCCAGTGGCCTCTGGCAGAAGGAAGCCAGTTTCTCAACGGGGATGAAGGCACGATTACGCACCCGTTGTGGATGGCGTGGCTAAACTTCACGGTATGGACGACAATCTTCCTGACCGCGTGTCTCCTGCTACGCTCCCGCGACAAAGCTCGGCGCTGATGTCATCTCTCCGAGAGCCATTCCGCGGTTTCAGCCTCAAAAGTGCGCTTTTTGCCAGTGTGTGGTTAGTCTTCCTCATTCCCGGACTGGGGAGCACTTTTGCCGCGCCGGGGATGACCCTTACTAATCAAACCGGGGCCCTTTCGTGCGCTCTAGTGTTCGGTCTTGTCTATTTCTTCGCTTTCGGCGCTGGAGGCTACTACCCCCGCGGATGGCGGGTAGAGCAGCGAATCGGGCTGTATTGGTTTGCACTTGCAGCCATCGCGGTATTGTCGACTGTCTTCTTCGGGAGCATTGCCGTCATTTTTGCGCCGTACTTGGCGGCATTGCTCGGCTTTAACCTTCCTTTGCGCCACAGCTTAGCGTTCACCCTTCTTACAGGGACTGTGGTGGCTGCTGCCACTTGGTACCTTACGCCCAAAAATATCGGCTGGGTCCTCATCGTCCTTTTCGCTTGGCCAATATTTTTAGTGCTGCTCGGCACCTTTTCCCAGCGTCAAGATAGTCGCGCAGAGCTAGAACGCCGATTGGAGCTGGCACGCCAGCGCGAGGATATTGCTACCGATGTTCACGATCTCTTGGGGCACTCTCTTACCGTGATTAATCTTAAGTCCGAGCTGGCGCGCCGGCTAATAGATACGGATCCACAGCGGGCAAAGCAGGAACTGCGAGAGGTAAGTGAGCTTTCTCGCCGAGGTCTGGCGGAAGTCCGCTCCACAGTGACTCGGATGCGCATGCCCACCTTTGAAGGCGAAATCCACGCCGCTCGGAGGGCGCTCGAAACCGCGGGTATTGCGCCCTATTTGCCTTCGGCTACCAAGGCCACTGGTCTTTATGACGCCGAATTTTCCTGGGCGCTGCGCGAATTGACCACCAACGTGGTCCGGCACTCCGGTGCCACCCATTGCTGGGTCCAAGTGACAGACCACCAACTGCAGGTAGCAGACGATGGCTGCGGATTCGGTGCAGAAGAAAGCCTGTTCCGTCCCCAAGGAGGGCTTAGTGGTCTGCGCAACCGCGTGACAAAAGCTGGCGGGCAGCTGCTTTTTGCGCGCCGCAATGACTGCACGCTCGCCTTGGTTACTATGGACGGAGACAACGACTTTCTTCCTCTTAGCACCGACGGAGGTGTAGGCGATGCCTGAAACCATTCGAGTTCTCATTGCTGAGGATCAATCATTGGTGCGAGGGGCGCTAGTTGCTCTCTTGGAAACAGAGCCAGACATTAGCGTTGTAGCACAGTGCGCAACGGGTGTGGAGGTTGCGGGGCTCGTCGCCAAGCATAGCGTCGATGTTGCTCTGCTGGATATTGAAATGCCCGGCAAGAACGGGCTAGATGCCGCCGCTGAGCTGCAAGGCACGGGCTGCCGCAGCCTCATAGTCACTACCTTCGGCCGCGGTGGCTACGTGAAACGGGCGCTGGAGACCGGGGTTTCCGGGTTCGTAGTCAAAGATACCCCGCCAGAAAAACTAGCCGAAGACATTCGGCGGGTGCACTCCGGGCTTAAGGTCATTGACCCAGCACTCGCCCAAGAGACCATTTTCATTCGGGAAAATCCACTGAACGCACGCGAACAGGAAGTCGCACTTCTCGCCTTGAAAGGTAGCAGCACTCACCAGATCGCCCGCAAGATCCACCTGAGCAATGGCACGGTACGCAATATTGTATCTTCGCTCATCGCTAAAACCGCGGCTGAAAATCGCTTTGAGGCAGCAACTATTGCGCAAGCACAAGGCTGGCTTTAATAAAACGCGGCCCCGGTGCTGAAATCCCCCTGTTGCTTGTATATGCCTAATCGGGCCTTTTTAGCTCGAGCACATTGACCATGCCCTGAAGGATTATATCCATCACCTTAGAAGCCAGGTTGAAGTAGAAATTGGCCGAGTGATAGCGCAACGCCCCTACGGTACTTAGCTGCGAAAGGCCGTGGATGGAAGCCCACAAAGCTGCAATCTGGGTAAAAAGAATCCACGGCGAACGTGGTCCATTAGACTCAGAAATGGCATCTCGCACCAAATTCATGATGAAGGTAAATGCCTTGCCCATATCAAATGGTTGCTCAGTATCGCCGGTCTCTTCGAAAGAAACGGGGACGATTGAGCGGCTAGAGACCTCAATGAGGGCAACAAACCCAATGGGATCCTCAAGCGCATATTCCAAGTACCCAAAGCCGGTTGCCTTGATATAAGCAAGTCCGTGGGAGCCTTCAGGCAGAACCTGGTTTTGGCGCATGATTGCCAGCGTATTAGCTTCATCCAAGGATTCTTCCAAAGCACGCAACAGGTGAGAATCGCCGTCAAAGAGATGCTCGGCATCCGCCAGATCTACGCCCGCCCGTGCAGCTGCTGAGCCCAGATGCAAATTAGGAAGCCCATTGTAGACGATTTCTTCCGCCGCACCTCGGAAAATGGCTGCGCGCTTTTCCTCCGCCGTGGACTTTGGCATGTCCTTTGCAGCAGTAGTAAACGGGACCGGCGGTTCCCCAGAAAGCGCCTCTGGTTCGAAGGGGGCTATCTGCCCGTCGCGCAAGCAAATTTCCAAGCCGGAAAACAACGTCTCAAGACAAGCATTAAAGGTCTGCTTCTTCGCTGTCGGCGAAAGGTGTCGCATAATTCCAAACGTGGCCAAGTGGGTAATTCCCTGCAGCTCACACAAGAAAGAGAGCGACTGGATAACTACCAGCCGGTGCTTAAACTCGCCCCGTGCGGCAACTGCCGCATCCCGCATGTGCTCGAGTACCCAGCGGAAGATCGGGGGAAAAGCGTCGAAGCTTTCCGCCTGCTCAATGCCGTCTTCAAAGTTGGGAAAGCTCGTCGCCGTCTGACAGTTATTATAAGCAGCGAAATAGGTCGGGTTTTCAATAGCTAAGTTAAAGTAAACCTTGGCTACTTCACGAAGTTTCTCAATAGCCGCAGCATCATCCGGCAACTCATCCAGTGCTTTAAACGCTGCCACACGGATTCTTTCATCCAAGAATCGGCTGGTTTGAATATAAAGGTCGTGGTCGTCTTCGAAAAAGGACTTAGCTTCATCGACTGGCACATCGATTTGCTCCGCGACAGCACAAACCTGTAAAGCGTCGCGCCCACCCTTGGCAAGGATACGAGCACTCTGCTCCAGCAAGCGCTGCTTAGCGGAGCCCGCGTGGGAGACGGAGCCTTCAAGATTGTTCACACAATAATCCTAGCGATTTCCTGCAAAAATTCAGCCCGATTCGCCCATTTTATAGTTCAATTCACCCACAAAAAGGTGACATCACTGGGATAGACCTATTGCAGATCACTGCGTTCAAGCCCGATACAATTTTGGCCCCCACCCTGACGGGTTGGGGGCCAAAATAAAAACTAACTGTTCACCCGTCTAGCAGGTGAACGCTATTTACTCGTTGCCGAGCTTGCCATCAGCAGCGTCGCGAGCCTTGTCGATCTGGTCTGCCTTGTCCTCGCCCAGCTTGCCCTTAGCTGCGTCAGCTGCCTTGTCCAAGCCCTTATCGGTGATCTCTTCGCCCTTGTCGGAGTTCAGTGCATCCTTGGCCTTATCGAAGATACCCATGTGGTTATCCTTTCTTCTAGTTCTAGCTTTGTCTAATTATTGCCGTGTCCGGCAACACATCCCAACGTACCGATACTTCTAACTCCATGCCACCAGATCGAGCGATTGAGTCACTAGACCAAACATTGCCTCCGCTAAACCAAAATCAATTCCGTTCTGTAACGGAGTTCTTCTCAGAATCATAAATGAAGGCCCCACAGCTTGATAACTATTTAAGGCCACCGCCTTAGTCCTACTCCAAAGCCCCAAACTACTAGGCAGCGGCGGCATTTTAGCTAAAGCCGACTGTCCTAATTCTTGCGAATGCTAGCGTTAGACGATATTGACGTTTCCCCTCCTGACAAAGGCATTGCACCATGGCTACCGCTAACCCACCACACCCACCACATCCGGATACAGGCGGGGATTTTTTTGGCTTAGTTTGGCCAGGCAAAGACGCAGCCCGAGAAGCCGCACATACGCCCTTAGCACGGAATTTCCCGCTCGATTCTGCCCTTAGTACACCAGGTGACTCACTCAATAGGATTTTTGCTGCAGATAACCTTCCAGTCTTAAAAGAGCTAGCCGCGCGCCGAGAGGTCTTTGACGTCATATATATCGATCCCCCTTATAACACGGGCAAAGACTTTGTCTACCGCGATAACTACCGTTTACGTCGCCAGCTGCGTTCAGGTAGCTATGCGGAATGGCACTCGGAATGGCTATCGATGATGCTCCCCCGGTTGATTTTGGCTCGAGAAGTACTGTCCCCTGAGGGGTTCATCTTCGTCTCCATTGGCGAAGACGAGGTAGCCAATACCCGCAAGGTGCTCGATGAGGTGTTTGGAGAGGGATGCTTTGCCGGCCAATTGATTTGGAAGAAGGCCGGCACCGGCAAAAATGATGCAAAATACGCCGTGGTAGAGCACGAATACATCCTGTGTTATGCCCGAACTCCAGACAACCCCGGTTTCAATATCGATATCCAAGGTCATACCTCCACCAAATATAACCATGAGGATGACAAGGGAAAATACTCCTTGGTACGCCTAGATTCTAAAACCCTTGGGTACCTTCCTTCTCTAGATTTTCCGATCTCAGGGCCCGATGGAAAGGAGTATTGGCCAGACCAACCGGCGGGAAAGAAAAAAGTCGCTCGCTGGCGATGGAGCCTCGACAAGGTGGAACAGTTCTACGATGAGCTGGTTTTCCGTCGCGGGTTTGTCTACACCAAGAACTACCAGAAGGTAGGCGCACGCCCACGTTCGATCCTGGACGGCGAGCGCTTTGGAGTGACCCGCACCGGCCGACGCGATGCGGAGGAAGCAATGGGTATAGAGGGCATCTTCGATTTTCCAAAGCCGGTACGCCTGATTAAACACCTTCTGTCCATTGGTGGTGGCAAGGATGCTCGCGTCTTAGACTTCTTTGCTGGGTCCGGCACCACAGCGCAGGCGGTTATAGAGCTCAACGCCGAAGATGGGGGGTCCAGGACTTTCCATCTAGCGCAAATTCCGGAGCCTACCTCCCCGCGTAGCACGGCTCACCGCGCTGGTTTTTCTACCGTTGCAGATATTTGCATGGAAAGGGTGCGCAAGGTTCCAGGTGCTACCTTTCAGGTCTTTAAGCAGAGCTAGGTTTGTGCGGTACCGGAAGGACGACCAGGAATTCCGAAGAAATCTAAGACGCGATCGGTAGCGAAGAACCTACCTACCTCGTTATGCGCGTCCGCCGTGCCTCCAGGCCACACGTGCGAACCCCCGGCGATACGGATATGTTCGAGCAGTGCGGTACAACCACTCCACCTCATATCGAGCGCATTATTGACCAAGCGGGTGGTATCGACCTTGGTCGAACAACCATTGCGTTTGCGGTCCTGTTCCAGCACGGACTCCACGGAGTAGTACTTGGTCTTGTGGCGAGTGCCTCCGTAATAGCCCACCACAGGGTCTACGGTGCCGTGCATATCCAGCCGCCCGACGGGAGAGTGCGCACAGTTTTTCAGAATGTCTTCATAATAGGCAGCGGAAACGGTGGCAACGGATTTGAAGGTATCGGGCATCTGGCAGGCCAGATAGGCAGCGAATCCGCCGCCATTAGACATACCGGTGGCAAAAATTCGACCATCATCTACGCGGTAAGTAGCGCGGACCGCATCAATTATTTCCCGCACAAACTTCTTATCTTCCGTTGTCGAGGTCTTGGCATATGGAGCGGGGCTCCACGCCTTTTTCTTGCCTTCTGGGAAAATCATGATGGCATCTGCGGCATCCAGGCGAGAATAACCACGGAGGTTTTCGGCAGACTGACCCCACCCGTGAAAGGCGAGGACGATAGGCCATTTTTTATCCCCTGAATAGTCTTTGGGCACACTGAGGATAAAGGAACGCCCGGAGGGCAGGTTGATCGTCCTAAAAGAGCCCGGCTCAGGGCCGTTCAAGGGTGCGGAGGTAGGAATTCCTAGGTTAACGGTGTTGGTGGTCTCTGCCGCGTGCGGGGACTCTGTTGATTCGCTAGAACACGAAGTGCCAGCAGCGGCAAGAAAACACACAGTTACCGCACCGAGCACGGCCCGAAGTGACCTCGCGTTCATCCTTGTCGTCCCTTCTGCCATGCGTCCCATAAGTGCTTATAACGGCCACCATAATCTAGCAGGTCGTGGTGACTTCCCTGTTCAACCACGCGGCCATTATCCATCACGATGATTCTATCCGCCCGTGCTGCTTGGTCGAGCCGATGCGCCACGACCAACGCCGAACGCCCACGGGTGACTTCGATGGCGGCCTTTTCGAGGGCTTCGGCTCCCACCGAACCCGCCTCCGCAGTGGCCTCATCCATAATGACGATTTTCGGGTCCAAAAGCAATATTCGTGCTAGCGCGAGTTGTTGGGACGCCACAGGATCTAATTGGACTCCCTGTGAGCCGATAACCGTATCTAGGCCATCGTCTAGTTGCGCAAACCAGCGTGCGCCCACCCGCTCGAGTGCTTGAAGCATCTGTGCGTCGCTTGCCTGAGGGGCAGCCAAAGAAAGATCCTCGCGGAGGGTGCCTGAAAAAACGTGTACCTCTTGGGAGATCATGGCTAATCGCGCCACGCGCTCAGCGTCCGAAAGAAGTGCTACCTCTACCCCGTCGACCAAGACCTTTCCTTCCTCAGGAACCCGCAAGCCAGCCAAAAGTGCGGCCACGGTAGTCTTACCCGCGCCGGAGGCTCCGACTAAAGCCACCGTATGCCCGGCAGGAATATTGAGGCTGATGTCTCGTACAGCCCAGCCACCGTTGCCGTAGCTAAAACTCACATTTCGCATTTCGGCTTCTCCGTGTGGGGCTGGGGCGCCGTAGTCCGGCACCGCCCGCGGCGGGTCAACGACGACCCCGACTATGCGAGACAGCGAGGCGTAGCCGGATTGTACGGTGTCGATTACCCGCATCAATCCCATGAGCGGGCCCCGCAAACGGATGAGCAGAAGCATGGCTGAGGTTACGGCGCCAACTGTGAGTGCTCCCGTTTGCACCGCCCAAAAACTCACCCCAAGACCACAGCACAGCATGGTGAGCTCAATGCCAGTCATCCACAGCTGTAGAACCATCATGGTTTTACGCGCTGCGTAGCCATCCTTTACCACTTGCGCGGAGGCACGTTCGATGCCGGCATGCATCTGCCCTTCCAGTCCAAAGGCGCGCACGGTCTTTCGCCCTCGTATCGCCTCAAGAAGCCTGCGCGCTCGCTCGGCCATGGCCGCACGCTCATCGGCATAGCGGCCAGGGGCTCGGTGCAGGTACCTGCGAGCGGCGACTACATATAGCGGCGCAACTGCAACTATTACCAGTATGTATTGCCAATTGAGGCTAAGCAGCGCCACCCCGGTGGTGGTGATGGCAAAAGCAGATTTGGCCAACACTGGTGCGGTCTCGGTGACCGCTGCCGAGAGCTCTGCTACATCATCGGTAGAGCGAGAGACCAAATCCCCGGTGCCCGCTTCCTCCACACGATGTGTGGGCAAGCGCAAAGCGGTAGACAGCATGTCTTCACGCAAAGCCGAAATCACCCGCTCTATAAGGCGGGAGAGAAGAAAGAACCCCGCTGCGGAGAGCGCTGCGGAGACCACGGCTACCACTATCAACGAAAGGCCAATGGTAGAAATTGCACTTTTGGTGATGACAGCATCAACAATCTTTCCCAGCAGGATCGGGATCGCTACATTGGCGCTTGCGCCCGCGGTGAGTAAGGCAAAGGCCACGGCAGCCTGCGGCCGCGCACCGGGGACGTCGGAAAGCTGCCGGCTAATTTCTTCGCGCACCTGGCGCCACGAAGCCGTAGGAAACCGCATCATAGGCTCGATCCCACAGCAGTCCATGCCGGCGAAGCGGTATAAACGAGCGTTGGCTTTATACCGCGGTGGTGTGCTACCCGCTGCGCAATGACTTGCTCAGTCACCGAGTCCACGGCGGTAGTGGGATCGGCTAAAACAAGGACCGCAGGGTCCGCCGCAATTGCTCGTGCTAGCGCCACGCGCTGCTGTTGTCCCCCGGAAAGATTCCGGCCGCCCTCCCCCACCTCGCGATCTAAACCACCCGGGATATCTTCCCCCGCGGCCGTGTAAAGCGCCCGTTTGGCAACCGCGCTATCAGAAGAAATATTCTCCTGCACGGTTCCCTCGAAAAGCAGCGTATCGTGCGGAGCAACAAGGAAACGCTCCCGCGGCAGAAAAACTAGATCATCTGGGACAGGCTCGGCCACCACGCTCACTCCAGGGGCGAGGGCCGGAAGCTGCGGTTTCTTGCCTTCCACGCTGGGAGCAGCAAGGACGGCCGTAACGCGGGCAGCACTTGCCTGCGCGGCTGCCCAGCGCGAGGCAATATTTCGCCCCAACATCGTCATCGGCGTGATGACGAACTGCGTCAGACCAATAACCGTAATAAGCTCACCCACACTGATAGTGGAATGCATTGCTAGCGCACCTGCCCCAATGCCCACCGCAATGACATACACCGAGCCCAAAATCTCCGTAGCAGCATTGAAGCGCGCTTGGGAGGCATTGGCGTCTACCGTTCGCTCATAGGCAGTGTCAGAGGCCTGGGCATAGCGCATACTCACCGTTGCTACCGCACCCAAGCCTTTGAGTATCCGAAGGCCGTGCACCACATCGGTGGCCATTGCACTGGCTTTGGCCAACGCCGCCTGGCGGATTCCTGAGCGGGCGCGCAGTGGCTGTGCCGCGCGCACCGAGCCCGACACCACGAGCGGGCCGCCGCACAAAATGGCAATGCCCAAGGGTAGATTGATGCGGCTGGTCATGATAGCCACATACACAATGGCGCTAATCTCTGCGACGGGGAATACCGTCATCATCACCGCATTCTGCACCCGCCTAGCGTCCGTGGAGGCAATAGCCAGCAACTCACCGGCGCTGCGGGGCTTGCCCGCCATTCCACGCGGGTCTTGAATCCTATCCGTGATGGCCATGCGGACATCGTGGCCAATTACCAACATGGCTCGGGCATTCAGCCCGCGCCCGTACCAGGCGGCTAGGGCATTAAGACCGAATGCGGCTACTAATACCGCTAGCCATAGCCCCAGGCGGTGGATGGATCCCTGCGCCACGGCTTCATCGATGGCATGGCCCACTATCACTGGGGTGGTGGCGTTAAGCAGAAAGGACACAACCATGCATAGCGCTGCCGGCACAGTAAGAGCAGGGCGGGAAAAGACCGTCTTCAGCAGCCACCTGGGATCTGATGCTGCGGGAAGTGTCCTCATAGGCAGCCATTCTAATTCGCGGTAGGTTAGATGAGCTATGTCGACTCGCCGCCCAGATCCCCGTCACTTTCCTAGCTACCGCAAGGCCTCCACGAAGCAAGGCCCCGGTTTCCGCACTGCCGCGCAACGCACCGCCTCCGCCCAAGCCTTCCGCCGCGGCGCTAGCACGTACCACGATGTACGCCCTGGCTATCCGGACGAAGTCACTGCCCTTATCGCCCCTGCCCACACCGTAGCTGATATTGGTGCAGGTACCGGAAAGCTCACTGAGTCCCTTCCCAATGAGCGGGTTATAGCCTTGGAGCCTTCCGCCGATATGGCGGGAGTTCTCGCTTCCCGTCTACACCTGCCGGTCCTGCGTGCTACGGCCGAAAACACCGCGCTTGCCGACGCCTCCTTAGACGCAGCCTGCCTCGCCCAAACCTGGCACTGGGTTGATGTGGCAGCCGCCTGCGCAGAGCTTGACCGCGTCCTCGCGCCGGGCGGAAAAATCCTCTTGGTCTGGAATACGCTCGATGTCAATGCCGACCCATGGGTTTTGCGGCTTTCTCGCATTATGCACTCTGGCGATGTACATAAACCGGGTTTCTACCCGGACTATACGGCGCCGTGGTCTTTAGAGCGAGAACTCCGCCTGACCTGGGAGCACGAACTTACCCCGGAACAACTTCACCAGCTAATGCATACCCGGTCTTACTGGCTTCGCAACGGCGAAGCCATCCATGAGCGCATGACCCACAACCTGGACTGGTACCTCTACGAGCACTTGGGATATACGCCCGGACAAAAACTGCACATCCCGTACCGCACGGATGCCTTCGTGCTGGTACGGGAGTCGGATTAAAGCAGGATCTGCGCTAGGAGCGAGCCCACGACGCAGGAAGTAAATACCGAGATGGCGCCGGGAATCAGGAAAGAGTGGTTGATGACGAACTTGCCAATGTGCGTCGTTCCCGTGCGGTCAAAGCCGATGCAGGCAAGGTCCGAGGGGTAGGTGGGCAAGATGAAGTAGCCGTAGGCCGCGCCGTAGAAACCGACGATGATGGCAGGGTCGATGCCCAGCTGCAGGCCAATCGGAGCAATTGCAACCAAGGCCGCGGCCTGCGAGTTCACCAGCTTAGACACGATGACCAGCACCACGGCGTAGGCCCATGGGGCGGCCTCCACTACGGAGCCCAGGTTGGATTCCAAAGCGTCGATATGGGCTTCGAAGAAGGTATCCGCCATCCAGGCCACACCGAACACGGAGAATACTGCGGTCATGCCGGCTTTAAACACCGGGGTGGAAGCGATCTTTTTTGGGTCTGCCTTGCAGCTGAGCAAGATAATTGCGCCGGCTACCAGCATGACCATTTGGATAACCAGGTTCATAGACAGCGGGCTTAGCTCGCCATCATCTCCCGGAACAAGCGGGCGAAGGAATTCAAAGGCACCGAGGGCGACAACGCTGGCGATAGCGACGAGGAAGATAACTACCGCGCGCTTTGCTTCCGGCGAAAATTCCTCATCCATAAGCGACCCAGTGGATTGGTTGATGCTTTCGGCAAACTCCGGATCCTTCATTCGCTCCTGGAATGCCGGATCCTCGTCCAAGTCCTTGCCGCGGCGCAGCGACCACAGTGCGGCAAGAATGACGCCAGAAAGTGACGCTGGAAGAGCCACCATCAGGATCTGCGGGATGGAATAGGCGTGGTCGATAGCGCCGGCATTTTCTGCGATGATAGACGCCAAGGACACGGTGGCCACAGACACTGGAGAGGCCGTAATACCCATCTGCGCCGACGTCGAGGCGACAGCCATCGGGCGTTCTGGGCGGATGCCCTTTTTCAGCGCAATATCCTCAATAATCGGAAACATCGTGTACACCACGTGGCCCGTACCGCAAAGGACCGTCAAGAACCAGGTAGTAAGCGGCGCGAGGATGGTGATGCGCTCTGGGTGGGCGCGAAGGAACTTCTCGGCAAATTGCATCATCACTTCCAGCCCGCGGGCCTGTTGCAAGGTAGCCGCGCAACCAATGACTGCGATGATGGTCAGCATCACTGACACCGGAGGCTCGCCCGGGGCGAGGCCGAAAACAAAGACCATGAGCATCAGACCGATGCCGGAGATTAGTCCCAGCCCGATGCCACCATAGCGAGTGCCCAAGAGCAGGGCGCTAAGGATGATGATGATCTGGAGCACGATGGCCAGAATTGAATCTGGCGCGATTACGCTGGCTAACATACAAAGCCTTCCATCACGAGAGGATCTATAACTGGTTATATCCTATCGATCCCCACATGAACGGACATAAACGGACAGGCGAGCTAATTCTCACACCGTTTTCAGTGCAAAAATCGCTCGCCTGAATGCTATAATCCCAGCGTAACGGGCATACTGCTAGCGCTTCTTGCCGCGCCTCTCCCGCACTCGCACTGCGATGCGGATGGGCGTTCCATGAAAGCCAAAACGCTCACGGAACTTGCGCTCAAGGTAGCGGCGATAGGCCGCATCCAAAAATCCTGTCGTGAACAAGACAATCGTCGGCGGCTGCGTGGATGCCTGCGTGGCGAACAAAACGCGCGGCAGGCGGTTATTTTTCATCGGCGGAGGATTAGCTGCGATGGCCTCACGCAACCAGTTATTCAACTGACCCGTAGACACGCGCTGGTCCCAGCTTTCCAGCGCCTCGATCATGGCAGGTTCCAGCTTCTGCAGGGCGCGGCCCGTTTCGGCGGAAATATTCACACGCGTAACCCACGGTAGGTGGCTCAGCTGCTGATCGATCTCGCGGTCTAGGTAGTAGCGGCGGTCCTCATCCATGAGGTCCCACTTATTGAATGCGATAACGAGGGCTTTGCCTGCCTCTAGCACCATATTAAGCACGCGCTGATCCTGCTCAGAAATCTCCTCAGAGGCGTCGATAAGCATAATGCACACCTCGGCAGCATCGATAACCCCACGCGTACGCAAGGAGGCATAGTACTCATGTCCCTGCGCGTTTTTGACCTTCTTGCGCAGGCCGGCAGTATCAATGAACTTCCACAGCTGCTCATCCAGCTGTACCAAAGAGTCCACCGGATCCACGGTGGTGCCCGCGACATTATCCACCACGGAGCGCTCTTCACTGGTCAGCTTATTGAGCAGGGAGGATTTACCCACATTAGGCTTGCCCACCAAAGCGACGCGGCGCGGACCAGAAGTAATCGCGGTCTGCCGCGGCTCTTCAGGAAATACCCGCAAAATCTCATCGAGCACATCCGCGCCGCCGCGGCCGTGCTGAGCAGATACCGGCCACGGATCGCCCAAACCCAGCGCATAAAACTCGGCCATATCCGCATACTGATTATCGGAATCAAACTTATTCGATACCAGAATCACCGGCACGGGGGATTTTTGCAGGCGGCGGGCCATGACCTCATCCGTCGCAGTAATTCCCACCTTGGTGTCTACCACCATGACGATGACGTCAGCGGTTTCCATCGCCACCTCTGCCTGGCGAGCGATTGCGCCATGGATGCCCTTGACGTTCGGATCCCAACCGCCGGTATCTTGTACCAAAAAGCGCTGCCCATTCCAGTCCGCTACATAGGAGATTCGGTCACGGGTAACGCCCGGGTGGTCTTCTACCACTGCTTCGCGACGGCCAAGGAAACGGTTGACCAAGGAAGACTTGCCCACATTAGGGCGACCCACGATGGCTACCGTGCACAGAGCTTCTTCGGTGTGATCATCGGACTCAACACCAAAAGCACGGGAGAGTTCCTCCCATTCCTCTTCGCTTAGCGGCTCTTCCCCTTCTGTTTCTTCACCAAAATCGGCCTCGCCGAATTCCGAGTCATCGAACTCATAGTCAAACTCCTCGGCATTGAAGTCATCAGCGGCCCAACCAGGAGAGGCTTCTACCACCTCATCATCGAACTTTCCGGCCGGGTAATGGAACTGAGTCTCCGACTCTTCCTGGGGATCGTGCTTAGTCATTGACCGACTCCTTTACCACGTTAATCAGGGCCTGTATGACATCCTCAGGGCTCATATCCGAGGTATCAACTAAGGTTGCATCGTCTGCTGGGCGCAATGGCGAGGTTTTGCGTGAAGAATCTGCCGCATCGCGGCGCTGCACGTCTGCGAGTACCGTCTCGTAGTCTGAAGCGATTCCTGCCCTTTCGTTCTGCGCCTGACGTCGGCGGGCTCGGACTTCAGCAGAGGCGGTCATGAATGCTTTAGCAGGGGCATCAGCAAGCACAACGGTGCCAATATCGCGCCCTTCTACAATAGCCCGGTGTGCCTCGCGGGCTAGCTTGCGCTGCAGGGCTACCAGGTTTTCCCGAACTTCCGGAATGGCAGATACGGCGGAGACATTGCGAGTGACTTCGTCTTCCCGAATAACGCGCGCGACATCCTCGCCGCCGAGAAGAACCTCGGTGGAATCTGGATCATCGGAAACTTCCAATGGCAGATCGGCAGTAGCAGCAATCACCGCGGACGTATCCGCAGGGTCCACTCCCTTACGCAACACGGCAAGAGTTGCTACACGGTACATGGCACCAGTGTCGATGTACTTTGCATCGAGTTGTTTGGCTAGGGCGCGGCACGTGGTCGACTTACCAGTCCCAGAAGGGCCATCCACAGCTAGGATGAGGCCCTGATTCGCCATATTAGAAATCATTACATCTCCACCGCCTTATACAGACTAGTCAATTCGCTGGAATTGAGAGCACGCAGGCCACCAGGCTTCATATCGCCCAACTGCACCGTATGAAGCTTGGTACGCACCAAACGCTGCACGGGGAAACCCGCCTCTTTCAACATGCGGCGCACAATGTGCTTGCGCCCCTCATGCAGCTCAAGACGAACCAAAGAATATCCCTGGTTGGTATCTACAACCTGCGCAAAATCTGCCTTTGCCAGGCCATCCTCCAACTCGATTCCTTCCTTGAGCTGTCGCACAAGCTTCCGATCGGCCTCACCCAAAACAGTGGCGAGGTAGGTCTTCGTCACCTCATACTTAGGGTGCATCAAACGGTTAGCCATCTCGCCGTCATTGGTGAGAATAAGCAGACCTTCGGTATCGGCGTCGAGGCGGCCTACGTGAAAGAGACGCTGGCCAGCAGCAACCTTTTCCGAAACCACGTCGCCTACGCACGGGCGGCCCAAGTCATCAGACATAGTGGACTGCATGCCGCGCGGCTTGTTGAGCACAAAATATTCGTGCTCCTCGTTGACATTAACGCGCACGCCATCTACTCGGATGACGTCAACAGAGGGGTTTACCTTAACGCCCTGCTTGGAAATGATCTTGCCGTTGACCTCAACACGGCCGGCATCGATGAGGATTTCAGCGTGGCGACGAGAAGCAACGCCTGCCTTAGCGAGCACCTTTTGGAGACGTTCCCCCTTAGGCTTGTCTTCATCGACCAGCCAATCGGCGCCCAGTTCTCGGGCTACGGATTCTGCAGTAGCCTTCTGCTTTTTCTTTGACACATGCTGGTGACGGGCCGGCTTAGCATTAGAGACAATGATGTCACTGTCTCGCTGCTTCTTATCCGGTGTGCCGTCACGGCGAGCGGGAGGAGTCACGTACGTGTCCTTTTCTCTCGAAGATATGAAATTACCTGGGCAATCTTACCCCACGCTAGTACTCCTCGTCGATCGCCTCCACGTCAGGCAATAGCGGCGCCAAGTCCGGCAAGCGCTCCAAAGAATCAATCCCTAATAACTCGAGGAACAATTCCGTCGTCTCATAGCGGTGCGCGGCACCTTCAAAATCATCCTGCGGCAGCTCCCGCACCAATCCGCGCAGGCTTAGGGTCCGCATAACACCATCGACATTGACGCCGCGAACAGCGGCAACCTGCTGGCGGGTTACGGGCTGGCGGTAGGCTACCACCGCCAACGTCTCCAGGGCCGCACGCGAGAGCTTTGTCTGGGCGCCATCCAAGAGGAATTCTTCTACCGCGCCTGCGTTTTCGGAACGCGTATAAAAGCGCCACCCCTCTTGGGTCTCGCGCAACTCGATACCAGAACCACGATTATTCAGCTCGCGCTGGACAGCGCGCAGGCAATCACTGACGACGTCCCTTTCCGCCCCCAAAGCACGCGCCAAGGACTCCACCGAAGCTGGGGAATCGAGCACGAGCAAGATTGACTCAAGGCGGGAACGGAGCTGCGAGATGAGGGGAAGGTCCATAGAAGCCAAGCTTACTGCAGCGTAAAACGACGCCTGAGATTTCCTAAATCACTTTCACTTCCTAGTGTGAGTCGGATAACATATTGCCATGGAAACTATTACACGCACCGACAGACTCATTCTCATCCCACTATCCGCTGCCAATATCGAAGAGACCCACAAGGTCTACAGCGACGGGCGAATTTGGAGCCACCGTCCCAACGGACGCTTCGCCGATATCCGCACTACCCGTGCGCTCGCCCAATCATCCTCCCAATCGTGGGACGCCCACCACTTTGGTCCATGGGCCGCCTACATGCGCCATAATCCTTCTGATTTCGTCGGCGTCGGTGGCGCCATCTTCGTTGAAGACGGAAATTTCTGGGACATTAAATACCGCCTGCGTCCCACCCATTGGGGTGCAGGATTTGCTTCAGAGATCACCTCTGCGGCGCTAAAGAGCGTCCGCCAGGTTGACTCTGATTCCCCCATCACCGCCCGCGTGACGACCAACCACCCGGCGGCAATCCGGGTCATCGAAAAGCAAGGGCTCCAGCAAGTGTGGGAAGGCCGCCGCGTAGGCACCGAGGACAACCCGGATGAGCCTGACGTACGCGTCTATTCTGACCGCGAGCTGGCCCCGGAGACGCTGGAGTTTATCCAGCAGCGACCCTAGTCCCAGTTCGCAGCGGCTACTACCGCTGGGTCAACATCCAAACCCGTCCACGAAAGATCCAATTGGCCCAGCGCTTCCTCTTGTTGTGCGTCGACCGCCTTGGCTTTGTACAACTCCAAAAGAGCCAGGAATCGGCCCACCACTTGCATAGAAACCGTGCAGTCACGGGTCAGTGAACCAAAACTCATCCATTGACCGGCACCCAATAGTTTTAGGGTTTCCAAGATCTTGCCGGCCTGCTCTGGTACCGATACCGCCACGGCATGCACGTGGCCGGTGGCCACTTCCTCCGGCGGCTTTGGGCGGAACACTCCCGCGGCGAGCTCAGCAAAACTAGCTGGAGTATGGCCAAGGGAGACAGGAGGCAAAAGCTCCGCAAACTTCTCCTCGATAGCTACCGCCCGCGGATAGCTCCGCTGGGCCTCGCGCTGCCACTCCGCGAATTGGTCCGCTACTAGTTTATAGGCCTTATATTGCAAAAGACGAGCAAAAAGAAGGTCGCGCGACTCCAGCAGTTCCAAGTCTTCAATCTCGTCGACATCACCGCGAGGCAGGAGCCGCGCCGCCTTTAAGTCCAAAAGCGTCGCTGCCACCAGCAAAAAATCAGTGGTTTCATCCAAATCCGCAGACTCGCCCAGCTGCCGCGTATAGGCGACAAACTCGTCCGTTACCTCTGAAAGCGCAACATCAGTTACGTCCATCTTTTTGGACTGGATAAGCTGCAAAAGCAGGTCAAATGGGCCCTCAAAATTTCGCAGTGCAATGCGAAAGCCCGTAATCTCCGGCTGGGTCACGATACCTTAAACGGTCGAGCGCTCAATGACCTCTTTGGCCAGGTTGCGATACTGCTGCGTAGCAGGAGAGTTTGGCGCCCACGTAGTAATCGGCTCTCCGGCCACTGACGTTTCCGGGAAACGAACGGTCCGAGTAATTACGGTGTCAAAGACCTTATCGCCAAAATAGTCCACCACACGGGACATAACTTCCCGAGCATGCTTCGTGCGGCGATCAAACATCGTCACTAAGATGCCCATGACCTCAAGATCAAAGTTGATACGGTCAGAGACCTTTTCCACCGTGTCAGTCAATAGCGCTAAACCGCGCAGGGAGAAGAACTCGCACTCCATTGGGATGATCACGCCCTGGGAACAGGCAAGCGCGTTGACGGTAAGCAGCCCCAAGGAGGGCTGGCAGTCGATGATGATGAAGTCATAATCGCGCCGCACTGGGCGCAGGGCCCGAGCTAGCGTGTGTTCGCGGCCTACTTCATTGACCATCTGAATTTCCGCAGCAGAAAGGTCAATATTTGCCGGTACCAAATCCAGGCCTGCTACCCCAGTGTGCTGGATAGCGGAGTGAATAGAGGTATGGCTATCGAGCATGACGTCATAGATAGTGTCCTCGATATCATCATGTGTGAGCCCCAAACCTGCCGAAAGCGCACCCTGCGGGTCAAGGTCAACCAAGAGGACTTTACGGCCATACTCAGCCAAGCAGGCTCCCATATTAATGGTGGAGGTGGTCTTACCCACGCCGCCCTTTTGGTTACACATCGAAATAATGGTGGCCGGCCCATGCTTTTCCAAGGGTGCGGGTTCTGGCAACTCGCGGATAGGACGACCGGTCAGCCCCACCTCTACATCAGAGGCAGAAAAGAGACCCTCTTCGCTCACAGTCACACCTGCTTCCTTGACGCCAAGTTCCGGACCATGACACTTGGCTTAGGGTTGATTACAACGTTGTCATTAAAGCGTACCCGCTACAGCAAGAAAGTACCGAGACTTAGTTTATATCAAGCTTTTAGCGTTGACTAGAACGTCGTTTGAGTGCGGCCACTAGAGCGATCAGAACGATAAGTATCGCCGCAGCTGCCCCTCCGATAATCCAGCCCATATGCGAGCTCTCATTATCATCTTTGGGTTCTTCCTGTTGCCGCTTATCGAGGTTCTCCGACTCAGATCGATAATTAGGGTCCTGCAAAGTGACGATGAGGGCGGCACCAGAGCCATCGTTGCGCAGCAACTGCATAATGAAGGGATTATCAGGCGCTTCCCCCTCTGGATACGTCAGAGTGAGGGTGCGTGATGAAGCATCCACGTCGTGCTTTACGCCTTGGATAATATTTCCTTCACCATCAAGGTAGCGCAGCTTAACGTCGTTTTCCTCCGTGTCCTTAAACTGCTGGTAGAGGTCGTAGGCCTGCTTGAGCCCCATCTTCGCGGTAATCGTATTGCCTTCGATATGAGATTCAAGGTTGACGTATTCCGCACCTTCAAGGTTGGCTTCCCCTGCCGGCTTACGTTCCGGTTTTTCGCCTGGGACTACCGGGAGATTTTCGTTCTCTTTCGCCGGCGCGGGCTTTTCCGCCCCACCTTCGGCCCCCTTGTCTGCCGGCGGATTGCCGCCGTCATCCGGCCTATTCGGTGCCGGGCTCGGCGCTGGAGCACCCTCTGCACCGTCGATTTCTTCCTGAATGTCTTCCTGCTCCACCGAACCATCAGCTACCAGCGTGAGAGTTGCATTCATACCCTGGGCGGAGACGGGAACAGAGATTTGGCCGCCCTCTGGTGGGGCGGTGATGGTAGCAGAGGTACCAGAGGCAGAAACGTTCCACCCATCACCCGAGTAGCTCGCCTCGGCCGGCACTGGCAGGCTCACGGTCGTGGTTTCGCCGGCCGGAACCGGGATAGGCGCGGCAATAGCGGCTTCTACCTCCGGTGGCAGCTGTGCCTGCGCCACCGCGGGGAAAAGCAACGCGGTAGAAAGTACCGCGCCGGCTACACGAGTAGAAAACATATATGTCCTTTCTTAGGCACGGGGGTGAGCGGTGCGCCACACCTCACGCAAGGAGTCGGCAGTGACGTGAGTATAAATTTGCGTTGTCGTCACGGATGAATGTCCCAGCAATTCTTGCACGGTGCGCACATCTGCGCCGCCTTCAAGCAGGTGCGTCGCAAAAGAATGCCGCAAGGTGTGGGGAGAAATGGACTTTCCCAGATCTACACGCTGTGCAGCTGTCTTTAACACTGCCCACGCGCTTTGGCGCGATAAAGCTCCGCCGCGGGTATTGAGAAACAACGCCGGCGTTGTGCCTTTGCTCAGCATCGGACGAGCCCGCACCAAATAGGCGTCAATGGCTTGGCGGGCATGCGAACCCAAGGGCACAATCCGCTCTTTGTCGCCCTTTCCGTGCAGGTGGATTACCTCTTGCGCGGAGGAAACGTCATCAACGTTTAGGGAGATTACTTCTGAGATTCGCGCGCCAGTACCGTAGAGCATTTCCAGCAGAGCACGGTCGCGCACATCCACCGGGGTTTCAGTGGGAATTGCCTCAATAAGGCCGCTAACCTCGTCCACCGATAACGTCTCCGGCAAATGCTGTCCAGTTGATGGAGGGGTAACCTCAACCGCAACATCGACGTCTACAACGCCTTCTGCCACGGAAAATTTATGCAACCCGCGGGCTACGATGAGAGCACGATTAGCCGAGGACGCAGCCATTTTTGACCGCAGATCCTTGAGATAAGCCTCCACCATAGGCCGCGTTACCGCGCGCAGGTCCTCTACCCCGTTGTCCTCCAACCAAGTGACATAGCGCCGAACATCACGGCGATAATTACTCAACGTATTGGCAGAAACGCCTCGCTCAACCGCTAGATGGTTAAGCCACGTCTGCGCTATATCTTCGACCGCGCTCACAGCTGCTTCAGGTCCGCGCCCGTGCGCCGGGCACTCATCGACGTCGGCCGCAACGTGAAAGGCTCATCCACGCTGCGGGTCGCCTTGCCACCGCGCAGCACTGCATAAGCCGCCAAAATGCCGCTGCAGGCGATGGAATTGACGATTTCGCCCCGCATTACCTTGTCGACGGCGTCCTCGAGCCGGACCCAAGCAACCTCCATATCAGCTTCTTCATCCCCGGTAGCCTCCATACGCGGCACCTCAGAAAGGTCGGAGGCTAAGAAAACACGGACCGCTTCTTCGCAGAACCCCGGTGAAGTTACCAAATCCGACAGCACTGACCACGTCTGCGCGCTCAGACCAGCTTCCTCCTGTAACTCCCGCTTCGCGCCGGTTAGCTCATCTTCGCCGCGTACGTCGAGCAAACCTGCCGGTAATTCCCACAGGCGCTTGCCCACGCTGTGGCGATACTGATACACCATGGCAATGCGTTCGTCCGAGTCCAGTGCCACCACTGCCACCGCGCCTAGGTGCTCTACTACCTCGCGGGAGGCAGAAACATCGCCGGGCATGACAACCTCGTCGCGGCGGAGAGCGAGAATGGGGGCGTCGACAAGCAATTGCGAGTCAAGCACCTTGAAATCATGCGCCATGAGCTATTTCTTTCCCGGTAGGGCAGAATCCGCGGTCTCTGTGGCACCATAATCGCCTTGACCACCATCGAGCTGCTCCTCGGTGGCCAAAATAACGGCAATGCGCTCGACTGCACGCTCGGTGCCATCGACCGTGGACAGCTTCGCATCTTGGTCGCGCACCTGGGCAAGTGCCTTATCGTCCTGAGTTTGTTTGGTACGCCCGCTAAACACAACAGAACCATTGACATCATCCAACCCGGTAACAAATTCCGCCAAAGCATCGGAAGGGTAGCCGCACAGGCCATTGCCAGAGACGACGATAATGGCCTGGGCAGGAACGATGGTCCCATCCTCGTAGTCAATGAAGCCTTCGTCGCGCAGCTTATGGAGCACATCCGCACGCTCTTGTACTGATGCCATGGGCTTCGTGCTCTCAGGATCCATAGACAATGCAGTGCCGAGCACCTCACCGCTGAGCGCTCCCGCAGAATCCAGATCCTTGGTATCTGCCTTCTTAGGCGCAGTGTCTTTCAGGATGGGCAAAAGCTTGTCTTTAGTTTCGGGGCGCAAAAAGTCCTTGGTCAGCTTAATCTCGCCGGCCTCCGTGGCACCGGAAGTTTCCAAGAGCTTCCGGATTGCGTCCACGTCTCCGCCATTTGCATCGTCGGTGGTGACGATGAGCACGGGGCGCTGAGACAATGCCCCGTTTACTAGTTCCGCCCCGGAATCAGCCACGATTTTATCGCTCGCCTCATTTTGGGTCTGCAAAATCTTATTGTCCTGGACGACCTTGCGGTGCTCCTCACGGATCGGATCATCATCGGCCATGCCGGTGGTCAGATTGGGAGCAATGATCAGGGCACCCAGCGCCACGCCTACTGCGGCGCCGAAGCCCAAGCCTGCTACTAGCTCAGTCTTTGCCATGCTCTATGCGCCCCCAAAGAGCCTGGACCAGGTTTCGCTGAGGTTACTTGCAAAGTCCTGACTTCCGCCGAAACCGACAATGAGGATAACCGCCGCAATGGCTACCAGGATTCCCAGCAGTGCCCACAGCCAGCCAAGGTTGGACGAAGGTGCACTGTAGAGGTTAATCACCGCATCCGCGTCAACCACCTTGGTGCCGGCCTTAAGCCGGGAAAGCACCGCCGACGGGTTGGTGCGATCCGCAAAAATATCATCAAGGTCTACCCCACCGCCTGCCTGCACGATGAGGTCTGCGCCGTGATAATCAGCAAAAAGCAGACCCAAATCGGTACCTGAATGCGTCGCTGCGGGAAAAGTCATGGCACCGATGCCGAGGTCGTGGATGCGGTCAAGGCCTTCTACCTCGCCCTCTGGATCCGCAGGAACAACCACACGGGCGCCACAACGCAGGGCCTCATCGCTGACGCCATCGGGATCACCAATGATGAAATCTGGCTTATACCCCTGTGCTAGCAACGAATCTGCAGCCTCTCCCACCGCAATCAGCAGCGGCTCATACTCGCGGATAAAGTTCCGCAGCTGCTTGAGCTGTTCGCGGTGTCTGTCTGTTGGCGAAAACAGCACGACCTTGCGGCCTGCGATCTCAGAGCCAGAAGCGGGAACCCCGAGGCCGTCGATAAGCAGCGGCCCCTCAGAGTTAATAAAATCAATGGAGTTGCCAAAGAAGGATTCCATGTGGTCAATCAGCGCACCCTGTGCCGCGGTAAAGTTCTTTTCTGCTCGCTCGCGAGTAACCACGCGGCCCGTGCCAAGAGCTTTATCACCGCTAAAGACGGTGCCATCCTCCCCGATTCGCGCCTTCTTTCCATCCTTGAACTCGGACACGAAGGACTGGCCAACGCCCTCAACGAGGGCAATGTCGGCGTCAAGCAAAATGTGCGGGCCATAATTGGGGACCGTACCGGTAGAAAACTCCGCCACGTTAATCACGGCGGAGGGTTTAAGGTCAACGAGGGTCTGGGCCTCGTGGCGAGAGATATTAGCCGCATCAATTACGGCGACATCGCCTTCACTAAATTTTTTCATCCCCTTAGCGCCCGGAGTGCAATCGCGCAGTGCACCAGGCTGCTCGGGGTTACGGGAAAACAGAGCCATGACCCCTATTGTGACGTGATTATTGTTTCTAGTGGGTTAGGCGCGCGGAAGCTTCTTGCTGTGCCCGCTCAAAAAGCTCCTGCGCGTGCGCGCGACCAGTCTCCGTATCATCCAAGCCTGCCAGCATGCGCGCCAACTCCTCCACGCGCTCGTCCTGCGAAAGCTCGGCCACACCAGAAGTGAATTTTTCCTTCGAAACATGCAGGTGTGCATCGGCATACGCTGCTACCTGCGGCAAGTGTGTTACCACGATAACTTGGTTGTGCACGGCCAAACGTGCCAGGCGGCGGCCAATTTCCACCGCCGCGCGTCCGCCCACACCGGCATCTACCTCATCGAAGACCAAGGTGGCGCCGTCCTCATCCGCTAGCACCACCTCCAAGGCCAACATGACACGGGAAAGTTCGCCGCCTGAAGCTGCAGACGCGATCGGCTTTCCGTTCAGCTGCAGCTCGGCCGCGTCCGCGCCAGTTTTAGAATATTTCGCCTGCGTCAACTCAACCGTCAACGTTGAATTCGGCATGGCTAGGCCGTGCAGCTCTTGCGTGACCTGCTCCCCCAAAGCCTTCGCCGCTTGCCGGCGCCCCTTTGTCAGCTCCCCAGCCCGCTCAACCATCACCGATTCAGCGTCCTTGACCTGCTTTTTCAATTCCTCTAGGGCTTCAGTTGAGGTATCCATGGATTCGAGCTTTGCTGCAGCTTCATCCCGCCAAGCTATAACTCCGTCAATATCCCCGGCATATTTGCGGGTCAGTGTACGAAGCTCCTGCTGGCGCTGCAAGGACTTTTCTAAAAGCTGCGGATCCGCCGGCAACCCGGCCAGATACCCTCCCAGCTCGCCGGAAATATCGCCCAGTTGTGAAGAAATCTCACTGAGCCGTTCGCCCAAGGCGGCCAATTCCTTGTCGGTAGTCCCCGCCAATGCCGAAACCGCCCGGCCCAGCAACGCCGAGGCAGCCTCTTCCAGTTCCTCGGTGCCGTCGATAGAAGCCAGTGCAACTTCCGCGGATTCGCGAAGACCGTCGACGTCTTGCAGCTTGCGAACCAGCTGCACCAGCTCCTCATCCTCACCCGGCTCCGGCGCAACGCCGTCGATCTCATCCACCGCGAACTGCAGGCGATCAACCTCTTGCGCGAGTTCGCGGCGCTGCTCTGTACGCCGCTTATAGTCCTTTGCCAAACGGCGCCATTCTTTAAAAGCCTCGGTATAGCGACGGCGTACCTCGGTCAACGTAGGATCCGCACGGTCTACTGCACCCAATTGTTCCTCGGGAGCAAGCAAACGCAGCTGATCATTTTGCCCATGGACCGTAATAAGTTCGCGGGCAAATTCGCCTAAGGTTGCCGCAGGCACCGCCCGACCACCCAAATAGGCCCTCGATCTACCTGCAGCAGAAACCGTCCGGGAGACGATGTATTCTCCATTTTCATCGGGCTCCCCACCTACTGATTCGACCAACTCGCGGATAGAATCTTTCCCCGAGGAAAAATGCCCCTCTACTGCTGCTTTCTTCGCCCCATCCCGCACCCGGGAGGCATCCGCGCGTCCACCTGCTAAAAGCCGCAATCCAGTAACCACCATGGTCTTGCCCGCGCCAGTCTCACCAGTAAGCACGGTTAGACCAGTAGAGAGCTCCGCGGAGCTCTGGCTAATAACGCCCAAGTCATTAATGGAAATATCGACGAGCACTACTTCTCCTTCGGCCCGCGCCACCCTTCTACGGGCAGGCGCAGCTTCGAGACTAAACGGTCAGTAAAAGGTTGGTCATCCAAGCGTACCCATCGCACCGGACGCGCGCCTCGCACTACCTCCACGCGAGCTCCCGGCGGCATTGCGAGCTCACGGAAACCATCCAAAATCACGGTCGCCGGAGTTGTACGCATGGTTGATTCAACGGCAACTAAAGAATTGGGCGAGACGACTAGTGGCTTAGTAAACAAAGCGTGCGCATTATTCGGTACTACCAAAATCGCATCGAGAGAGGGCCACAGCACCGGCCCGCCAGCCGAAAACGCATAGGCGGTCGACCCAGTAGGCGTGGAGATGAGCACCCCATCACAACCGAAGGAAGACACCGGCCTGCGGTCAACTTCCAAAATTGCGTCCAATACTCCAGAGCGATTTTGGTTTTCTACCGAAGCCTCATTCAGAGCCCAGCTGCGATTGAGAAGGGTTCCTTCCTCGTCAAAGATGGTGACATCGATGGTGAGTCGATCCTCAATGCGGTACCTTTTGTCTATGACCCGCACTAAGGCCTGATCTAGGGATTCGACTTCCCACTCAGCCAGAAATCCCACATGCCCGAGGTTGATTCCTAGCACCGGAATATCCACAGAACGTGCCATATCCGCTGCACGGAGGAAGGTTCCGTCTCCACCGAGTACCAGGACTAATTCGCACCCCGAAGCCGCGTCTTCGGTGTGGGGGACGTGCTTTAGCCCAGGCAAGACCTTCTCGTCCGCGCACACTCGAACAGTAATCCCGGCATCTTGTAGCAGCTCCGCTGCTCGCGACGTTGCCTGCAGGTTCTGCTCGCGGTTGGCATGAGGCACCAACAGGATCTCACGGGTCATTGCGGGCCTTCCTCGACTGCACGGTCAATCATTTCTTCTACTCTAGCCAGATCCGTGGGAGCGCCGTCCTTTTTCAGCCATAAGAAGTACTCCACATTGCCGCTTGGCCCAGGCAGCGGGGACGCTACAGCTCCGTGCATGCTCAACCCAAGGGACAGGGCAAACTCAGCGACTTCCTTGGTTACTTCCTTGCGCAGTTCCGGTGAACGAACGACACCACCGCTTCCGAGGCGCTCTTTGCCCACTTCAAATTGCGGCTTCACCATGGGCAACAACCAAGCGCCGTCCTTCAGACATTCCACAATGGCCGGCAATACCAAGCGGAGGGAAATGAAGGACAAGTCGCCTACCATGCCGTCGCAAGGGCCGTCGGTAAGCTCCAGCGTTAAATTCCGGATATTCGTACGGTCTAAAACGGTTACGCGATCATCGTTTTGCAGGCGCCATAGCAACTGCCCATAGCCTACGTCGACAGACAGCACTTCCTGCGCACCGTGTTCAAGGCACACGTCCGTAAAGCCACCGGTAGAAGCGCCGGCATCGAGGATTCGGCCGTTCATATCGACGTCGAACGCCGCCAAGGCGCCCAAAAGCTTGTGAGCGCCACGTGAAGCCCACTTGTCTTCTTCGGCTTCCTCTACCTTGATGGAAACCTCGGGCTCTACAATCGACGCCGGCTTTTGCGCCTTGAAGCCACCAACCGTGACACGGCCGGACTTAATCATCTCCCGTGCCTGCTCACGTGACCGCGCAATCTTTCGGCGCACCAGCTCCGCATCTAACCTACGACGTTGTGGGGGCATTAATTCTCCTGCAATGCATCGCGCAACACATTGTGGGCGCGATCAAGCTGATCTACTTCAGCGGCCAAATCCGCTGCGTCTTCTCCAAGGATCTCTGCTACTTCCGCATCGATCTCTGCCGGCTCCTTGACAGCCCGAAAATCATGCGGCTTTACCGCCATTGCGCAACAACCCTTTCCGCACGCTCGCTTCGCGGCTGAATATAGCGGGGCGGTGACGGCATGGCCCATGCAACTTCCAACACGGTGCGCAATGCCTGAACGGAGGTAGATTTTTCGTCACCGCCCTCGAGCAGAAGATCATGTCCATCACACCGAGCAGTAAATCCACCCTGTGCTCCAGGTCGGGCAACAGAGACCGGCAAAGCCAGTTCATGCATACCTGCACCAATAAAGTTGGGGCGCGCCTCCACAGGTGCCTCAATAAGTTCTAGTTCCCCAGAAACACCGGTAAGCACATGGAAGGTATTCATGGCAGCAGAATTACCACCGGCAATATCGGTATCCAAACGGTCGCCTACAGCAAGCGGTTTTTTCGCACCAATTTGCTTCGCCGCAAAAGTAAACATGGCTGGCTCAGGCTTTCCAGCAGACACCGGCTCTACCCCGGTGGCGGACTGGATGGCGGCCACGAGGGAACCATTGCCCACGGCAAATCCCCTCTCGATAGGCAGAGAAGTATCTAGGTTCGATGCGAAAAACTTCGCTCCCTGGCGGATGGCCAGAGCCCCTTCAGTCAATTGCTCCCAGCCAACAGAACGGTCAAAACCCTGCACAACAGCGGCAGGCTTGTCATCAGCGCTGGAGACCACCTCAAAGCCCATCTCGCGGGCCAAATCACGAAAGGAATCAGCACCAATAATGAGGAGTTTCGAGGCGGCTGGCACCTCATCCGCCACTAATTGAAGGACTGCTTGGGCGGAGGTAATAATCTGCTGCGTGGTCGCCTCGAGCCCGATGTCTGCCAGCATCTTCGACACTGCTTCTGGGCTGCGTGAAGCATTGTTCGTCACGTACACCGCCGGCACACCACAGGTATTGATGACGTCCACCACGTTAGAAAGTGGGCGGCCGCCTTCCCACACGGTGCCATCAAGATCGAGCAGAAGAGCATCGTGTTTGCTTAGAACCGTCACTACTTACACTCCTCTAAGCGCTCCGCTGCATCGGTCCAGTCGCCCTCATCAATCGACACTGCGTGTTCAAACCAATCCTTGGCCTCATCTTTCCGGCCAGCTTCCAGCAGTGCGTTGGCGTAGGCATAAGCCAGGCGGCATGCACCTATCCCGCGTGCATCGCGATCAGGATGAGCGCGTTGGATAGTTACGACGGCAGACTCGGCTTGGCCCATATCTAAGCGGGCTCCGGCTAAAACAATCGCTAGCTCAATTTTAGATTCATCATCTAGGTCGGCCGCCTCATCCGTGCGCCCAAGCTCGAGCGCCTTTTCTGGGCGTCCCAAGCCGCGCTCACAGTCAGCCATTACGGCCAGCAGCCCAGGCCCGCCGGAAATACGCCGGGAAGCACGCAATTCAGCGAGCGCTTCCTTCCACTCGCCAGCACGATATGCGGCAATACCATTGACCTCTCGGGCGATAGCCACGCGGCCGGCACGGTCCTTAGCAGCACGTGCATGGCGCAAGGCAAGCTTGGGATCGTCTTCCATCCAGGTCGCAGCCATGATCATATGCTTGGCGACGGCCTCGGAATTCTCCTTCGAGAGCGATTTTAGGTCCTGCAAAACCAAGGGATCCAAATCGTTAACATCCACCTCGGCCGGGATGTCTGGGTCACTCATGCGACGATTGATGCGTTCCTCACGGTAACCGGAGCGCTGCGGCGAAAAAGACTTCTTTTTCCGGGAATCGCCCTTAAAATCACGGCCCTTGTTATTGCGTGGTTTGCGGTCACGTCCAGCTCGCCCGTTGTGGTTGCGCTCCGACATTAAGCCCTACCCTTTCTTGGTTGGAACTAGCACAGAAATACCGGCCCTATTCTACAACCCCAAGCGAAAAAGCCGGAATTTAGATCCTCTTGCGCTGCCGCAGCGTGAGCCATACAGCGCTAGGCCAAACGCTCGCCCAGACCGGTTCAATAAGACGGCGCTCGATCCTACTGAACGCAAATAAATTGCCAGGACCACCCACAGTGGAAAGCCACTCCGCCCCGCAACGCTCCACAACTCTTCACCGCCGACCGGCCGCGCAGTTGTACGAGCGTGCAAACGGACACTAGGAGGCTTAATCGCTCATTGCGTTACTGAACGCTCCGCGGACGCCCTAGTGCCGTACTCTTGGCTTTGCAGATGAGGCCTTCCACCGGCCGGGAGGGCTGGTAAAACGCAAAAAGAAGAGGGCGGTG